>CAVGEJ010000063.1:0-13778 GCA_963628215.1 Eubacterium sp. CAG:180
GCGTCACTTGCGACCCTTGCGGCACTGTTCGGGATGAAAACGCCACCCTCACACCATGGAAAGGAGAAACCACCAATGACCAAAACCGCACAACACGCATCCGGATTGTAGCACTCTGCTTCCCGCTTTAGCGGTGGCAAGATGCTTGCCTGCCGCTGCGGCACGCCGCCCCGACAGGGCAAGCAGAGCGTTTGGACTCCCACCGCCAAAGGCGGCTGGAGCCAAACGCATTTATTGGGGGGCAGAAGCCCCGCGCCAAGGCGCTCCCCACTTCCTTTCTTTTGAGAAAGAAAGGAAGCAAAGAAAACTTTCACGCAATGGAAAAACGCAAAATGATTCAGAATGAGGTGATGAATACTTGACAAAACCAGGTCGCAAACGCAACCGAAAGAAATCCTTTTGGGTCAGCGACAGCGAATGGAACGCGATTGAACGAATCGCCGCCGAAACCGGAATGGGCATTGGAGAATACCTCCGCATCTCGGCACTCGGAAAAACGATCTATCAAATCGAAGAACTGAGGCCGGTGCTTCACGAGCTGAAGGGCATCGGTCGGAATCTCAATCAGCTCACGATGCTGGCACATCAGGGGGTCATCCGGACAGTCAACCTGACTGCCACAGCCGACAGCATCGGGCGGTGCTATGCGGCAATCAACCGGCTGTATGCCGCCACCGATGCGGTCATTTCGGAAGGCGGGTGACGGCAATGGCAACGGTCCTTTATATCCCGGAACACAAGCAATCGCCGAGCGCTATGCGTGCTTGCATCTGCTACTGCGTGCAGGAGAAGAAAACAATGGATGCGAACGGGCGGCAGTATTGAAACGGAGGGATACAGGTTATAGTGAACTGCAATCGATCTTTGAAAACTGAATATTTGCCCATCAGCACGACCATACTCACAGCAAAAGGAAGGTGAGCCGCATGGAAATACAGGTACACGATGACAAAAAATATGTTTCCGTATGGCTCACAAGGTCCGAGGCATCGAATGCCTCGGTGCGCGAACAGTTGAAGCCGCTCTATGGGCAGTACTGTGCGCAGAAATATCGCGTGGTGGTGTTCGAGTCCGGAACCGGTGATCTGCCAACGCTTACGCAGGATTTGCTCCGGCATTCCCTGGAGGTTTGCGCCCGCAGGGAACAGGAGCAGGATTGCCGATAAAAAAGTATGAGGCTGTTTCAATTTCTATTGAGACAGCCTCATGTAATCAATTTTTCAGTGCCGTGATCGGCACTACAAATACGCCATCCGGTCTTTGATATGCGGCATTGGACAATCCGCAAATCACGCATTTGATCTTCGGTTCCTTGCCACCGTTTTTGACGATATCATTACAAACAGAAATCAGGTTTTCCGCGCCTTCGTCAATTTTCCTTGCTCCGAGCTTGATTTCAAAGGCGCACCAATCGCCGTTTTCCAGTTCCAAGACCGCGTCGATCTCATTGTTGTGATAATCTTGATAATGGAACAATTTTGCCCCGAATGAGGCGGCGTATACGGACAGATCTCTTTCTACCAATGCTTCAAACAAGAATCCAAACGTGTTCAAATCCTGCAATAGCTTCTCCGGTGTTAAATTCAGAACGGCACAAGCCATTGCCGGATCCGAAAAATGCCGCTTTTCCGATTGCTTTACACGAAGCGAGGAGCGGATGTTTGGAGAAAACGGCTCTTGATTGTTGAGCAAAAAGAGACGGTTCAGGGCGTTCATATATTTTGCTACCGTGTTTCGACTCATTGTTTCATTGTCATTTTCTACGATGTCCTTCAGAATTGAGGCGTCGGACGCCGTGGTTGCTTCATTTCTCGCCAGCGATTTCAACAGCAGTCGAACCTTGTGGGGATTGTAATCAATTTCTTCGTCCAACGTGTGGAGGTCTTCTTTGATGACCCCCTCCATATATGCTTTGGGCATCAGGTGTGCCTTATCAGGGGCAACCGAGATGTTCGCAGGCCAACCGCCGCGAACTATAAATAGCGCAAGGTCTGCAAGGGAGGCTTCGTCCACCATTTGCATCCGGAGGTTTCCGTCACATAATTTCTTCAGGGAGATTGCACCGGAGGAATCGCCGGATTCATAAAGGGACATGGTATTCATACGGATGGAAACAATCCGTCCCGTTCCGCTGTGCAGAACGCCTTTGGTTTTCGGAGTGGAGGAACCGGTTAGGATAAACTGTCCCTTTTTCTGACGGTGATCGACCTCCGCACGGGTTGCGTCCCAAATAGAAGGAACCTCTTGCCACTCATCAATCATGCGAGGTGTTTCGCCCTGCAAAATAAGGGATGGGTTCAGTTCTGCCAACTGGCGGTTGGAGAAGTTGTTTGTCGGGTCGCCAACCAAAAATTCGCTGTTGGCGTGATGGGAAGAAGTCCATGTTTTGCCACACCATTTCGGTCCCTCAATGCAAACAGCGCCGCTCACGCTGAGATAGGTATCAACGACGGAATCGATAATGCGTTTTTTATATTCGGTTTCAAGTGCGATTTTTTTCATTGTGTCATCCTCCTTGTCTTATATTATACCATGATTTTAGAGGCTTGTCAATAGAAATGAGCATTTTTTATTGAATTGATTGAGCAATATTTTGCTTAATGACTGAGCAATATTTATCGATTACATTGAGCACTTTGTGCTTCGTAGAATCTGAGACTTAGGGATTGTCATTTTTTCGATAAAAAACAGCCCCAAATTGACACTTTTCAAACATTCCGTCCCTGATTGCAAGTCATAAAGGACTGTTTTCCCTCTTTCTGTCTGTTTCCCCTTGACTTTTCCCACTTCTTGTGATACAATATTATCAAGATAAATATGAAAGGAGATAACGATATTGATGGAGCAATTGAAAATTGCGGCATACACCCGTATTTCGGTTGACCTGGAGTTGGACAAGGACAACACGAGTATTGAGAACCAAAAAACGATTATCGGGGACTACTGCCGCCTGCATTTTCCGACAAGCACGGTGGATTATTATGAAGACCGCGACCGCTCGGGGTACACCTTTGAACAGCGCCCCGACTACTGGCAGCGGCTTCGACCGAAGCTGATGCGCGGGGATTATGATATTCTGATTGTCAAAGACCTGAGCCGATTCTCCCGTCGGACGGGCAAGGGGCTTGCCGAGTTTGAGGATTTGGCGGAAAAGGACATCCGCATCATTGCCATTGGAGACGATGTGGACTACTACCAAGACCACAACGATGACTGGATGAAAATCAAACTCTACTTCTTCGTCAATGAAATGCCGGTTACAGATGCCAGCAGAAAGGTGTCCGACGTGATTGCAAGCCGTCAGTCAAAGGGCGAATGGATTTGTTCGGTGCCTTACGGCTATGTGATTACCAACTCCAAAAAGATGACCTTTGAAGTGGACGAAGCCGCCGCCGAGGTGGTGCGGACGGTGTTCCGGCTCTACATCGAGGGATACGGCTATAAAAAGATTGCCAATTATCTGACCGACCGCCACATCCCCACGCCGCGAATGCGGGAAAAGGCGAGAAAAGAAGCCGCCGGAGAGGAATACAAGGCGAAAACGCGGGAGCAATGGAGCATCATCACGGTTTCGGAAATGCTGAACAACGATTTCTACATTGGCACGCTCCGCGAACGCAAGTATCACCGCAGAAAGATCAACGGCGACGATGTGGCGTTGGACAGGAGCGAGCATATCGTCTTTGAAGATCACCACGAGCCGATTGTGGATTACCGCACCTTTGCCACTGCGCAGGAGCTGTTGAAACAGCGCACCAAGAACAATTACCGCGGGGTCAAGAAATACGACAACACCTATTCCGGATTCCTGTTCTGCGGGGATTGCGGCAGCCCGATGTTCGCCATGAGCCGCAAAGACCTTGCTGAAGCCTACACCTGCGGAACCTACCATGTGCGGGGACTGGCAGGCTGTACCTCTCACCATGTGCGGGCGGATTTTCTGGATTCGGTGCTGAAGGAGTATGTTGCCAAGGTGCGGGACAATTCTGCCGCCATGCTGCGCATTTTGGAGGAAGTTCTCTCCCATGAAGAGCGCTCTGCCGGAAGCGGGAAACGCGCGGCGGAGGATTTGCAGGCGCAGATTGAGGCGGAACGGGCAGAGCTGAAAAATCTTGCTCGCCAAAAGGTGCGGGATATGACACGCCACCCGGACAATGCGGAGATCCTGGAGGAAACCTACGATTCGCTGATTGAGGAATCCAACAGCCGCATTGAGGGGCTGACCAATCAGCTTGCAATGGTTGCGGACACCACCAACACGATGGTGCGGGTCAATCGGGTGTCGAAAACGGTAATCGAACTGTTTGACGAAATTCTTTCCAAGGGCAGGCTGGACAAGAACGACCTGCGGCTGATTATCGACCGCATCATTGTCTACGAAGACCACATCGACATCAAACTCAAAGCCGATGTGGACGAGCTGTTGCGCACCGGAACGATTGCGCACATGAAAACGGATGCGGAAAGCGAAGTACCCGTAAATTTTAACCGCGACACGGGAAATAACGAAAACGCCACGGCGGAACACGCAAAAGTGGCAGTCCAACGCGCCCAAAAGCGGCGCGATAAGGTTTTTCGTGTCAATGTAATCAGTGGCGGCGACCCGCTTGAAATTTATACCGACCGCGAAGGAAAGGTCATCTTCAAAAAATATTCTCCCATCGGGGAGCTTGCGTCTTTTGCGGCTCAATATGCCGAGACGTTGCATCGCGTTTGTTCGCTTGCGGTCATTATCTGCGACCGCGACGCGATTATTGCCTGTTCGGGAGTCCCGAAAAAGGATTACTCCGAAAAGTCCCTGTCGGCGGAGTTGGAGCACGTGATGGAGGGCAGAAATCTGTATTTCCACCGCGATGGTGACGCGCCGATGCCTGTTCTCAGCGAGGACAGCGCGTTTGAGGTCAGTTGCGCGATGCCGATTATCAGCGAGGGCGATGTGATGGGTTGCGTTGCGTCGGTTGTCGACCGCACCCGCGATACGCGCCGCGACGCCCCAACGGGCGAGGTGGAGACCAAGCTGATTCTCACTGCGGCGGGCTTCCTCGGCAAGCAACTGGAGACCTGATAAGGGTCTCTGTTCTTCCGGAAAGCAGGACAAACGCATATGTTCCGAAACAGGCGGAGTCCTGACAATTGTCAGGACTCCGCCCTCTGATATTCCGTCGGTCTTTGATTGCCCTTTTTCCACTGCAGGGGCGTCATGCCCGTATTTTTGCGGAAGAAGGAAAAGAAGTAAATTTCGTTTTCGAACCCCATCCGGCGCGCGACCTCGCGAACGCTCTGGTCGTCCCGTTTCAGTTCGTACTGCGCGATCGAAACTTTGACGTGGACGATAAATTGGTGGATGGGGATGGAGGTGAAGGCGCGGAAGTCCTTGCTCAGCTTGTTGCCGCTGACGAAGAACCGCGCGGCGATATCCGAGATGCGCAGGGGAGAGCCGATGTTTTCCACCACATATCGGATGACCTCGGGGATATAACTCGGACTGCAGATATGGAGGATGTCCTGCGGCAGGATCTTGTTGTTGATGTTGTAATGGTGCAGGTGACGGAGCAGATACACAAGCAGGACTTCCTGACGGATGGAGCGGATGGCGGTGACGTCGACCAGATCGAGAATCTGCTTCAGTTCCTCCGTGCACTGCGGGGTGAGAAGGAAAATGCAGGAGTTCTTGCTCTTCAGCATGGGGAGATCCGAAAGACAACTCCAGTGCTTGGAAAGGAACGCGTCCCCGAAGTAGAAGGAATAGCGCGTATAAACCGCTTCCTTACCGAACGGCGTGACGAGCATCGGTGAGGGTGCATTCTTCCATTGCGACGGTTTGACAAGTATCGAATTCAATGGTACAATTGCTCAGTGGAATGCAATTTCAAAAATTTCAAATCGGGACTCCTATACCGGCTTCTACACCATCCACTGCACCGACGGTGACATTGCAAAATCCTGACCAAATCAAAGCCTTAAAAAAGGGCAATTAAAAGTAAAAAAACACGTCGGGGCGGTTTCAAACCGCCCCGACGCCGACTTTTTGGTTTTACTGCTTTTCAAATACCACCTTGCCGTCTACCGCTTTGGCAAGGACTTTATCGTCGGTGTGAATCTTGCCCTCCAGCATCTCGGTCGAGAACGAATCCTCAACCAAGCGCACCACCGCGCGGCGCAGAGGACGCGCGCCGTAGGCTTCGTCGAAGCCCTCTTTTGCAAGCAGGGCAGGGACTGAGGGGTCAAATTCAATGCTGATATTCAGCGCGTTGATCCGCTTCTGCACGTCCGCGAGCATCAGCGAAGCAATCTTTTCGATGTCCGCTTCCTTAAGCGAATTGAAGATGATGATATCGTCAATCCGGTTCAGAAACTCGGGGCGGAAGGTCGATTTCAGCGCCGCCATCATCCGCTCGCGGCGGGCTTCCTCATCGGTTGCGGACTCGGGCTTGGAGGTGAATCCGAGCGCCTTTGCCGCGTTCATCTCGGACGCGCCGACGTTCGAGGTCATAATCAGAATCGTGTTGCGGAAGTCCACGTGACGACCCTGCGAATCGGTCAGCACGCCGTCCTCAAGCACCTGCAACAGGATGTTGAACACGTCGGGGTGCGCCTTTTCGATTTCGTCGAACAGAACCACGGAGTAGGGCTTGCGGC
Source organism: Eubacterium sp. CAG:180 (assembly GCA_963628215.1). Taxonomy (GTDB): domain Bacteria; phylum Bacillota; class Clostridia; order Oscillospirales; family CAG-272; genus UMGS1865. The sequence continues at coordinate 6,640 of CAVGEJ010000063.1, forward strand.
GGATCTTTTCGGTCAGCTGACCGCCCTCTTCGTAGCCGACATATCCGGGAGGCGACCCGATGAGTTTCGAGACGCTGTGCTTTTCCATATACTCCGACATATCAAGCCGGATCATTGCGGAAGCGTCGCCGAACATGACCTCGGACAGCGCCTTTGCAAGTTCGGTTTTGCCGATGCCCGTAGGTCCCATGAAGATGAACGAACCAACCGGACGGCGCGGGTCTTTGAGCCCCATTCTGCCGCGGCGGATTGCTTTTGCAACCGCTTCCACGGCTTCATCCTGCCCGATCACACGGGCTTTGAGCAGGTCGGAAAGGTGCAGCAGCTTGTCGCTTTCCTCTTCAAGCAGTTTGTTGACGGGGATGCCAGTCCATTGCGTGACAACGTCCGCGATATCGGACGCGCTGACGGTCAGCGCCGCCGAACTGTTGGATTTCTCCCAAGCCGCGCGCTTTGCGTCGCAGTCGGCTTTCAGCTTCTGCTCCTCGTCCCGCAACTTTGCCGCCGCCTCGAAGTTCTGCGCCGAGATCGCTTCCTCCTTCTCGTGCGAGAGGGATTGGAGTTTGTCCTCCATTTCCTTGAGGTCGGAAGGGGAGGTGTGCGCCGTGATACGAAGCCGCGAAGCCGCTTCATCGATCAGGTCGATTGCCTTGTCGGGCAGGAAACGGTCGGCAATGTAACGAACCGACAGATTCACAGCCGCTTCCAGAGCCTCGTCCGAAATCTTCAGCTTGTGGTGCGCCTCGTACTTGTCGCGCAAACCGCGTAGGATGGCGAGCGCTTCCTCTTTGGTCGGTTCGCCGACCATGACCGACTGAAACCGACGTTCCAGAGCCGCGTCCTTCTCAATGTGCTTGCGGTACTCGGCAATCGTCGTTGCGCCGATGACCTGCATCTCGCCGCGCGCCAGAGCCGGCTTGATGATGTTCGCCGCGTCGATTGCGCCCTCGGCTGCGCCCGCACCGATGATGGTGTGGATTTCATCAATGAAGAGGATGATATTCGGATTCTTGCGAACCTCGTCCATCACGCTCTTGAAGCGTTCCTCAAATTCGCCGCGGTATTTTGCGCCCGCAAGCATTGCCGCAAGGTCAAGCGACACAATCACCTTGTCGCGCAGATTTTCGGGCACTTTGCCCGCCACAATCCGTTGCGCCAGACCTTCCACCACGGCGGTCTTACCAACGCCGGGTTCGCCGATCAGACACGGGTTGTTCTTTGTCCGACGGGAAAGAATCTGAATCACCCGTTCGGTTTCGTTCTCACGCCCGATAATCGGGTCCATCTTGCCGGACTTTGCAAGTTCGGTCAGATTTCTGCCGAAGTTCTTCAGCGTGGGGCAGGACTCCATGCCCTTGCCGCCGCCCGTCGCGCCGTCGGTTGCCGAAGCGCCGCCGTAGCCGGGTCTGCGACCGCCAACGCTGTCGCCGCTTCCGCCTGTGGTCAGGAAGGTGATCAGATCCTGCCGCAGGTCGTTCACCGATACGCCCGTTTCTTCCAGAATCGCAACCGCAACGCAGTCGCGCTCTTCCAGAAGCGACAGGAGCAGATGCTCGGTTCCGATATAGTTCTGTCCGTAACGGTCGGATTCGGACAGCGAATTTTCAATGATGTGCTTGGTGCGCGGGGTGAGGTCGGCGGCGGAAACATCCGTCGGAGAACCTTCGCCCGAGCGCTCCACGATTGCGTCACGGATGCGCTCCGCCGAAGCGCCGCGCTCCGCAAGGCATTGCGCCGCAACCCCCGAGTTCTCGCTCGTCAGAGCGAGAAGCAGATGCTCCGAGCCGATATAAGTGTGTCCCAGATCGGATGCAGCCTGCATCGCGATCTGAAGAACCTGTTGTGCTTTTCTTGTAAAGCGATTTGCCATATAGAATCATTCCTTTCGTTCGGGAATAGGGAAATTATTTGTTTATTCGGGTTTGTCGCCGCCCGCAGGGTTGCCCGCGAGAAGCGCCTGAATTTTCTGCGCACGCAGACGGTCGCGCGCCGCGTCGGTTTTCGGCGTTGTTTCCGCCGAGAGGGTCAGCGTGGCGGGCATGACCTCCACAAGGAGCGTACCGAGCTGTTCGTAGGTAATGTCTTTGACGATTCCGAGCGCGATGCCGAACCGCACGTCCGCAAACAGGCGGATGAATTCGGAGGACGACATCCGATAGGCATAACGGAGCGTTCCTTCGGCGCGCAGGATCAGATCGGTCACGCGCTCCAATTCTTCGCCGCTGATGGATCTGCGGGCTTTACGCTCGCTCTCGCTGATTTGCGCCACCGCGTCGGAGAGTTTTTCCAGCGTGTCCTCTTCGGTGATGCCGAGCGTGATCTGGTTGGAAATCTGATACATGCAACCCGCTGCGCCCGAGCCTTCGCCGAACAGCCCGCGCACGGTCAGACCGATCTTGGAGAGTTGCGCCGCCAGAGAGTCCATGTAGCCGCGCCGCGTCAGAGCGGGCAGGAACATCATCACCGAGGCGCGCATGCCCGTGCCAAGGTTGGTGGGGCAGTGGGTGAGGTATCCGAGTTTTTCGCTGTAGGCGAAGTCGAACTCTTCGTCGAGCCGCTTTTCGATGCGGGAGGCGTTCCTGTAGGCTTCGTCAAGCGCAAGCCCCGGCAGAATGCTTTGAATCCGCAGGTGATCCTCTTCGCAGACCATCACCGCCATTCCGCCGTTCTCCTGCAGGAGCAGGGCGTGGGGCGTTTCCTTCTGTGCGAATTCGGGGCTGACGTAATGGCGTTCCACATAGGAGGTTGCCATCACGGGGGAGATATCCGAGAAGTTGATTTTGCGGAATCCAGCCGCCTCGAGCGGCGCGCTGACCTTTTCAATGATCTCGTTTGCGCCCGCCGCGTCCAGTTTGGAAGCGAACGGGTAACCGACGAGGTTTCTTGCCAGGCGGACGCGACTGCTGATGACGGTGTCCGCGTCTTTGCCGATTGTATTATACCATGCCATAATCAGTTCCCTTCCTTCTCATTCTGATTTTCCAGTGCGCGGATCTCGTCCCGCAACTTGGCGGCGCGCTCATATTCTTCCGCCTTGATCGCTTCGTCCAACTCGCGGCGAAGCGTTTTTCTTTTTTCGTCCCGTTCCTTTTTCGCGCGGTGACGGGAAGGAACGTTGCCCGTGTGGGTCGTTGTTCCGTGAACCGACTGAATCAGGTGGGAAAGCTCGTCCCCGAAGGTCTCATAGCAGGCGGGGCATCCGACCTTGCCCGATTCGGCAATGTCGGAGTAGGTCGACCCGCAAACGGGACACTTCTTTTCGGGAGCGGCACTGTGCAACGCGGGCATTCCGAAGAAGCCCGAGAAGAACTGGTCGTGAAGTTCGGAGAACGGGTCTGCAAAACTCCCGATCATCGAGGTCACATCCTGCAACTCTCCCTTCTCCCGCATCTTCGCGGCGCATTCGGCACACAAAGAATAGGAGCGTGTCTTTCCGTTGATATTTTCATTATAGAACACGGTAGCGGTTCTCTTTTTACATTTTTCGCAAAGCATTTTACTCATCCTTTCCTGTCGGAAGTTCCGGCATCAAGCATTCTCTATTATACACGGCCGACCGGGAAATATTTGTCGTATTTTGCGATCGACTACCAAATTTTGTAAGTTTTTTTGAAATCCTCTAAACGGTCATCAAAGCAAGAATCATCTGCTTGAAGATCTGCGCCCGTGCGGTGTTTCGTTCTGCTGGGGGAAGCCCCGCCAACGCCGCGCCCGAGACCGCCGCGCAGGCAATGCGGTATTCGCGCTCCTGCAACAGCCCCGTGCCAAGCAGATTCTTGAGGTAGGCGACCGCTTCGCTTTCATCGATGCTGTCGCCGATGGCGCAGAAGAAGTGCATCAGGTATTCGTTCCTGCCCAACTGCTTCCGCGTAATGCGGATGCAACCGCCGCCGCCGCGCCGCGATTCAATCACGTAGCCACGCTCGGGGGTGAAGCGGGAGGAAATCACATAGCTGATCTGACTGGGAACGCAGCCGAGTTTGGATGCCATTTCGTTCCGTTGCAATTCCAGAATTCCGTGGCTTTCGTCCAACATCTCCTCAATCATCTTTGCAATGGAGTCTGCCAACATCCCGTACCATCATCCTTTCTGCTTTCTTTTTCTTACGCGAATAGTATACACCAAAAGTCAAAGAAAGTCAAAGTCAGGAAAGGTCAAATTTCGAAGGTCAAAGACGGTTACAGGCAATCGGAAAAGAAAAACAGGGCTTTATCTCATTTTTTCGCTATTTTTTGCAACTTTTCGAAAGAGGGGAAAGTCAAAAAAGAAAAAGCCCGGCGCGCGGCGGAAAACCGCGAACAGGGCTTGACAGATTTGCCTTTTTGTGGTAAGATAATGAGGGCTCGAAAAAGGCGATGTTGCTTATAATAAGGAAGCGTTCCGCCGAAACGGAACGCTGTGATCCTTACTGATTCGTTTTTTCCTCGAGGTAATTGACAACATCCGCAACCGTGACGAACTTGTGGAGATCCTCGTCCTCAATGGTCACGCCGAATTTGTCCTCGCAGAGCATGATGAGGTCGGCAAGCTCAATGGAGTTGATGCCGAGGTCATTCGCCAGTTCGGACTCGGGTTTGATATCGTCTGCGTTCAGCTGAAGCTCCTCGACGAGCAGATTTTTCAGGGTTTCAAACATTTCTATATCCTCCGAAAATGAATTTCAAGTGTAAATGACCCGCCCGGCGAGTCAACAACCTTATCTATTATATCCCGAAAACGCGGATTTGTCAAGGGCTTTTTTGCAATCCGACGCATTTTTCGGGCATCAATTCACAAAAAAAGCAATTTTATCCTGCATTTTGGAAAGAAAGGAGCGGTTCGGATGGGAATTTTTCGCAAACGTCCGTTGGCTTTTGCCGTCTGCGCCGCGGCGGGTCTTGCATTGGCGGTGATGTCCGCCGACAGTCGGCTGAAGCTGATTCTGCTTGCCTGCTTCCTCTTTTGCGGGTTGCTTTTGTCGGTCTTTTCCGTCCTTCGCCGCCGCGTGACGGCGCGGTGCACCGCCGGAATTCTGACCTGTGCCGCCTGCGCCTGCCTGTTGGTTGGATCGTGGGCATGGTTCGGTCCTGTTTCGGATCGCTATCTTTCCCGCGCCGGGGAAACGGTCGCGGTGGAAGGGTACGTCACCGAGCGCCTGTCTGCGGGCGGGAACGGAAGCCGCTTTACGGTTCGGCTGACCGAATTTGACGGAACGCCCGTCCGCGACCGCGTGCTTCTGGAGTGCTCTTACCGCTCCGCGCTCTCGGAGGGCGACCGCTTCCGCCTTGTGGGACAGGTGCGGGAGTTTACGCGCGACGGGTCGTATGATGAGGAAACCTCCTTGCGCTCGGACGGTTTGGTCGCGGTTGTGACCTGTTCCGACTACGGCGACTGCACGATGACGGGCGAGCGAACCGACACGCCGACGCTTGCCCTGCGGCGGCTGAATCGGCGCTTTTGCGAGCGGCTCGGCAGTGCGGTCGGCGGCGAAGAGGGCGCGCTTGCTTCTGCGCTCCTGCTCGGCAACCGTTCGGGGCTGTCGGACGAGACGGTTCTGCATTTCCGCCGCAGCGGGATTTCGCATCTGCTTGCGTTGAGCGGTCTGCACGTTTCGATTCTGATCGGAATTCTGGAGTGGCTTCTCGGTCGTTTCCGCGTACCGAAGCGGATTCGCATTGCAACCGTTCCGTTTCTCGCGCTCTTTTATCTTGTTCTCACAGGCGCAGCCGTTTCCACGGTTCGCGCCGTGCTGATGGTTGTTGTTCTGTCGCTCGCGTTCCTTTCGGCGGAGCGCTACGATTCCTTCACGGCGCTGTCGGTTGCGCTGTTCTGTATTCTTGCCGCAACGCCTTATGCGGTTCTGGATCTTTCGCTGTGGCTCTCATTCGGCGCGGCGGCTTCCATCATTGTGTTTCTGCCTGCGGTTCGCTCGCTTCCGCGCGGGCGGATCTGGCGTTGGTTGCCGCGCGGTGTGGCAAAGGCGTTGCAGAATCTGGTGACCGCTGTTGCGACGGGTCTGTTTGCCACCTGCGGAACGCTTGGCGTTTCGGTTCTGTTTACGGGATCGGTATCGGTCTTTTCGATTCCCGTCACGTTGGTTTTATCGCCGCTTGTAACCGCCGCGCTCTTTCTCGGGCTGTTTGCGCTCCTGTTGCCGATTCCGCCGATTGCGTTTCTGCTCCGTCTGCCGCTTTCGGGAATGTTGTGGCTTGCGGGGTGTGCTTCCGATGTGCGGAACGCGCTGATCCTGCCCACGCAGGCGGCGGAGTACGCGCTTTTGATTCTTTCCGTGCTTGCAACGCTTGCCGCGGCGATTCTGCCCCTGAAGCGGAAGCGTTGGGTTGCCGTTCCGTTTGTTCTGTCCGCGCTTTTTCTGTTGGTTTCCGCAAGCGGTATCTTTCTGCCGCGCGAGGTTTCCGTGACCTACTTACACGAGAATGCGGGCGAGGCGTTGGTTGCGGTTTCGGGTCGCCGTGCGGCGGTGATCGACTGTTCCGACGGTTCTTCCGGTTTGGTTTATCCGACTGCGGCGGCATTGGCGGAGGAGGGGATTGCCGAGGTGGACGAGTTGATTCTCACGCACTATCACTCGAAAGCGACGCTTTACCTGAGCCGTCTTTCCGCCCGCGTTCTGGTTCGCCGTTTACGGTTGCCCTTGCCGCAGACGGAAAACGAGGCGGCGTTTGCGGCTCGCATGGAGCAGGAAGCGGCACTGCACGGGATTGCAGTTTGTTACGGGGTAGACAATCTCTCGGTTTCCGATGTGTCCCTTCTTTGGCTGTCGCATTTCAACGGTACGGGATTAGAGGCGTCGGTAGGCTTGACGTTACAGGCAGGGGACATGGTTTTCACGGCTTTGTCCTCGGAGTTGATTGGAAGTGACGACTGGTTATCTCTTTATCCCCGTTTAGCCGAGACGGATGTTCTGATGGTCTTTTCCCACGGCAAGACGGCGAAGCGCTCACAAGTCATGCGTTTACCGTCGCGCGTCGTTTCCGTTCTCTGGGCGGACGAAGCGACGTTCGCGCTTCACCCAACCGCTGATCCGCCCGCGCAGAGCGAGGTTGGGGTAGCCCGGAAGCGGTTTGTGGGAAGGTGAAGGTCAAGGTCAAGACCTTGGGACTCTGTCCCAAGCCCTGCTTAGGGGACTTCTTAAGGA
>CAVGEJ010000064.1:0-13397 GCA_963628215.1 Eubacterium sp. CAG:180
CCGGAACGACACATGGGTCGTTCCCTACAATCTTTCATTTCTAACAGGTTGCGTATTCTACAGGGTCGCAATCCGAAGGGAGCGCCCCGCAGTCGTTCCGCCCCCCTCCCAAATCGGGCGCGAAGCCGCACCCTGCAAAAATCCCCTCCCGCCCGAAACCAAAAAACTTAGCTGAGCCGGATTTCATTCCCACATATCAAAACCCGCACCGCGAAACGCAACGTAGCGCGTAACTTAATATGCACTGTGAATGAAATCCGGCTCAGCTAAGTTCGGGGAGGGTCAGGGAGGCTTGGAGGGTAGGGAGACCCCTACGAAAGGGGTCTCCCTGCGCCTCCAAGGTCTTTCCTGTCCTATCCTAACTTATATGAGTCGGGGCAGAATCCAAAGACTTCCGGTGGCGTTCGCGGCGGCGCTCGGAAAGGGTCTTGCCGTCGAATTCAACCGAAACGCGACCGAGACTTCCGCAAAGCAGAAGCATCCTCCGAAGCTTCTTCAACATATATTCGTTGTCCGCCAGAATGCGAATCTTTTTGCGTGACCAACCGAATCCGAACGCCCCGAAACCGATCTTTTTCACGCTGTGCGGCAGACGAACCGCTGCGAGATCGCGACAGCCGAGAAACGCGAAAGCGCCGATGTCCGTCAAGCCCAATTCCGCCGTGACCTCGGTCAGACGGCGGCAGTCGCGGAACGCCCCCGCGCCGAGCGAGCGAACGCTGCCGGGCAGACGTAATACGTCAAACGCCGAACAGCCGCGGAAACACTCGGACGGAATCCCGCGGATCGACTCGGGAAACGCGGGAACTTCCAACGCAATCGCGCGGCGGAACATCCCAACGCCGAGAACCGTCAAACCGTCCTCCAGTTCCACGCGGGAAAGCTCGCAGCAGTCCGAAAAAGCCCCTTCTCCGACCGTTTCCACGCAGGAGGGGATTGTCAACGTCTCAAGCGACGAACAGCCCGCAAACGCGCCTGTGCCGATTCTCCGCAGATCCCGCCCGAAGGGGATCGCGCGCAGATTCCGACAGCGCGCAAACGCGCCCGCGCCGATGACCGACAGCATCTCACTGCCCGAAACCTCGCGCAGATAGCCGCAGTCCGCAAACGCGTTTGCCGCAAGCCCCACCGAATTCTGCACGTCGAAAACAACGCGGTGCAGATGCGGACAGCCCGCAAACGCCGCTGTTTTGATCGCGGAGAGCGTTGGCGGGAAGAGAACTTCCTCAAGTTCCGCCTGATCGGCAAACGCGCGCTTGCCAACCGCTACAACCTCCGCCCCGCGCAGATCCGCCGCCTCGCGGTGACAGCGCCAACGGAGCAGCTGCCAACGTCGGATTTTTACCTGTTTCATATGCCCCCCTGCTGAAGACACCGCCGCACCGATGCGCGGCACTGCCTTGATTTTTCCGGAACTCCCGGATTGGTTGCTGTGGGATAAGGGTTTATTGCACTTCCCGGATGGGCTCGGTCAGCATCCGCGCCTCCAGACAGGTCGCGCCGTCCGCGTCAACCGTGCGGAACAGATGCTCTTCCCCGCGATCCGCGCGGTAAACTTTCAGTGTGTGCCCGAAGGTCGCCTCGTGGAGGAAGGACATCGAAAGCCCGACTATGCGGCGCGACAGAATGCCGTCCGTGAAGTCGCAGAGCATATCGGGATAGCGCGTGTTGTTCATGTGACCGTTGTAGTCGAGATCGGAGTAAACGATCCGCCGCTCGCCAACCTCCTCCATGTCCGCCACCGCGGGAACGGGAAAGCGCACGGGCAACTCGGGCAGGAGCAACGGCTCGTCGCCTGCAAAGCCGTGGTCAAAGGAGGAAGCCCGCACCAACCGATGCGCGCGGATGTCCATCAGCGCCCAGAGAGACACGCCCTCCGCCATGATCTCCCCCTCGCGCAGGATGCGGAAACAACGGGTTGTCGCCGCGCCGTGACCCTCGCAGATCCAGGTCTCGCTGTCAAACGGGTCGTAGGCGTGCAGATCGCCGTAGATGCGGATGGAAATGCGGCTGAGCAGAAACGCCAGCCCCTCCTCGTCGCGGAGTTTGTCCAGATTGCGGCTGTTCGCCGCCATTTGCAGATTTGCCGCCTCCTGCATGTAGGTCAGGATGCGGGCGGGACGAACGCAACGGTTCGCGTCCGTGTCGTGCCACTTTACGGTGTCACGGTATGAAAATTTCATCGGAAATCACGTCCTTTGTATCAACAGATCATTTGGAAAAACGGAGTTTTCCACAGCCCCCTCAAAACCGGAAGATCGGTTTTCCACTGCCGCGCAGGGGCGGAAAAGCGGGGTTTTCCACACCCCGCCCGGCGCACGGAAAACCCGCTATTTGCAGTGCGTATGTGCGTAAACACGTTTTTTTGAGACGGAAATCTGAAAAAAATCGGCAAAACGGAGGTTTTACACAATCTTTTCCACAACCTGTGGAAAACTTTCCGACAGCGGAGTTTTCCACAGACTTTTCCCCTTTTCCACAGGGTGAGAGGGAAAAGCGGAAAGGATGCCGGAACGCGCGCGGCGCTCTTTTTTTGTCTCTGCCCGCAGAAGAACTCCGGGGGCAGAGACAGCCCGTCCCTTACTGAAAGATTCCCAGAATCACATCGGCAAGCCCGAGAAGCTGCGGCAGGAAGCGGCACAGGAGCGCGGCGGCAACCACCGTCAGCACAACGGTCAGAATCATCATCGGCACGCCCGAGCCCTTCTTTTCATAGCGGAATTCCGCGCGGTAACGCAGATCCTCGGGAATGTAAAACTTTGCGGCGGAGAGGTTCGCCGCGCCGCATGCCGGTTCCCCTACGGCTTCGACGCGATGAACCAACGCGCCCATTGACCCGCCGGCGCGGAGCTGATTCCTTATTGAAATATTGTGGAAATATCCAAGTTCGTAAAGCGACTTTGCCGTCTCGGGGGTCGTGCACCCTTCCGCCAGAAGCCGACGGACAAAGCCGCCGTGAACGGTTTTGAGGTAGCAGGAAATCCCCGCGGCAAGGATCAGACCGAGCGCCAAGCCGAGAATCAGATTCTTGACAACAGACCCTGTCTGCGTTGAAACTGAAAAATGTTGATAAACTCCGAGGTCAACCGAAAAATACCGATCGTCGAGGTAGGTAATCAGCTCGCGGAATACCGACCGATGATACCAACTTACCAGTCTTTCCCAGAGCGTTGCGGCAAACGCCGCAGATTGAAACAGAAGCATACCGTTCTCCTTTCCGATATCGGGCTTCCGAAAAGGTTACTTTTTGATAACGTCGATCCCGATATATTTTCTCAGAACTTCGGGAACCGTAACGCTGCCGTCCGCGTTCTGGTTCTGTTCCACCAGAGCGGGGAAAATGCGGCTTGTGGCAAGTCCCGAGCCGTTCAGGGTGTGCAGATATTCGGTTTTTCCGTTTGCCCGCTTCACGCGCATCATGCCGCGGCGCGCCTGATAATCGCGCGCGTTGGAAACGGAGGAAACCTCCTTGTAGCCGTTCATCGAGGGGATGTTGATCTCAATGTCGTAGGTGCGCGCCATCGAAGCGGAGCAGTCCCCTGCCGCCAGTTTGACCGTGCGGAAGTGGAAGCCGAGTCCCTTGACCAGATTCTCCGCGTTGGCAACCAACTCTTCGAATGCCTCGTCGCTCTTTTCGGGAAGCGTGTACTGCACCATTTCCACTTTGTTGAACTGGTGACCTCTCACCATGCCGCGCTCGTCCGCACGGTAAGAGCCCGCTTCGCGGCGGAAGCAGGGCGTATAGGCAAAGTACTTCTTCGGCAGATTGGCTTCGGTCAGAATCTCGTCCTTGTGGAGCGTAACCAGTGCGGTTTCCGCCGTCGGAAGCATGAATCTGCGGCGTTCGTCCTCCGCAACGTCAAGCCAGTAGACCTCGTCCTTGAATTTCGGGAACTGTCCTGCGGTCAGACCGCACTCGTAGCCGAGCATATGCGGGACAAGCATGAACTGGTAGCCGTTCCCGACGTGGAAGTCGATAAAGTAGTTGAGAATCGCCCATTCCAGACGTGCGCCGAGTCCCGAATAGATCCAGAAGCCGTTGCCGGACAGCTTGACTCCGCGCTTGTAGTCGATCAGACCGAGGTCGGTGCAGAGGTCGACGTGATTCTTCGGCTCAAAGTCGAATTTGCGCGGTTCTCCGAAGTAACGGAGCGGCTGATTGTTTTCCTTGCCGCCGGGGAGCAGGTCGGGGTCGGGCAGGTTCGGAAGTCCGAGCAGGAAGGAGGTCAACTGGGTCTCCACTTCCTTCAGCTTGTCGTCGTTTGCCTTCGCGCGGTTGCCGAGTTCCTTCATTTCGGCAAAAATCGCGGCGGTGTCCTTACCTTCCTTCTTATATTGCGGGATCAGCTTGGTTGTTTTGTTCTGCTCCGCCTTCAGGGCTTCGGTTTCTGCGATCAGCGCGCGGCGCTCGCCGTCCAGGCGCAGGATGTTCTCCACATCCTCTTTTGCGTCCTTTCCCTTTGCCGCAAGACGGGCAACCACCTCGTCCGGGCATTCCTTGATATATTTAATGTCGATCATTGTGTATCCTTTCCGAACAGACCGTTCTCTGCCCCGTTCATCCATTCGTCCTCGCCCGCGTCCTCTTCGGGTTTGAAGAAATCTTTTCCGCAAATTGTACGCAGAAGCGCTTCCAGATCGTCATCGTCGGTGTAAGACAACTCAATCACGCTCTTTTTCGGAGTTTTGAGAATTTTCACCCGTCTGCCGAGCGACTGAACCGCGCGATGCTCCAGTTCCTTCATATAGACCTTTTTCTGTGCCTCACGCGCCGACAATTCGGTTTCTTCTGCAGGCGCTTCATAGTTCAGCAAGCGGATGGTGCGCTCCACATCCCGCACGGAGAGGTCTTTTTCCACAATTTTGTTCGCCAGAGAGACCATCTGCTCGGGATTTTTCAGCCCGAGCAATGCCCGCGCGTGTCCTGAGGACAGTTTTCCCGCCTTTACCAACTCCAGAACCTCGTCCGGCAGATCCAGAAGGCGGAGCAGGTTCGCAATTGCAGGTCTGCTCTTACCGACCTGCTTGGAAACTTCCTCTTGGGTCAGATGGAATCCGTCCAGAAGTGTGCGGTATGCCAACGCTTCTTCAATCGGGTTCAAATCCTCACGTTGGACGTTCTCGATCACGGAAACCTGTGCCGCTTTGAGGTCGTCTCCATCCAGAATGACTGCGGGAATCTCACTCAAGCCTGCCATTTTGGCGGCTCTCCAACGGCGTTCGCCTGCCAGAATCTCATATGTTCCCTCGGCATTCTTGTTTGCCCGCACGACAATCGGCTGAATGACGCCGAACTGCGCAATGGAATCCGCAAGATGCTCAAGCGGTTCATGCTCGAAAGTCTTACGCGGCTGATCGCTCCGAGGCTCGATCTCGGAGATACGCAGCGTGGTTGCCGCCGAAGAAGCGGCATTGTTGTCCGCAGGCGGCGCGTTATCAAACATCAGGGAGTAGAAATCTCTCCCGATTGCATTTCGTTTTGCCATGGTTGCTCCTTTCCTACCCTTGTTTCGTCAACGGTCAGATGCGCTCAACCAGTTCTTTTGCCACGTTCATGTACTCTTTAGAGCCTTTGGAGCGCTTGCCGTGGTAGTAAACGGGCATACCGAAGCCGGGCGCTTCGGAAATCTTCACGTTTCTGGAGATTGTCGTCTCAAACAGCCTGTCCGCGTAGTGCTTTTTCAACTCGTTGATGACCTGCACCGAGAGAAGCAGTCTGCTGTTGTACATCGTAATCAGAATGCCGGTCACGTTCAGATCCTTATTATAATGTTGTTTGATGCGGCTGATGGTGAACATCAGCTGAGAAAGTCCCTCGAGCGCGAGAAATTCGCACTGCATCGGAATGACAACCCCATCGCTTGCGGTCATAGAGTTGACGGTCAGCATTCCGAGAGACGGCGGGCAGTCGATGATGATGTAATCGTAGGTCTCTTTTGTCTCTGCAAGCTTCTTTTTCATGACGTACTCGCCGTTTTCGGTGTCGCCGAGCTCATATTCCGCGCGTGCGAGCGTGGTGTGCGTCGGAATGATCGAAAGATTGTCAAAATGTGTTTGAATGATCGCATCTTCTGCCGGCAGATCGGTTGTCAGAACCTCAAAAATCGTGTTCTTCAGGTTCTTTTTCATCAAGCCAACGCCACTGGTTGCGTTGCCCTGCGGGTCAAGGTCGATCAGAAGCACTTTATAGCCCAGAACGCCGAGCGAAGCCGCAATATTAACAGCCGAGGTGGTCTTTCCAACTCCGCCCTTCTGGTTTGCAAACGAAATAATTTTTCCCATAGGATACCCTTCCCTTTCCGATATTTTAAGCGTATCGATGTTGCTTCTATTATACCACAATACCCGCCAAAATACAAGAGATTTTCGCATATTTTACAAAATTTTTATTCGACAAAACATCCGGGTTATGTTTCACGTGAAACAATGAAAACGGGCGCGGATAAACAAAAAAAGAATGTTTCACGCGAAACATTCGGATGGAGACAAAATAAAATGTTTCACGTGAAACATTGAACGCCGTGATGGCGAATTTGTTTCACGTGAAACATCAAATCAAAGGGGCTTTTTCAAAATCGCCGCGTATTGTCGCGGATATTGACCGGGTGTCTCTTTTGCTTTTTGAATCACAATAATGCTTCTGGATTCGGATGTATCGCCAAAACGCAGGATTTTCTCGTGAATATCGGAAATTTCACCGCCAAGTACCTGAATTGCGTTGTGCGCGTCGTCTGCTTCTGCTTTTCCGGACGATCCCTTCAACGCGATCAGTGCGCCGCCGACTTGAATGTACGGAAGTACCAACTCGGCGAGAATCGACAGCTTTGCAACCGCCCGGCTTGTTCCGACGGAGAAGGACTGCTTGCATCTTGCCATGCCCGGGTCTTCGACACGAACGCACAGCGGGTTCAGATTGGAAAGTCTCTGCGCGGCTGCGGCGGCTTGCACGAATGCAATTTTCTTTGCGGTGCTGTCAATTGCGGTAATCTGCAGATCCTGCCGCGCAATCGCGAGCGGAATGCAGGGGAATCCTCCGCCGCAACCGACATCCAGAACTGTCGCGCCCTGCGGAAAGAACGGCTCGGCAAGCAGGCAATCGGCGTAATGCTTTGCGATGATCTCGGGAACGGTACGAATAGCGGTCAGGTTGGTGTGCGAATTGACTTTGCATAACAACTCGGTGAAAGCCTCGAAAGAAGCAATCGTGGGTTCGGTGCAAAACCGATCCAAACCGTTTTGCGCAAAGATTTTGCGGAATTGGTCGCAAAACGTGCTGTAGTCGACTTGTTCCATCGCCTTCTCCTTTCAGTGTAACCCAAGGTAAATCAGTAAAACCGAAATGTCTGCGGGGTTGACTCCGCTGATTTCGGATGCCTGCCCGATTGTAAGAGGACGTATTTTGTCGAGTTTCTGCGCCGCTTCAATGCGCAGTCCCTTGATTTTTTTGTAATCGATGTCAGCGGGAAGCTTCTTTTCTTCTAATTTGATGTGCCGCTTGACTTCTCCGATCTGGCGCGCGGCGTAGCCTGCGTATTTGATGTCGGATTCAACGGTCAATTGCTCGGAATCCGTCAGGGTCGGTCGGTTTTCGTCGATTTCCGCAAGCTGGCTGTAGGAGATTGCGGGTCGGCGCAACAGATCGGCAAGCGACGCGCCGGATTTCAGCGGCGTTTCTCCGATGCGCTCCAGAAAAGCGTTTGCCTTTGCGGGTGACAGAACGGTTTGTTCCAATCTCGCTTTTTCGGCGGAAATCCGCGCCTGCTTGGCTTCAAATGCCTTGAAACGCGCTTCGCCGATCAGACCTACGCGGTGACCGAGCGGCGTGAGGCGGCTGTCGGCGTTGTCCTGCCGCAACAGAAGCCGATATTCCGAACGTGAGGTCATCATGCGGTACGGCTCGTTCGTCCCCTTGATGACCAGATCGTCGACCAGTGTGCCGATGTAGCTTTCCGACCGCGAAAGAATCAGCGGTTCAAGTCCTTTAATCTTCTGCGCCGCGTTGATGCCTGCCAGGAGTCCCTGCGCCGCCGCTTCCTCGTAGCCGGAAGTCCCGTTGAACTGCCCTGCCCCGAACAGCCCGTCAATCTGCTTGAACTCCAACGTGGCGTTCATCTGGGTCGGATCGGCGCAGTCGTATTCGATCGCGTAGGCGTAACGCATGATTTCCGCCTGTTCAAAGCCCGGGAGCGTGTGTAGCATGGCGTGCTGCACATCGGTTGGGAGCGAGGTGGAAAAGCCCTGCAGATACATTTCCTCGGTGTCCTTTCCAAGCGGTTCGACGAACAGCTGATGGCGCTCCTTGTCGGCAAACCGCACCAGTTTGTCCTCGATGGAGGGGCAATAACGCGGTCCTGTTCCGTGAATTTTTCCGGAATACATGGCGCTCCGCGTCAGATTGTCCAGAATCACGCGGTGGGTTTCGGCGTTGGTGTACACGATATGGCAGGAAAGCTGTTCCGTTCCGGCAAGATAGTCCGCGTTTGTCAGCGCGCTGAACGGAATCGGGTGTTCTTCGCCTTTTTGTTCCTCGATTTTTGAAAAATCAATGCTCCGCCGATTGATCCGCGCGGGCGTTCCTGTCTTAAAGCGCAGCAGGGAAATTCCTTCCTTTAATAAAGAGGCGGACAGACCTTTGGCGGGCAGCAACCCGTCAGGTCCTGCGTCATAGCTGACATTGCCGACGAAAACCGTTCCTTCAAGGTAAGTTCCCGTTGCAACGACAGCCGCCCGGCAACTCCAGACTTCGCCAAGGCGGGTCTCCAGTCCTACGACATGCTTCTTCCCCGCTTCGTCGGTCTCGGTTCGCAGTGCGACAATTTCCGCCTGCACAAGCCGCAAATGCGGGGTTGTTTCCAACGTGTGTTTCATCAGGCGTTGGTACTGCTTGCGGTCTGCCTGCACACGCTTGGACTGGACTGCCGCGCCCTTCCCCGTGTTCAGGGTTCGGGATTGGAGGGTGACGAGGTCGGCGGCTCTGCTCATTTCTCCGCCGAGTGCGTCGATCTCAAACACCAGATGTCCTTTTGCTGTCCCTCCGATGGAGGGGTTGCAGGGCATATTGGCAACCGCGTCGAGCGAGAGCGTGAAGAGGACGGTATCAACGCCCATGCGCGCCGCCGCGAGTGCCGCTTCAATTCCTGCGTGTCCTGCGCCGATAACGGCAAGTTGTGTTTTCAGTTCTTCTTTTTCTGTTTCCATTATAAAATTAGTCTGATTCTTATTCTATCTGATTCAGGTACGCGGTCTGCTCGGGAGTCAGCACGTCAATCTGCACGGCTTCCGCCGCCAGTTTGATGGTTGCGACTGCACGGTCGATCTCTGCGGGCACTGCGTAGACCTTGTTTTCGAGCGTTCCGCGCGTTTTTGCGAGGTATTCAAGGCTTTTTGCCTGAATTCCGAACGACATATCCATAATTTCGGCGGGATGTCCGTTCCCTGCGGCGAGATTGACCAGTCTGCCGTCCGCCAGAAGGTTGAGAATTCTGCCGTCCGCCATGCGGTAGCCGCGGATATTCGGCTTGCGCTCCCAGACCTCGGTTGCGAGCGCCGCAAGATCCTCTTTGTTGATTTCCACGTCGAAATGTCCGCTGTTCGCAAGCAGTGCGCCGTCCTTCATGACCTCGAAATGCTCCCGCGTGAGGACGTCGCGGCAGCCTGTGAGGGTGACGAAGAGGTCGCCGATCTTTGCCGCTTCCCGCATGGGCAGGACGGTAAAGCCGTCCATGGTAGCTTCCAGTGCCTTGATGGGGTCAATTTCGGTGACAACGACCACTGCGCCCATGCCCTTTGCGCGCATAGCGAAGCCCTTGCCGCACCAACCGTAGCCCGCGACCACGACAGTTTTGCCTGCGATGATGAGGTTCGTTGCGTTCATGATGCCGTCCAGTGTGGACTGACCCGTGCCATAGCGGTTATCGAAGAGGTGCTTGCAGTCGGCGTCGTTGACGTCCATCATGGGGTAATCGAGCAGACCTGCGCGCTCTCTGGCGAGCAGTCGATGGATGCCGGTTGTGGTTTCCTCGCACCCGCCGATGAGGCGGTCTCCGTACTCCCTGCATGCGCCGTGGAGAAGGGAAATGAGGTCGCCGCCGTCGTCGATCAGGAGGTCGGGGTGGAAGTCGAGTGTACGGACAAGATCCTCGCGGTACTGCTCGTCGCTCGCTCCGTGGTGGGCGTTGACAACGAAGTCTTCCTCCGCGAGTGCGGCGGCGACATCGTCCTGCGTGGAGAGGGGATTACATCCCGTGACCTGCACCTTTGCGCCGCCCGCCATGAGGACTTCTGCGAGGTATGCGGTTTTGGCTTCCAGATGGATGGACATTGCGATCTTCATGCCGTCGAACGGCTTGGTCTCCCGAAACTCCTTTTCGATGGCGTTCAGGATGGGCATATAGGACCTCACCCAGTCGATCTTATCTCTCCCGCTCTTCGCTGTCTCGGGGGCGTTGATATGTGTAATTGACATGTATATACTCCTTTTTTAAGACCTTGGGACTCTGTCCCAAGCCCTGCTTAGGGGACTTCTTAAGGAGAAGTCCCCTAAGAACCTTCAAGACCTTAACCCAATTGAATTTATGTCTCTTTTTTACGTTGTACAGATTTTGAGTGTAGCCATATTCCGTGCTGCGAATTCCGGCTGCTCCCGCGCAAAATCCCGTCCAGCGGGATTTTGGCGGCTGTCGCCTCGCTCCCGCTACCGGATAGAAATAGTTCAATTTAGTTGCTGATCGGTGGTTAATCTATAGCATTTTATAGTGGAAAATTTTGATTTGTTAGATGGTTTCTTTTGAAACGAAAAAGTGCGAATAATCGATATACGCACGCAAAGAACGGACAAAAAGCGCTTGTTTTTCCGTTTCTTTTACGCATCAAGCAATTTCAGCGGTAAAACCGCAAATAATCAACATACGCACGCAAAGAACGCCGCTTTTTCCTGTGCTTTATCCCATCTCGCAACAAAGCGCTAAAGTACTTACCAATCACGTGCGATAGCCGCACAATGCAAGAAATACCACCCTTCCAAAAACACAAAAACTTCCCTGCATGGCAACCGCCAACCTACAAAGCGAAATAAAATTTCCGCAATGTAATGGAGGTTGCCGTGCAGGGAAGTTCGGGGAGAGTAGGAGGGGATTGGGGAGGGAGAGGACACCCTCCGAAAGGGGGTCCTCTCCCTCCCCAAGGTCTTCCTCCCTACCCCAACATCACTTCGCGTAATCCACAGCGCGGGTTTCGCGAATCAGGTTGATCTTGATCTGCCCCGGGTACTTGCACTCGTCCTCAATCTTCTTAGCCATGTCGCGCGCAATGAGTTTCATCTTCTCGTCGCCAACGACTTCCGGCTTCACCATCACGCGGATTTCTCTGCCTGCCTGAATCGCATATGCCTTGTCAACACCCTCAAAGCCCGTTGCAATCGACTCCAGCTTTTCAAGCCGCTTGATGTAGTTCTCCATGTCCTCGCGGCGCGCACCGGGTCTTGCCGCCGATACCGCGTCCGCCGCCTGAATCAGAACCGCAATCGGCGTCTGCGGCTCTACGTCGCCGTGGTGCGCCTCAATCGCGTGAATGACCTCGGGGCTTTCCTTGTACTTCCGAGCCGCCTGAACGCCCAGTTCAACGTGCGAGCCCTCCATATCCTGCGGGAATGCCTTGCCGATGTCGTGCAGAAGTCCCGCCCGACGTGCAACCGTCCCGTTCAAGCCAAGTTCCTCCGCCATCATGCCGGCAATCCACGAAACCTCAATCGAGTGCTTCAGAACGTTCTGCCCGTAACTTGTGCGGTAACGCAACCGACCGAGCAGCTTTACAAGTTCGGGATGCAGACCGTGCACACCCGTTTCGAACGTCGCGCGCTCGCCCGCCTGCTTGATCACCGCGTCGACTTCCTTGCGCGATTTCTCGACCATTTCCTCGATCTTTGCAGGGTGAATCCGACCGTCCGAAATCAGCTTTTCAAGCGTCAGCCGCGCGACCTCACGCCGCACGGGGTCGAAGCCCGAAATCGTGATTGCTTCGGGCGTGTCGTCGATAATCAGTTCCACGCCGGTCAGCGTCTCCAGTTTCTGAATGTTTCGTCCTTCGCGCCCGATGATGCGCCCCTTCATCTCGTCGTTCGGCAGCGAGACCACCGAAATCGTCGATTCCGCAACGTGATCCGCCGCGCAACGCTGAATTGCAAGCGTCAGGATATTGCGCGCTTTGGTTTCGGCTTCCTCCTTGAATTCCGACTCCAGTTCGTCCAGTTTCTGCGCCATTTCGTGGCGGGTTTCGGACTCCATCTGCGAGAGTAGTTCGGTTTTTGCCTCGTCGGCGGTATAGCCCGAAATTTCTTCCAGTCGTTTCAGGTGTTGCTCCTTGATCTTCTGATTTTCCTCGCACTGAATGTCGGCTTTTCTCAGCTTTTCGTCAAGCTGATCGTTCTTTTTTTCCAGCGCTTCGGTTTTGCGGTCGAGGGTTTCCTCTTTCTGCGTGATCCGGCGCTCCTGTTTGGTGACCTCCGCGCGGCGGTCTTTCAGTTCCCGCTCCGCGTCGTTGCGCAACTGGAGGATTTCCTCTTTTGCGCCGAGGATCATATCCCGCTTTTTGTTTTCCGCGTCTTTCGCGGCGTTGTCGAGGATCTGTTTAGCTTCCTGTTCGGCATCCGTGATCTTTTCTATTCCGTTTTTCACACGAATGTTGCGGCGGATACGCGACGCGATGGCAAACGCCCCTGCGCCGACGACAAGTCCGATGACGATTCCGAGCAGGAGTGTGACTTCAAATGGCATAAAGCACCTCCCGAAATAATGAAAATTTTAGTATGGCGAAAGCATTATGCGCAAGTTTGCACGTCTTTTTTACGACGTCGCCCATGTCGCGTTATGCATATCATACTTATTTTATTATATCAAATCTTGTGCCTTCTGTCAAGACCTCGCGGTCTTTTTTCACAAATCCGCCATATTTGGTGGGGGGAAGACCTTGGGACTCTGTCCCAAGCCCTGCTTAGGGGACTTCTTAAGGAGAAGTCCCCTAAGAACCTTCAAGACCTTGAACCCAATTGGATTTATGTGTCTGTCGTTACATTGTGCTGATTTTGGTGTAGCCATTTGCCGTGCTACGAATTCCGGCTGCTCCCGTGCCCAATCCCGTCCAGCGGGATTTGTGCGGCTGTTGCCTCTCTCCGCTACCGGATAGAAATGGTAGGAAGTTAGTTGTTAACGGAGGCGGGGGAATGCGGGGCGCTCCCTTCGGATTGCGCCCCTGTAGAGTGCGTAACCCATTGGAAATAAGAGACTGTTTTCATAAGCGATAGATTAGTCCGGCAAAGCAGGAAAGAATTACCATCGTTTCTTCGGAAGCGACAGTGATTTCAAAGTCTTTGGCAAGGCGGCGGTAACTGTTCATCCACGCAA
>CAVGEJ010000065.1:0-13182 GCA_963628215.1 Eubacterium sp. CAG:180
TTGCGTGGATGAACAGTTACCGCCGCCTTGCCAAAGACTTTGAAATCACTGTCGCTTCCGAAGAAACGATGGTAATTCTTTCCTGCCTTGCCGGACTAATCTATCGCTTATGAAAACAGTCTCTTACAAGCCGCCTGATTTTTGCTATAATAATGACAACAAATCCATTTCGTGAGGTATCGCAAATGAAAACCGCTTCTTCTCCCTTCAACCCCGGGGAACGGCTGACCGTTCCGTTCGCCTCCTATCCCCTGCGTTCCTGCGGCGGGATGGATTCCCTTGATCTGCAAAAGCCCGGGAACGCCGTCCGGATGCTGAAGGAAATGGGAGTCGGTCAGACCTTTCTCGCGGTCGAAGCGCCGTGGGGAGACCCCGTCGCAGCCGCCAAGGAGAAGGCGATTCTGCGCCGCCACATCGAGACCTTCCACCGCGCGGGCATTCGCGTTGGGGTCTGGTTCTGGCCGGGCATATA
The DNA here is from genome assembly GCA_963628215.1 of Eubacterium sp. CAG:180. Classification (GTDB taxonomy): domain Bacteria; phylum Bacillota; class Clostridia; order Oscillospirales; family CAG-272; genus UMGS1865. Next base: position 473 of record CAVGEJ010000065.1, read on the forward strand.
TCCCACAGGAGAGCGGGAATTGACCCGTCAGGTGCTTGCCGACGGCACGACGCTTGCGAAATGCTGCCCGTTGGACGAGGACTACCTTTCCGCGTTGGAGACATACACCGCCTCGCTCGCGGAAACCGACGCCGACGCGCTGATGATTGACGACGGCTTCCGCTACGGCTTTGAAAACCGGAATTTCGGTTGCTTCTGCCCGCTCCACCTGCGCGCGGTCTCGGAACTGGTCGGGCACGAGGTCAGCGCCGCGGATCTGCGCCGCGCCACGCTCTCGGGCGGAGAGAACCCGATCCGTTCCGCGTTCCTGAAGGTCAACGCCGAGTCCCTTGTCGGCTTTGCCCGGCGGATGCGCGCGGCGGTGGATCGCGTGAACCCCTCGGTTCGCATTGCGGTCTGCGCCGCTCCTTCCTCATGGGAAATGGACGGAACAGACCCCGAAACGGTCAGCCGTGCGTTTGCGGGCAACACCAAACCGTTCCTGCGCACAAGCGGCGCGCCATACTGGGCGGATCACCGCTCGTTCGGCTGTCGGATGGAGGATATCATCGAGTTCGAGCGCTTCCAGACTGCGGCGTTCGCGAAACCCGACATGGAAGTGATGTGGGAGGGCGACGCTTACCCCCGCCCGCGTTGGAACTGCGCCGCTTCCTATATGGAGTGCTTTGACCTCGCCCGCGCGATTGCCGACCCCGCCGTTCACAATCTGAAATACCTGTTCGAATACTTCACCGAACCGGAAAACGAGCAGGGCTATTTCAAACGGCACATGCGGAATCTGCCGCTCTACCGCGCGATTGCCGAACAGTTTGACGACAAGCGCCCCTGTGGAATCCGTGTATTCGAAGTTCCGCACAAGTATGACAGGATGGACATTCCGGAGCGCTTTGAGAACAAAATCAACGACCTGCAACTGACCTGCTTCAACCCGTCCTCCAAAATCCTCTCCCCCGTGGGACTACCGACGGTCTTTGCGGGAGACGGCACGGGAATCGCGGTGTTCGGGGAGAATGCGAAATATCTGCCCGAGGCGGACTTTGGCAAGGGTCTGCTTCTGGATGCCCGCGCGGCGGAAATTCTGACCGCGCGCGGCTTGGATGTGGGTCTGCGCGGCGAGAGCAAGGGCTTTGCGGCGGACATGGAACATTACCTTGCGGACGGCTTCCACATCCGCACCTTCGATCAGCCGATCCGGAATTTCACAACGGACGCGTCCGCGATGCCCGAAACGACCGCCCTCTCCCCCGACGGGGACTCCGTTGCCACATCCTACCGCTATGAGAACGCGGCGGGTCAGCGCTTCTTTGTCCTCTGCTCGGACGCTTACGGCTCGGCAGAGCGCTACCACCGCGTATACGGGCGCTCACGCCTGCTCGCCCGCGCCACAGAATGGGTCTCGGGCAGGAAGCTGCCCGCGTGGACCTCGGGGTCTCCCGATCTTTACCTGATGTGCAAGGAGAACGCCGACACACTGGCGGTCGGACTGTTCAACCTGTTTGAGGACGAAGCGCTCGACACGGAAATTTACCTCGGCGGCAACTACCGCTCCGTCACCTTCTTCTCGGGAAGCGGACGGCTTGACGGCAACCGCGTTCTGCTAGACGATATCCCCCCGTTCGGCGTTGTCACCTTTGCGGTCACCCGCTGACCGCCTAATATCCCACACCGCCCGAACCGACAAAAACTTCCCCCAAGAGCACCCGCCCGATGCAAAACGAACCAAATCTTCGTTCTGCAAAGGCGGGTGCTCTTGGGGGAAGTTCTCGGAAGAAGATGGAGGTTTGGAGGGGGAAGGAAACCTCTTTCAAGAGGATTCCTTCACCCTCCAAGGTCTTTACTCCCTCGGACTGAAGCCATGTACAAAACCGGAAGGGTCGGCGGAGCAGACGTCGCCGCCGATCACGCGGTTGCGGTAAACCAGAACGTTGGCAAAAACCTTCCCCTCGTATCCCTCATAGTTGGTCACACGGAACGTGTAGCGCGTGACCTCCTTGCCGCGGTACTTCGACAGATTCAGCCCCTGCTCTTTCTGCAACTCGTTGTACGCCGCAAACACCTTGTCAAACTCTTCGGGAACGGTTACCGTTTCCACCTCTTCCGGCTTCCCGTCGGTCTGCCAACCGAACTGCGACAGGAATTTGCCCACGTCGTCCGCGCTCTTTACCTTGTCATAGCTGATCTCCGCCGCGTTTCCGCTCGCATTCACCGCGTCACTGCCCACCGTGTAGGTCGGCACAAACGCGATCAACGTAATCAGAACCGTCAGCGCAACGCAGATCACACCGATCAGCTTCAGCGTACCCGCACGCATGGAATAAATAAACATAGCGAACCTCCGGAATCATTTCGTGTATTGAAGTACTACACTATATGATCCCGGAGGTTGCTTTATGACACCGCAAAAAAAGATTCACTCCCCCAATGCGCGCAACGCCACCGAGGATCGCACCGCGTTGGAATGCGCGTATACGCTGTGCACCAGACCCATCATCAGAAAGGTTGCCAGCATCGACGAGCCGCCGCAGGAGAGGAACGGCAACGTAATGCCCACCACGGGGAGCATCGCAAGCGTCATGCCGATGTTTTCGAGAATCTGCGCCACGAACATTGCCCCGACCCCCGCGCAGATCAGACCGCCGTAATCCGAGCTGTTCGCAATCCGCGCAATGCGGAAGATCCGCACCACGATCACGCAGAACGTTGCGATAACCAGAATCCCGCCGACAAAGCCGAACTTTTCGCAGATGGTTGCAAAAATGAAATCGGTATGCGACGCGTCCAGAACCTCGTAATAGCCCCCTGAAAACAGCCCGCGCCCGAACAGTCCGCCGTGCGCGATTGCCCGACGGCTCAGAAGCGGCTGATACCCCTTCCCCTTCGGGTCAAGTTCGGGATTGAATCCCACAATGATCCGCCGCTGTTGGTAGAACGCCAGCTTCTCCCACAGATACGGTGACAACAGAACCAACGTAACCGTTCCCGCGCCGAAATAGCCGAGGTGAAGCCCCGCGCAGAACAGCATCATTGCAATGATGGCAAAATACACCAACGCCACGCCGAGGTCGCCCGACTTCAGAATCAGCGCCACGATAATGCCCGCGTGCAACGCAAGCCCCGCAACACTGCGCGGATGATTGATGCGATCCCGCACCGTGAACAGGTGCTTGGAAAAGGTACAGATAAACGCGAATTTGACGAACTCGGACGGCTGAATCATCAGCCCAATGATCGGAATTTTGAGCCAACTCTTGTTGCCCGTTTCCATGCTCACGCCGCTCTTGCCCCAGATCAGCGTAATGCCGAGCAGGAGCACCGACCCGATGAAAAACGGCAACCACAGCTTGTCCACAATGACGCGGAAGTCCAACGTGGCGATTACCACCGTTGCGATACTGCCGACCAGGAACATCGCCACCTGCATTTTCAGCTTGGACATTCCGAAATTGTCCACCGCGCCGTAGATGGTGACGATGCTCAGAATTCCGAGCGCCGAAACGCTGAAAAAAAGCACCGGATCGACGCAACGCACGGCATGGCGGAGGTATGCTTTGATTTTGTCCCAAACGGCTTCCATGCGGCGCTCCTTTCCGGTGTTTTTGAAAGAACCCGCAAGACGGGAATCTTGCGGGTCGGTGTCATGCGAAATAAGGCCTCATACAATACGGGTAACCATTGAGGGGACAGCTTTATCCCCCCTCATCAGCCGCTTACGCGACAGCTTCCCCCCCGAGGGGAAGCCTTTATGTGCCCCGTGCGCAACAAAATATTCTGACAAAAACCATTGGCAAAACACATCAAAGTTCTATCCGTGTACTCTGTATATACTGCATAACCTTATCCGGAACATCATCCGGCTTAAAGACGAGAAATATTTTGAATACACTCTTCTTGTTATTTTTATCCCAATAGTAAACAGAAACTTTGCCGTAATTATAAGTTCCCCAACTGAAAAAGCGAACATAGAAGTGAAAATAGCGCTTGTTTTTTCCGACGATACGGATAATGCGGTCAACTGGTATCTCCCGACGACTTGTTCCGTCATAAAGATACAGCATCTTCCCTTTTGCATAAATCGGGGGCGTTTCTTCCCGATTCACTTTCGTTTTTTCAATGCAAGAGAAAACGGTAATACAAACAATGCCAATCAAAACAAGCACCAAGATGATACATATCACGCTCTCGGACAGCGATGCAACAATCCCAACAACAGAAAGCAAACTCAAGATAACGCCAAGAACGATGTTCTTTGTGATGGGACGATAAACCCAATTGGCTAATACAGTCATATATCTTCCTGCCAAACAAATCAAACAGCCTGATACAAAAGAAATGTGTTCTGTCTACCCCAAAAACACTATATCACCGATTTATCCGATCAATACTGTCTGCCCCAGATGACCATATGCTTGGCGGGCTTGCCGCAGCAGACGCAGGTGTCGGCGAGGTGCTCTTCCGTGAACGGGATACAACGCGACTTCACGCCGCCCGTAACGTCCTTCAGTTTCTCCTCGCACTCCGTCTCGCCGCACCACATCGCGCGGATGTAGCCCGACTTGTTGGCGGCAATGTCAAGGAATTCCTCGTAGCTGTGCGCGTCATAGGTGCGGTTGTTGCGGTTTTCCAGTGCGCGCTGATAGAGCTCGTCGTGCACCTTCTGCAACGCGGCGTTCACCTCTTCGGTCAGATTGTCGAGGCTGACGACCGTCTTTTCTCTCGTCACGCGGCTGACCAACACGCAAGTGTTGCTTTCGATATCGCGCGGTCCGATCTCCAGACGGAGCGGAACGCCCTTCATCTCGTACTGGCTGTACTTCCAACCCGTAGAATTCTCGCTGTCGTCCAGTTTGACCCGCAGGGTCTTGGCAAGCTCCGCGCGCAGAGCCTCCGCCTTTTCCAGAACGCCTTCCTTATGCTGTGCGACCGGGATAATGACCACCTGAATCGGCGCTACGCGGGGCGGCAGAATCAGACCGTTGTTGTCTCCGTGGGTCATGATGATTGCGCCGATGGAGCGCGTGGACAGTCCCCACGAGGTCTGGTGCGGGTAGCGCAACTGATTGTCGCGACCCGTAAAGGTAATGCCGAACGCTTTTGCAAAGCCGTCGCCGAAATAGTGCGAAGTTCCGCCCTGAAGCGCCATGCCGTTGTGCATCATCGGCTCGATGGTGTAGGTTTCCTCCGCGCCCGCGAACTTCTCCTTTTCGGTCTTGCGACCCGTATAAGCGGGAATCGCCAGCGCCTCGGCGTAGAAGTCCTCGTAAACCTTCAGCATCTGCATGGTTTCCTCGCGCGCTTCCTCGGCGGTCTCGTGCATGGTATGTCCTTCCTGCCACAGAAACTCCGAAGTACGGAGGAACGGGCGGGTGGTCTTTTCCCAACGCACGACGTTGCACCACTGGTTGTAGAGTTTCGGCAGGTCGCGGTAGGACTGAATAATGTTCTTATAATGCTCGCAGAACAGCGTTTCGGAGGTCGGGCGGACGCAGAGCCGCTCGGTCAGCTGCGTAGTGCCGCCCACCGTGACCCATGCACACTCGGGCGCGAAGCCCTCCACGTGATCCTTCTCCTTCTGCAGCAGGCTTTCGGGAATGAACATCGGCATATAGACATTCTCATGCCCCAGTGCCTTGAAGCGCGCGTCAAGGTCGTGCTGAATGTTCTCCCAGATCGCATAGCCGTAGGGTCGGATGACCATACATCCGCGCACGCCGGAGTAGTCCACCAGTTCCGCCTTTTTCACCACGTCGGTATACCACTGCGCAAAATCCACGTCCATCGACGTGATCTGCTCCACCATTTTCTCGTTGTTCTTTCCCATGTCAAAAAATCCTTTCCGAATGCAAAAATCGGTAAAACGCGGCTTTGCCGTATCATTTCGCCGATTTTCCTGATACTTATATATTATATCTCCATTACGGGGAATTGTCAAGCCTTTTTCTTGAGAACGGAGTGAAAAACGGATGAAAATACGGGTTTGCGGGTTGGATTTTGACGATATCGGGACAGAACACGCGGTGCGCGCGGCGCTGACGGGCGGAAACGCCTGCTTTGTGGTCACGCCGAACGCGCTGATGCTGGAGGATTGCGCGCGGTCGCCGGAGCACCTGCGCCTGCTTTCGGGCGCTTCTCTGATTCTGCCGGACGGCGGCGGGGTTGTGCGCGCGGCGGCGCGGTTGGGAACGCCGTTTGCGCACGGGCGGGTTGCGGGAATCGACTTCGGCGAGGCGCTTCTCTCTGCCTGCGCCGCGCGGGGCGAGCGGGTCTTTCTGCTCGGCGGGGCGGACGGCGTGGCAGGACGCGCGGCGGAAAATCTGCGGCGGCGCTTCCCCGCCCTCACGGTTGCGGGAACATACTGGGGCTACTTTGACCGCGACGGCGAGGAAAACCGCAACCTGATTTCGGTCATCCGCGCCTGCCGCCCCTCGGTGCTTCTGGTCTGTCTCGGCTACCCCGCGCAGGAGGAATGGATCGCCCGCAATCTGCCGCTTCTGCCGTCGGTTCGGGTGGCGGCGGGGCTTGGCGGCAGTCTGGATGTCTGGGCGGGACGGGTCTGTCGCGCGCCGCTTCTCTGGCAGAGGGCGGGTCTGGAATGGGCTTGGCGGATGCTCAAAGAGCCGCGCAAAATGGCAAATCTCCCGGCTCTTGTGCGGTTTTCCCGTCTCTGCCGCCAAATGTCCGCCGAAACAGACGGCAAAATGCACACAGAAGCCGCTCCCGATCCGATCATCTTAAATAATTGTAACGAAAATGATAATTTTACGTCAAAGCCCTTGTAAGTTTCGGAAAAATGAGGTAAAATATATCTGTATGAAAAGGACACCCCCTCGGGGTAGTTCCGACTCAGAATTTTTTTAACGGAGGATTCATTCCAATGGCAAATGTAAAAGTTGCGATCAACGGTTTCGGACGTATCGGCCGTCTGGCGTTCCGTCAGATGTTCGGTGCAAAGGGCTACACCGTCGTTGCGATCAACGACCTGACCAAGCCCTCTATGCTGGCTCACCTGCTCAAGTACGACTCGGCACAGGGCAAGTACAATCATGAGATTTCCGCAGACGACGAGGCGGGCACGCTGACCGTTGACGGCAAGACCATGAAGATCTACGCCGAGAAGGACGCGAAGAACTGCCCGTGGAAGAAGCTGAAGGTCGATGTCGTTCTGGAATGCACCGGCTTCTATACTTCCAAGGAAAAGTCGATGGCGCACATCGAAGCAGGCGCAAAGAAGGTTGTTATCTCCGCTCCCGCGGGCAATGACCTCAAGACCATTGTCTACAGCGTCAACGAAAAGACCCTGACCCCCGAGGATCAGATCATTTCCGCCGCTTCCTGCACCACCAACTGCCTCGCTCCCATGGCGAAGGCGCTCAACGATTACGCTCCCATCCTGTCGGGTATCATGACCACGGTTCACGCCTTCACGGGTGACCAGATGGTTCTGGACGGTCCGCACAGAAAGGGTGACCTCCGCCGCGCTCGCGCTGCTTCGGTCAACATCGTTCCGAACTCCACCGGCGCTGCAAAGGCAATCGGTCTGGTTATCCCCGAACTGAACGGCAAGCTCATCGGCTCTGCTCAGCGTGTTCCTGTTCCCACGGGCTCTACCACCATTCTCGTGGCGGTTGTCAAGGGACATGACATCACCAAGGAAGGCATCAACGCCGCTATGAAGGCGCAGGCTTCCGATTCCTTCGGTTACAACGAAGACCAGATCGTCTCCTCCGATATCGTCGGCGAGACCCACGGCTCGATCTTCGACGCAACCCAGACCATGGTCACCAAGATTGACGACGACACCTATCAGGTGCAGGTTGTTGCTTGGTACGACAACGAGAACTCCTACACCAGCCAGATGGTTCGTACCATCAAGTATTTCGCAGAGCTTCAGTAATCCGAACGCTCTGTGCCCTCTCCCCTGTCCGCTTCGGCGGGCGGGGGATTTTTTTCGGTTTCCCCTTGCAAAAGCAAGCGAAATATGATATAATAGCCTCATGAAATGTATTTTTCTTTACAATCCCCATGGCGGCAGGGGGAAAATCGTCAAAAAGTTGCCTTACATCATCAAAAAACTGCGCCGCAAATATGAGACCGTGGACATTTACGCCTCCCGCGCGCCCGAGGATTTCACGCATCGGGTGCGCGAATTCGCCGCCGACTACGACTGCATTGTCTTTGCGGGCGGCGACGGGACTTTCAACGAGGTTCTGCAGGGCATCGGCGGCATGGAGGACGTGCCGCTTCTCGGCTACATTCCGAGCGGGACGGTCAACGACGTGGCGCACAGTCTCGGCATTCCGCGCTACAGTCTGCGCCGCGCGCTGAACGTGGTTCTGGAGGGGCGCGAAGAGCGGTTGGACTGCATGTTGGTCAACGGGACGCGTTACGCGATGTATTCGGTTTCGGCGGGCGCGTTCACGAGCGCATCCTACACCACGCCGCAGAAAAACAAGCGGAGCATGGGCGCTCTGGCTTACGGGTTGGAGGGAATGCGGAAGAATTTATTATTCCGCGTTTTTCCGATTCATGCCGCAAGTGCCGACACGGAGTTGGCGACCGAATGCGTGTTTGCGTTGGTCATGAACGGCAGGTGTGTGGCGGGGTTGCGCATGAACCCGGGCGGCTCGATGAACGACGGGCTTCTGGAGGGGGTTGTCATTCGTCAGAAGAAGAACCCGACTCTGCCGAACCGCTTACGGGCGCTCTTCACGGTTGCGAAACTCTTCCTTATCGGCTACCGTTTCAAGCAGAACAACATTGCGCATTTCCCGAGCGGGGCGATACGTTTTGAAGTTCCCGACGATGTGGTATGGAACTTCGACGGCGAGCGCGGCATTTGCGGCAACATTGAAGTGGTGGTTGTCCCCCGCAAGGTTCGTCTCTTAGTGCCGAAGAAGGCGAAGAGGGTTTAGAAAGACCTTGGAGGCGCAGGGCGACCCCTTTCGTAGGGGTCGCCCTACCCTCCAAACCTCCCTGACCCACCCCGAACTTCCCCCATATCCCCGCCACTTACGAGGTGGAAGGTTGTTTCGCTTTTGGAAAGTGGCGGGGATATGGGGGAAGTTTTTTGTCGGATTGGGAGGCGGGGATTTGCTACAGAGTGCGGCTTCGCGCTCTTTTTTTGTGGGATACGCTCGTGTAAGGTATCACCTCCAAACGCACCCCACCCACCAAACGAGCGCGACAGCCGCACTCCAAAAATCCCCTCCCGAACCACAAAAAAACTTCGCTGAGCCGAATCTCATTCCCACATACAGAGCCCCAACCCGCGCAACGCCGCGCAGTCGGGCAACCTGATATGCACTGTGAATGAGATTCGGCTCAGCGAAGTTCGGGGAGGATGAGGGAGGTTTGGAGGGAGAAGAGACCCCCTCCGAAAGGGGGTCCCTTCTCCCTCCAAGGTCTTCCTCACCCCTTCTTCACCCTCGGTTTGCGGGGGGCGGGGATCGCGAGTTTCAGAGCGGACGCACGCGTTGCGTCGCCTTCAATCGTCAAGATTCCGTCTGCGATTGCCTTGTCGAAATCCAACTTGCCAGAAAGAATCGCAATCAAGTCCGCGCTGTTTACCATGAATAGCGCGTCACGGTCGCGGTAGTCGTACGGCTCTGCGTGGAAAACGCCGTCCGTCGCCTCCATGTAGCAAATGCCCGACGCGTCCTCGTCCGTCAGATTCACCTGAATTGCCAAATGCTCGGTTACCTTCCCCTTTTTCAGCTTGCCGACAGCCTTCCGTACCGCCTCAAATGCTTCCAGATAACTCATAACCGTTCCTCCTTATCGTTTTATTTTATTGCACGACCTGCACCTTGAGCAGGTTCGTTGTTCCCGTTTGCTTCAGCGGAACGCCTGCGGTGATGACCACCGTGTCCCCCGCCGTGACCAGATCCATCTGCTTTGCGCAATCCACCGCGTGTACAAACAGATGCTCGGTGTCCTCCTGATTCAGCGCCAGAACAGGCTCAACACCCCATGAAAGACTCAACTGGTGGAAGGTCTTGACCGACGGCGTTGCCGCAACAATCGTCTGCACGGGGCGGAATTTCGACACCCTGCGCGCGGTAAGCCCCGAGGTCGTTACCGCAATGATCGCCTTCGCGTGAACGTCCCGCGCGGTTGTTACCGCCGCGTCGCAGATTGCGTTCGTCACGTCCGAGGTGTCAATGTCATAGGGAATCCCGCGATAGACCTGCATTTCAAACGCGTCCTCTTCCGCCTGCTCCGCGATGCGCGACATCACCCGCACCACAAGCGCCGGGTGCTCCCCTGCCGCCGTCTCTGCCGAGAGCATGACCGCCGAAGTTCCGTCGAATACCGCGTTGGCAACGTCGGTGATCTCCGCACGGGTCGGCGTAGTAGAGTGAATCATGGACTCAAGCATCTGCGTGGCGGTGATGACCATCTTGCCCGACTGGTAGCACTTGCGGATAAAGCGCTTCTGGAGCCCCGGCAGGCGCTCGAACTCCACCTCTACGCCCATGTCGCCACGCGCGACCATAATGCCGTCGCAGTTGGCAAGAATTTCGTCAAAGTGATTGACGCCCTCGATGTTCTCGATCTTTGCAATGATGCGGATGCGATGCCCGCCGTGGTAGTCCAGAAACTTGCGCAGGGCAATCACGTCCTCCCGCCGCCGCACAAAGGACGCCGCCACAAAGTCCACGTCCTGCTCGATGCCGAAGATCAGATCCGCCTCGTCCTGCGGGCTGAGGTACTCCATGTCGATCGGGAAATTCGGAATGTTCAGGCTCTTGCGGTCGGAAAGCGTTCCGCCCGCTTCCACGGAGCAGATGATATCGGTTTCCGTAATCTCCTTGGTCATCAGCGCCACCTTGCCGTCGTCCAGAAGAATCCGGATGCCCGGGCGGAGCTGCGCGGGAAGCGCGGGGAAGGAAATGCTGACTTCCTGCTCGCTTCCCTCCACCTCGCGGGTGGTCAGCGTAAAGGTTGCGCCGCGATGCAGGGTCGCTTTGCCGCCCGCAAAGGTGCGCAGACGAATCTCAGGTCCTTTGGTGTCCAGAAGCACCGCCGCCGGCAGATGCAGCCGATCCCGGACGCGGCGGAACATATCCATCATATTTTTGTGACATTCATGGTCGCCGTGCGAGAAATTGAAGCGCGCGATATTCATTCCCGCCCGCAGCATTTCCGTCATCACGCCCTCGTCCGCGCAGGCAGGACCCATCGTGCAGATAATCTTTGTTTTTCTCATTCGGTTATCGCCTCCCGACATTCATACAAATTCAAAAATAATTCCAGTTTATATTATAACACCAAAAGTCCTGCGGCGGTTCTCCCGGATTACCTTTTTATCAGAAAATTTACAAATCCTATTTACTTTCCGCCGCGGTTGTGGTAAAATAGAAAGGAATTCTATGAAAAAGAGGTTCGAAATGAATAACACAGAACGTTTTCTTTCTATCTATCAGGAAAAGATTCACCGTGAGGGCGCGGACAAACTGCTCGACTACCTCCGCACGGGAACGGATTTCTTTACCGCTCCCGCCTCCACCCGCTACCACGGCGCACACGAGGGCGGGCTTCTGGAACACAGTCTGAACGTGTACGACTGTCTGTGCGACATTCTGGCACGTCCGCGCATGAAGGAGGTCTACGGGCTTTCCTACAGCGACGAAAGCATTGCGATCGTCTCGCTTCTGCATGATGTCTGCAAGACCAACTTCTACAAGGTCGGTACGCGCAATCAGAAGGACGAAACCGGGCGTTGGGTTGCCGTTCCCTACTACACCATTGAGGACACGCTCCCCTACGGGCACGGCGAAAAGTCGGCTTACATCGTTTCGGGCTTCCTGCGGCTGACCCGCGAAGAGGCGTTTGCAATCCGCTATCACATGGGCTTTTCGGGCACGGAAGACCCGGGGAATGTCGGAAAGGCGCTGGAGATGTTCCCGCTTGCCTACGCGCTTGTCTGCGCGGATATGGAGGCGGCATTCCTGATGGAGGGCAAGCTGACTCCGCCCGCCGACGCGGTGAAGCCGTGAGAGGAACGCCGCAGGCTCGCGCGGCATGGATTCGCGTTGCCTATTTCGGAATCTTTCCAACGGGAATTCTTGCCCTGTTTCTGGGCTTTTATCCGCACTTGTTCTTTACCTCGGGCGGGGAGTTGTTCGATTCGGTCAGCTACTTCGGGTTTCTCGGGAATCTGCGGGAAACCTGCCTGTCGGCGCTGGACGGCACTGCCGCGGTCTCTCCCGACGCGGTGCGGTTTTCCTACATTATGATTGTCTTTTGGGGACTGACCTGTTTTCTTATGGTGTGGTATGTGCTTTTTCTGCTCGCCACCGCGCTTCTGGCTTCGGTTGCGCTGACTCCGCGCGCCGCGTCCCCTCTACTGAACCGTTGCAAGCGGCTCTACCGCATTCTCGTTCCCGCACGCGGTTTTTTCGTTTTTCTTACTCTCGTTCCCGCGCTGCTCTCCTGTCTGCCGTGGCTCTTCACCGTCTTTTATCGCTCTATCCTCAACCAGTCCGCGGTTCTGCACTACGACCTTCTCCCCGACGTCGTCCCGCTTGCCCTTCTCTCCGTCCCCGTCGCCGCTCTCTATCTTCTCACCCTCCCCTCCCAACGCGACCTGAAACTCGATCTGTTCCGGATTTACAAGGTGGGGAAATAATAGGAAGGTCGCAGGGCGTTGCCCCGCACCCCATTTAAGGGACTTTTTAAAAAAAGTCCCTTAAAAATCCTCAAAAACTTTC
>CAVGEJ010000066.1:0-13169 GCA_963628215.1 Eubacterium sp. CAG:180
GCACGGTGGTGTGAGAGGTCGGCTGCTCACCTAATGGGTAGCCTCCTACTCGATTCTCCCGCATCCCGCCCACCAATCGAGTGCGATAGCCGCACTTTCTAACATATTCCAACCTCCCAATCCGACAAAAAACTTCCCCACAAGACCCCCGCCACCACAAAAGCGAAACAAATCTTTGCTCGTATAATGGCAGGGGTCTTGTGGGGAAGTTCGGGGTGGGTCAGGGAGGCTTGGAGGGTAGGGAGACCCCTCCGAAAGGGGTCTCCCTGCGCCTCCAAGGTCTTCCCCTTACCCCCGCCCCTTCGCGCACAACTCCCGCACGGGGCACGACGCGCACTTCGGGGCGCGGGCGGTGCAGACATCGCGACCGAAGAGAACGAGACGGTGGCAGAAGTCGGCGCGGATTTCCTGCGGCAGAAGTTCGTCCATCAGCTTTTCCACACGCACGGGATCGCGGAGCGTTTCGGGGTACATCCCAAAACGCCCGCAAATGCGGATGCAGTGCGTGTCGGCAACCGTCCCGCCTGTCCCGTAAAGATCGCCCAGAATCAGATTCGCAACCTTCCTGCCAACCCCCGGGAACTTCAGAAGTTCCTCCATCGTGTCGGGCATCTTCCCGCCGAATTCCGCAATCAGCATCCGAGAAGCGTCGCGGATGTTCTGCGCCTTCACATGATAAAGCCCGCAGGAACGGATGCAGTCCTCAATCTCCGAAAGATTTCCCTCCGCCAGATCCTTGGGCGTGGGAAACCGCCGGAACAGATCCGCGCAGACCAGATTCACCCGCTCGTCGGTGCATTGCGCCGAAAGCCGCCCCATAATCATCAGCTTCCACGGGTCGTTCTCCCAGTCGAGCGAGCAGACCGCGTCCGGATAGCGCGCCTCCAGAATTCCGGCAATTTTTGCAACCGTCTCCCGCTTTTCCGCTTGCGTCATAGCGAACACCCCCTTTTTCCTGTTGACAGTATAGCAGATTTTTGACGAAAAGTCAAGTCCCGTGTAAAAACGGCAAAGATTCTGCCGATTGGAAATTGACAAAACGACTTTTTCATAGTATAATATACAAAGACACCGTTCCGGCTCGACCGGAAGAAAGGAAAAAGGAACAACGGAATGAAACGATTCACTTTTCGCGGCGGAACGCACCTTAACGAGCATAAGGACACCGCCGCGCTTTCCACGGAACGCCTGCCCGAACCCGCAAGCGTTTCTATCCCGCTCTCCCAACATATCGGCGCGCCCGCCACGCCGGTGGTCAAGGTCGGCGACAGCGTGAAGATCGGGCAGAAACTCGGCGAGGTCGCGGGCGGACTGGGTTGCCCCGTCCACGCAAGCGTTTCGGGCACTGTCCGCGCCATCGTCACCCGCCGCAACGCAATGGGAACGCCAGTGACGAATATTGTCATCGAGAACGACGGTCTGCGCACCATGGACGACAGCATGAAACCCATCGCAAAGCCGCTCGCGGAAGCAACGCCCGAGGAGATCGTGGAGATCGTCCGCGAGGCGGGCATCAGCGGTCTGGGTGGCGCAACCTTCCCGACCTACGCGAAGATTCAGAGCGCCATGGGGAAGGCGAACCTTGTGATCGTCAACTGCGCCGAGTGCGAGCCGTATCTCACGGCGAACCACCGCCTGCTTCTGGAGCGCGGGGAGATCGTCATCTCGGGCATGGAGATCGTCATGCGCGCGCTGGGCGTGACCGAAGGCATTCTTGCGGTTGAGGATAACAAGCCCGACGCCATCCGCCTTCTGGAGGATCGCCTGAAGCGGCGCGAGGGACTGGAAAGAGGGACAAACCTGCGGGTCTGTGTTCTGCGCACCAAGTACCCGCAGGGCGACGAGCGCCAGTTGGTGGCGGCACTGCTCGGGCGGGAAATTCCCGCAGGCAAACTTCCCGCCGACGTGGGCTGTATGATCCTCAACGCCGAGACCGCCGCGGCAATCTCGCGCGCGTACTGGCGGGGACTGCCGCTGACCAGCCGCATCGTCACGGTGACGGGCGACTGCGTGCGGAATCCGAAGAACGTCCGCGCCCCGCTCGGCGCGTCGGCGCAGGATCTCATCACCTTCTGCGGCGGACTGACCAAAACGCCGAAGAAGATGATCTCGGGCGGACCGATGATGGGCTTTGCGCTCTGGGATCCCGAAACGCCGGTTTCCAAGAGTATGTCGGGTCTGCTTCTCTTCTCGGAGGAAGCCGACAAGCCCACAACCGTCCATTCGCCCTGCATTCACTGCGGCAGATGCGTTTCGCACTGCCCCATGCGCCTGATGCCGAACTACCTTGCAGCTTACGCGGCGGCAAGGGAGTATGAGAAAGCCGAAAAACTGGACGTGATGAGTTGCGTGGAATGCGGGACTTGTACCTATAACTGCCCGGCGGGCGTGGAGATCGTGCAGCACATCCGCGTGGCAAAGGGCGCAATCCGCGCCAAGAACGCCGCCAAGCGCGGGGGAGGTGGAACGAAATGAACGACGAAAAAAGAGTCCTTTCGGATATGCCCGAACTGCTGACGTTAGCGCCCTCTCCGCATATGCGCAGGGGCGTGACCACGCGGCGGCTGATGATCGACGTGCTGATCGCGCTTGCTCCCGCGGCGGTGTTCGGCATCGTTGCATTCGGTTGGCGCGCGGCGGTGATTCTGCTGCTTGCAACCGCTTCGGCAATCCTTGCGGAATACCTGACCGAGAAAATCCTGCGCCGCCCGAATACCATCGGGGACTGCTCGGCGGCGGTTACGGGACTGCTTCTCGGCATGAATCTGCCCTCCACCGTGCCGTTCTATGTGCCGATTGTCGGCTCGGTGTTCGCAATCGTGGTGGTCAAGCAGATTTTCGGCGGCATCGGCAAGAACGTGATGAACCCCGCGCTGGCGGCAAGAGTGTTCCTCATGTTGGCGTGGACGGCAAAGATGACGAAATTCGTCCCCGCGTTTGCGTGGATGGACGGAAGCGACGCGGTTGCCTCGGCAACGCCGCTCGCTTCGCTGAAAACCGGAGCTTTTGACGGCTCGGTGCTTGATCTCTTCCTCGGAAAATGCGGCGGGTGCATCGGCGAGGTTTCGGCGCTCTGCCTGCTGATCGGCGGCGCGTACCTGCTCGTGCGGCGGGTGATCGCATGGCAGATTCCCACCGCGTTTCTCGGAACGGTCGCGCTCCTGACCCTGATCTTCCATAAGGGCGACATGAGCGCGGTCAGCTTCACGGCGTCGTCGCTCTTCTCGGGAGGTCTGATGCTCGGCGCGTTCTTTATGGCAACCGACTACGTAACCTCTCCCGTGACCCCGTGGGGACGTGTGATTTACGGCGCGGGGTGCGGCGCTCTGGTGGTGTTCCTGCGCTTCTTCAGCGGCTACCCCGAGGGCGTGTCCTTTGCAATCCTGATTATGAATGCGCTCGTCTGGTACATCGAACTGCTGACAAAGCCGCGCGTGTACGGAAAGGCGAGAGGAAAGGGGGAGCGGAAGCATGGGAACGGCTGAAACAAAAAACAAAATCGAAAAAAAGACCGTGCTGTCGGTGCTGAACATCGGCGCGCGGCTGTTGGTCATCTGCCTTGTGGTGGCGGCGGTGGTGTCGCTGGTCAATGAGGTGACCAAAAAGCGCTACGCCGAACTGCAGGAGCAGGAGAAGGCGAGCGCGATGGCTGCCATTTTCGGGGCGGAAACGCTTACCTACACAGACCTCGGGAACGGCGTGTACGCGCTGAAGCAGGGGAACGAACCGCTCGGCTATTGCGTGGAGAGCGTGACGGCGGGCTTTGGCGGTGACATGTCGCTGATGGTCGGCTTTGACCTTGACCGCACGATTGCAGGCGTGCAGATTCTCTCGCACTCCGAGACCCCGGGTCTGGGCGCAAAGGTCAACGACGCGGGTTACCTCTCGCAGTACGGCGGCAAAACGGGGGATCTTACGTTCGGAGAGGACATTGACGCAATCTCGGGCGCGACGATCTCGTCAAAAGCCGTGCTTGCGGGCGTAAAGGCGGCGCAGGCAACGTTGGATTCCGCTTTGGAAAGGAGTGACGCAGAGTGAAAAACAATTATCTGAAGCAACTGAAGTCCGGCATTCTCGACCAGAACCCCACGCTTGTGCAGCTTCTCGGCATGTGCCCGACGCTTGCGACCACCACGTCGCTGAAGAACGCGTTCGGCATGGGCATGGCGGCAACGGCGGTGCTGATCTGCTCCAACGTGTTCATCTCGCTCCTGCGGAAGTTCATCCCCAAGCAGGTGCGCATTGCCGCCTACATCGTCATTGTTTCGGGCTTTGTCACGGCGGTGGAACTGCTGATGCGCACCTACATGGTCTCGCTCTATCGGTCGCTCGGGCTGTTCATCCCGCTGATTGTGGTGAACTGCATCATTTTGGCGCGCGCGGAGGCGTTCGCTTCGAAGAATCCGCCGCTGCCCTCGGCGATGGACGGTCTTTCGATGGGACTGGGCTTCACCTTTGCGCTCTGCATTCTCGGAACGGTGCGCGAACTGCTCGGTTCTGGCTCGCTTTTAGGACATCGGATTCTGCCCGCGGCGTATCCCGATATGGTCATTTTCATTCTGCCTGCGGGGGCGTTCCTGACGCTCGGATTTACGATTGCGGCGGTGCAGAAAATCAAGTATACCGTGGAAGAAAAGAAACGCCGTGCGGCGGAGGACGGAAAGGAGGAGCAGGCATGAGTTTTACCGATGTGCTTCTGATGATGTTTACCGCCGTTCTGGTGGAGAACTTCATTTTCTCGCGTTTCTACGGCTGTTGCCCGTTCCTCGGCGTTTCGGAGAAGCCCGACACCGCGCTCGGCATGGGCATGGCGGTTACGTTTGTCATGACGGTTTCGGGCGCTGCGACGTGGGCGGTCTATCACTTCCTGTTGGTGCCGTTCGGGTTGGAATACCTCAAAACCGTTGCGTTCATTCTGGTGATTGCGGCGCTCGTGCAGTTCATCGAGATGTTCCTGCGGCGGTTCATTCCCGCGCTGTACGGGGCGCTCGGCATTTATCTGCCGCTGATTACCACCAACTGCGCGGTGCTGTCCTCGGCGCTTCTGATCGTGCAGAACGAGTACAATTTCCTGCAGGCGGTGGTGTTCGGTTTCTCTGCGGCGCTCGGTTTCACGCTTGCCATCACGGTATTTGCGGGACTTCGCGCGCGGATGGAGCACGCCGACCCGCCCCGCGCCTTCAAGGGCTTCCCGCTGACGTTGATTGCGGCGGGGCTGTTGGCGATGGCGTTCTCCTGCTTCTCGGGCATCAAGCTATAAGGAGGGGACTGGAATGGAGATTTCAAATATTCTGATTCCCGCCGCGATTTTCGCGGGGATGGGAATTGTTCTGGGAATCCTGCTTGCGGTTGCGTCGCGGGTGTTCGCGGTCAAGACCGACGAGCGGGTGGAAAAGATTGCCGAAGCCCTGCCGGGCGCGAACTGCGGCGGTTGCGGGTATTCGGGTTGTGCGGCGCTTGCGGAAGCGATTGTGAAGGGTGAAGCGCCCGCGAACGCCTGCCGTGCGGGCGGCGCGGCTTGCGCGGAGAAGATCGGCGCGATTATGGGCGTTGCGGTCACGGCGCAGACTCCGGTTCGGGCGCGGGTGCTGTGCTCGGGCGAGTGCGGCAAGGCGAAGGAAAAGAGCCGCTACGAGGGGGTACAGGACTGCATTGCCGCCGACCGGATGTACGGCAGCGACAAGTTATGCGCGTTCGGTTGCATGGGGCTTGGAAGCTGTGTGAGCGTATGCAAATACGGCGCGTTGCACATTTCGGACGGGATTGCGCGGGTGGACGCGGCGCGCTGTGTGGGTTGCGGTGCGTGCGTATCGGTTTGCCCGAAGCACCTGATTACGCTGCTTCCCGCCGACGCGAAGTACACGGTGGACTGTCACTCGTCAGAGAGCGGCGCTATTGTACGCAAGGTATGTGACGCGGGTTGCATCGGTTGCAAGATCTGCGAAAAGAACTGTCCCTCGGGTGCGGTTCACGTTGTAGACAATCTCGCCGCAATCGACCCGACCCTCTGCACGGGCTGCGGCGTATGCGCTACCAAATGCCCCCGCGGCGTGATCCGGGGGTAAGCGGAAAGACCTTGGAGGGAGAGAGCCCCCTCTTTCGGAGAGGGGGCTCTCTCCCTCCAAACCTCCCTCTCTCACCGAGAACTTCCCCCATGTCCCCGCCACTTAGGAAGAGAAGATTTGTTTCGCTTTTGGAGAGTGGCGGGGACATGGGGGAAGTTTTTGTTGGATTGGGAGGTGTAAATTCTTTAGATGGTGCGGCTTCGCGCCCGATTGGCGGGTGGGGGGACGTTCGGGGGATTTGGTCTGCTTTTTTGGGGGAAATCGGCAAAATGGGCTTGGGGTTTATGAGAAGGATTTCCGGATGACGGCGGTTGCGGTGCGAAACGTTGAAAAAATCAGGAAAAAACGTTGGTCGGAATGCTTTGAAAATTCTTTTGGTTGGGATAATATACAAAGTTTTTGGCAAATACTTGTGGTGCGCGGAATCCGATTTGTGCAAAAGGGAGAAAATTCGGGGAATTTTTATTGCACCTTGACAAATCGGGGGTTGCGTGCTATAATAAACTGTATTTGTTTGCGCAATGCCCGTACTATGCTCGGGCGCGGGACAAGTATTTTACTCTGACAGTTCATCCGACTGCGGTCGGGTGTCTGTATAAACATTAAATTCTGAAGAAGGAGGAAAATTGTCATGCCAACCTTTAACCAGCTTGTCAGACAGGGTCGCGGTGAGAAGGACTACAAGTCCAAAGCACCTGTGCTTCAGAAGGGCTTCAACTCCCTGAAGAATGCGGCGATCGACCAGTCTGCACCCCAAAAGAGAGGCGTTTGCACGAAGGTCTCCACCACCAGCCCGAAGAAGCCGAACTCCGCAATGAGAAAGATCGCGAGAGTCCGTCTGACCAACGGTCTGGAAGCAACCGTCTACATTCCGGGAATCGGACACAACCTGCAGGAACACTCCGTCGTGCTCATTCGCGGCGGCCGTGTAAGAGACCTGCCCGGTGTGCGTTACCACATCATTCGCGGAACTCTGGATGCACAGGGCGTTGCAAACCGCCAGCAGGGTCGCTCCAAGTACGGAGCAAAAGTCGCAAAGAAGAAGAAATAATTCGGACTTGCGCAAAACCGAAAAGCACGCTTAGCCCGTTCCCGTAATCCTTTCATAAATTTAATGTTTATACGGATTTACCCGACGCGGCGCTTACAGAAGTATGTTTTTTGAGTACCAATGATCTCATAATTTTAATGAAGGAGGGAAGTACAGTGCCGAGAAGAGGTCGTATTACCAAAAGAGATGTATTGCCCGATCCGTTGTACGGTTCCAAGCTTGTGACGAAGCTGATCAACAACGTGATGTATGACGGCAAAAAAGGTGTGGCTCAGACCATTGTCTACGACGCGTTCAAGATCGTAGAGGAAAAACTGGGTCAGGACCCGCTGGAGGTGTTCCAGCAGGCTCTCGAAAACGTGATGCCCGTTCTGGAGGTCAAGGCTCGCCGCGTCGGCGGTTCTACCTATCAGGTTCCGATGGAAGTCAGAGCCGACAGACGTCAGACTCTGGGTCTGCGTTGGTTGATTGCGTTTGCGAGAAAGCGCGGAGAGAAGAACATGTCCGAGAAACTCGCGGGCGAGATCATGGACGCCAAGGCAAGTGCCGGCGGCGCGTTCAAGAAGAAGGAAGAAACGCACCGTATGGCAGAAGCAAACAAGGCGTTTGCGCACTACAGATATTGATCTGTACCTGATTTCGTAAGGAGAATCGTTTATGCCGAGAGAATATTCACTTGAGAATACCAGAAACATCGGTATCATGGCGCACATCGACGCCGGAAAGACCACGACCACCGAGCGTATCCTGTTCTACACGGGTAAAACGCACAAGTTGGGCGAGGTTCACGACGGCGGTGCGACCATGGACTGGATGGTGCAGGAGCAGGAGAGAGGTATCACCATTACCTCCGCCGCGACGACCTGTTTCTGGAAGGGAAACCGGATCAATATCATTGATACCCCCGGTCACGTCGACTTTACGGTCGAGGTGGAGCGTTCCCTGCGTGTTCTGGACGGTGCTGTCACCGTTCTGTGCGCAAAGGGCGGCGTTGAGCCGCAGTCCGAGACCGTCTGGAGACAGGCGGACAAGTACAAAGTGCCGAGAATGGTGTACGTCAACAAGATGGACATCACGGGCGCTGATTTCTACCGTGTGGTCGATATGATCCACACAAGACTCCATGCAAACGCAGTGCCGATTCAGCTGCCTGTCGGTCATGACATGACCTTCCGCGGCATCGTCGACCTGATGAACATGGAAGCGGACATTTACTATGACGACCTTGGTAAGGATATGCGCGTGGAGCCTGTTCCTGCGGATATGCTGGACAAGGCGAAGGAATACCGCGAAAAGATGGTGGAGGCGATTGCTTCGACCGACGACGAGTTGATGGAGAAGTATCTCGAGGGCGAGGAAATCTCTGTTCCCGAGCTGAAGGCGGCACTCCGCAAGGCGTGCATCTCCAACGAACTGGTTCCGGTTGTCTGCGGAACTTCCTACCGCAACAAGGGCGTGCAGAAGCTGCTTGACGCAATCATCGACTTCATGCCCTGCCCGACCGACATTCCCGCTATCCGTGGCGTGAACATGGAAGGCGAGGAAGAGGATCGTCACTCTTCGGACACCGAGCCGTTCTCGGCGCTGGCGTTCAAGATCATGACCGACCCGTTTGTCGGAAAGCTTTGCTATTTCCGCGTTTATTCGGGTGTGGTGCATGCGGGCGATACCGTGTACAACTCCACCAAGAAAAAGACCGAGCGTCTGGGAAGAATTCTGCAGATGCATGCGAACGAGCGGCGCGACATCGACTGCTGCTATGCGGGTGATATCGCGGCGGCAATCGGCGTGAAGAACACCACAACGGGCGATACCTTCTGCGACGAGAAGCATCCCGTCATTCTGGAATCCATGGAGTTCCCGGAACCGGTTATCCGTGTGGCAATCGAGCCCAAGACCCGCGCGGGTCAGGAAAAGATGGGCATCGCGCTTGCGAAACTGGCGGAAGAAGATCCGACGTTCCGCACCTACACCGATGAGGAAACGGGTCAGACCATCATCGCCGGTATGGGTGAGTTGCATCTGGAAATCATCGTTGACCGTCTGCTCCGCGAGTTCAAGATCGAGGCGAACATCGGTAAGCCGCAGGTTGCATACAAGGAGACCATCCGCAAGAAGGTCGACCACGAGTGCAAGTACAAGAAGCAGTCCGGCGGTTCGGGTCAGTACGCGCACGTCAAGATCACGCTTGAGCCGAACGAAGCGGGCAAGGGTTACGAGTTCGTCAATGCCGTTACCGGCGGCGCAATCCCGAAGGAATTCATTCCTGCGGTGGACGCGGGTATTCAGGGCGCAATGCAGTGCGGCGTTCTGGCAGGCTACAACGTTGTTGACGTGAAGGTCACGCTGTACGACGGTTCTTACCACGAAGTCGACTCTTCGGAAATGGCATTCAAGATCTGCGGTTCTATGGCTTTCAAGGAAGCGATGAGAAAGGCAGACCCGGTTCTGACCGAGCCGATGATGAAGGTCACCACGATCGTTCCGGACGACTACATGGGAGAGGTTATCGGCGATTTCAACAGCCGCCGCGGACAGATTCTCTCGATGGAAGCGACCGGCACGGGCGTGCAGGAAGTGCAGGCATACGTCCCGCTGTCCAACATGTTCGGTTATGCAACCGATCTGCGTTCCAAGACGCAGGGACGCGGACTGTATTCCATGGAACCCAGCCACTTCGCAGAGGTTCCGAAGTCCATTCAGGAAACCATTATCAAGGAGCGCGCGAAGAACTGATCTTTTGCGCCGACTTGATTGTGTTTTACCAATTTCAAAAAATAAAACCTTATTTTACGGAGGAAATTCAAAATGGCAAAGGCTACATTTGAACGTACAAAGCCCCATGTCAACATTGGTACCATCGGTCACGTTGACCACGGCAAGACCACTCTGACCGCGGCGATCACCAAGGTCCTCTCTCTGAAGAACGGCAAGAACGAGTTCCTGGCTTATGACCAGATCGACAACGCGCCCGAAGAGAAGGCAAGAGGTATCACAATCAACACCAGACACGTTGAGTACGAAACCGACAAGCGTCACTATGCGCACGTCGACTGCCCCGGCCACGCCGACTACGTTAAGAACATGATTACCGGTGCGGCTCAGATGGACGGCGCAATCCTCGTCGTTGCAGGTACTGACGGCCCTCTGCAGCAGACCCGCGAGCACGTTCTGCTCGCTCGTCAGGTCGGCGTTCCGGCTATCGTTGTCTTCCTGAACAAGACCGACCTCGTGGACGATCCCGAGCTGCTCGATCTGGTTGAGATGGAAGTCCGCGACCTGCTCTCTTCCTACGATTTCCCGGGCGACGACATTCCGGTCATCCGCGGCTCTGCGCGTAACGCACTGGAGTCCACCAGCACCGATGTCAACGCTCCCGAGTATGCTTGCATCCTCGAGCTGATGGATGCGGTTGACAGCTATATCCCCACTCCCGAGCGTCAGGCTGACCTGCCGTTCCTGATGCCTGTCGAGGACGTGTTCTCCATCTCCGGCCGTGGTACTGTTGCTACGGGTCGTGTGGAGAGAGGTACTGTCAAGGTTTCCGATGTGGTTGAAATCGTCGGTCTGTCCGATGAGAAGAAGTCCACCACCGTTACCGGCGTTGAGATGTTCCACAAGCTCCTGCCGCAGGCAGAAGCGGGCGACAACATCGGTGCGCTGCTCCGCGGTATCGCAAAGGACGAGATCGAAAGAGGTCAGGTTCTTGCAAAGCCGGGTTCGGTTCATCCGCACAGAAAGTTCGTCGGTCACGTTTACGTTCTGACCGAGAAGGAAGGCGGTCGTAAGAAGCCGTTCTTCGCAGGCTACCGTCCGCAGTTCTATTTCAGAACCACCGACGTTACCGGCACCATCGAGCTCCCCGAGGGTGTTGAGATGTGCCGTCCGGGCGATAACGTTGATATGACTGTCGAGCTGATTACCCCCATCGCTTGCGAAGAGGGTCTGCGTTTCGCTATCCGTGAGGGTGGCAGAACCGTTGGTTCGGGCGTCGTTTCCAAGATTCTCGCCTAAACACTTACGGGGGAGCGACTGCGGTCGTTCCCCCTTTTTTCGGAGGTTACTTATGAAGCTGTTTATCGATACCGCCAACATTGACGAGATCCGCGAGATCAACGAGTGGGGCATTCTGAGCGGTGTGACCACCAACCCCTCCCTGATTGCAAAAGAGGGCAGGGTGTTCAAGGATGTCATCAACGAGATCGTGCAGATCGTGGACGGACCTATCAGCGCCGAGGTTATTTCGCTTGACGCCGAGGGAATGGTGCGCGAGGCGCGCGAGTTGGCGAAGATTCACAAGAACATTGTCATCAAGATTCCGATCACCGAGGAGGGACTGAAAGCGGTTCACGTCCTCGCGGCGGAGGGGATCAAGACCAACGTAACGCTGATTTTCAGCGCGGCGCAGGCGCTGTTGGCTGCAAAGGCGGGCGCGACCTACGTCAGCCCGTTTGTCGGCAGACTGAACGACATCGCCGAAAACGGTATGTCGCTGATTTCCGATATCGCGCTGATTTTCGACAACTACGGTCTGGATACCGAGATCATTGCGGCAAGCATCCGCGGACCGCAGGATGTGGTGGACGCGGCGAAGTGCGGCGCGCACATTGCAACCGTTCCCTACAAGGTTCTGCGCCAGATGGTGAAGCATCCGCTGACCGACAACGGCATTCAGCGCTTCCTTGCTGACTGGGCAAGCGTTCCGTCGGGGAAGTAAGACTAAGACCTTGGGCTTTGCCCAAACCCACTTAGAACCTTCTTATAAGAAGGTTCTAAGGACTCCAAGAATTTTAACAGCAGGGGCTTTGGGAACTTTTCTAAAATCGCATAAATATGCATAGATATCTTTGGGGATGGTGCGATTCCATACCGGCAGTGAACAAGCCGACGCAGGTCGGGCTTGCAGTCTGCGAACTCTGCGGGAGCGCCTGCAGAGCCGATCGGGTGAAACTCCCGAACCGACGGTGATAGATCCGATTTGGTCGGATTTTCAGTCCGGATGAGAAAAGATAGAAGCTTTTGCGCCTTTTGCGCGGAAGCGAAAGCCCCCTGGGAGCGTTCCGTTTATCGGGACTCCGCATGGGGCATTTCTTTTCTCCTGCAAATGAAAGGAGAAATACACAATGAAAACAACAGCTACTACAACTGTAAAGAGCACGCGGCGCAGGAATCTGCGCATGATTACGGTAACCGGCATTCTGTCGGCGATGGGGGCGGTTTTGATGGCGCTGGAATTCCCCGTGCCGTTCATGCCGTCGTTTGTGAAGTTTGACTTTTCGGAGTTGCCCGCGCTTCTGGCGACCTTCAGCATGGGACCTGTTTCGGGGGTATTGGTTTGCCTTGTAAAGAATCTGATTCACCTGCCGTTCGGTTCGACGGGCGGGGTAGGGGAGTTATGCAACTTCCTGTTGGGGGTCTGCTTCGTGCTTCCGGCGGGGGTGTTATACAAGTTGCGGAAGAACCGCCGCGCGGCGCTGATCGGCTCTCTTCTCGGCGCGGTTGCGATGGCGCTTTGCAGTGTGCCTTTGAATTATTTTGTGAGTTACCCTGTTTACACGAAGTTTCTGCCGCTTGAGGCGATTATCGGGATGTATCAGGAACTTCTGCCCGGTGTGGACGGTCTGCTTCAATGTCTTCTGATTTTCAATCTCCCGTTCACGCTCCTGAAGGGGCTTCTCGACACGCTTCTCGTTCTTCTGATCTACAAGCCTCTTTCCCCCGTTTTGCACGGGAAGAGGTGAGGGGGAGGGGAAGACCTTGGAGGCGCAGGGAGACCCCTTTCGTAGGGGTCTCCCTACCCTCCAAACCTCCCTGACCCACCCCTAACTTCCCCACAAGACCCCGCCATTACGTGAGCAAAAATTTGTTTTGCTTTTCATGGTGGCGGGGTCTTGTGGGGAAGTTTTTTGTTGGTTGGGGAGGTGCGGATTTGTTGCAGAGTGCGGCTTCGCACTCGTTTTGTGGGGGGCGTGTGGCTTGATAAGCGTTGCGTTGGTGGAGATTTATCCCCCTCATCAGTCGCTTACGCGACAGCTTCCCCCCGAGGGGAAGCC
>CAVGEJ010000067.1:0-13149 GCA_963628215.1 Eubacterium sp. CAG:180
GTGTATAATTATGCATATAGAAAGAAAAAGCAAATAAAAAAACGAATGAGGGGATTTTATCATGAAAAACAACACGATTAAAAAAATAGTTCTGGCGTATTCCGGCGGTCTTGATACTTCCATTATCATTCCGTGGCTGAAGGAAAATTACAACAATCCCGAAATCATTGCGGTTTCCGCCAACGTCGGTCAGGCAGACGAATTGGACGGATTGGAAGAAAAAGCCCTGAAAACCGGAGCTTCCAAAATCTACATTGAAGATATCACAGAAGATTTTCTTACCAACTATGTGTTCCCCTGCGTACAGGCAGGAGCGCTGTATGAAAACTATATGCTCGGCACTGCGTTTGCCCGTCCGCCCATTGCCAAGAGAATTGTGGAAATCGCGCTTGCCGAAGGTGCAGACGCAATCTGCCACGGTTGCACCGGCAAAGGAAACGATCAGGTTCGTTTCGAAATGGCAATCAAGGCACTCGCTCCGGACATGACCATCATCGCACCGTGGCGGGAATGGAGCATCAAATCCCGCGAGGAAGAGATCTCCTACGCAGAAGCACACAATGTGCCATTGAAGATCAGCCGCGAAACCAACTACTCCAAAGATAAAAACATCTGGCATCTCTCGCATGAAGGTCTGGATCTGGAAGATCCGGCAAACGAACCGCAGTACAACAAAAAAGGATTTCTGGAACTCGGCGTTTCTCCGGAGCAGGCGCCCGATGTGCCGACCTATGTCACCGTACATTTTGAGAAAGGTGTTCCCACTGCGGTAAACGGTAAGGAAATGGGCGCAGTGGAGTTGGTGACCACGCTCAACGAGCTGGGCGGCAAGAACGGAATCGGGCTTCTTGACATTGTGGAAAACCGGTTGGTCGGCATGAAGTGCCGCGGCGTGTACGAAACTCCCGGCGGAGCGATTCTCTATAAGGCTCATGAAATCCTCGAAACCATTTGCCTCGATAAAGAGACTTCGCACTACAAAGCGTTGGTCGCGCAGAAACTGGCGGAGATCGTTTACAACGCGCAGTGGTTTACGCCCCTGACCGAAGCAATTCTTGCGTTTGTCAAAACCACGCAGGCAACCGTTACCGGCGATGTCAAACTGAAGCTTTACAAAGGCAACCTCATCAACGCGGGCGTTACCTCGCCGTACTCGCTCTACGATCCCGAAATCGCGACCTTTGACGAGGATCATGTCTACAATCAGGCAGACGCAACCGGGTTTATCAACCTGTACGGGCTTTCCACCAAAGTCTATGCAAAAATGAAAGCGAAAAACGGACTGAAATAATCAAAAAGGATTCTGTACTATGGCAAAAATGTGGGCGGGAAGAACCGACGGCGCAACCGATCGGTTAGCGGACGATTTCAATTCCTCCATCGGATTTGACAGCCGGATGTACCGGCAGGATATTAAGGGGAGCATGGCGCACGCCGCCATGCTTTCCGCTACGGGAATCATCGGGGAAAAGGAAGCAGACACCCTGATTGCGGGGCTGGAAGGAATCCTCTCGGATCTGGAAAGCGGCGCGCTTTCCTTTGACCCCGCCTGCGAGGATATCCATATGTTTGTGGAGGAAGTGCTGACGGCGCGTGTGGGAGATGTGGGGAAAAAGCTTCACACCGCGCGCAGCCGGAACGATCAGGTCGCTCTGGATCTGCGGATGTATCTGATGGAAGAAAACGATGCGATCTCGGCGACGCTGAAACAGCTGATCGCCACCGTGACCGACAAAGCGGAATGCTATCAGGCAACCATTATGCCGGGGTACACGCACCTGCAGCGGGCACAGCCCGTCACGTTCGGGCATCATCTCATGGCTTATGCCATGATGTTCCGCCGGGATATGGAACGGCTTGCGGACTGCCGCAAAAGAACCGCGGTATCCCCCATCGGCTCATGCGCATTGGCGGGAACCACCTATCCCATCAACCGGAAGGCGGAAGCAGATGCGCTTGGCTTTCTTTCCGTTTGCGAAAACAGCATGGACGGTGTTTCCGACCGTGATTTCTGCGCGGAGCTTCTGGGAACGCTTTCGATCCTGATGATGCATCTTTCCCGATTCTCCGAGGAAATCGTTCTCTGGAGCAGTTGGGAATTCCGTTTTGTGGAACTTTCCGACGCGTTTACCACCGGCTCTTCCATCATGCCGCAGAAAAAGAATCCCGACATGGCGGAGTTGGTACGGGGGAAAACCGGCAGAGTGTACGGCGATCTCATTGCCCTGCTGACCGTGCTCAAAGGGCTTCCGCTTGCATACAACAAGGATATGCAGGAGGATAAAGAGAGCGTGTTTGACGCCTGCGACACCGTAAAAAACTGTCTCGGTGTGTTCAACGGGATGATTGCAGGTATGCGTGCCATCCCGGAAAATATGCTGAACGCCGCCAAAAAAGGGTTCATCAATGCAACCGATGTGGCGGACTATCTGACCAAAAAGGGCGAACCTTTCCGCAGTGCATACAAAATTTCGGGGCAATTGGTCGCCTTCTGTATCGCGCACGGAAAAGTGCTTGAGGAGTTGGAGCTTTCCGTTTACCGGGAGTTCAGCCCCCTGTTTGACGAGTCGATATACGGGGCAATCGACCTTTCGGTCTGCGTGGAAAAGCGCGTGAGCGAGGGTGGCACTTCGGTTTCTTCGGTCAAAAAGCAAATCGCACAGATGCGGGAGTTTCTGAAATCATGAAAAAAATATTCATTGACGGCAGTGCGGGCACAACCGGGCTTCGGATTTTCGAGCGTCTTTCCTCCCGCACCGACCTCGCGCTCCTCACCCTGCCGGAGGAACAACGCAAGGACACCGCTTCGCGCGCACGCGCGCTGAACGAGGCGGAAATCGCCATCCTGTGCCTGCCCGACGCGGCAGCACGGGAGGCAGTATCGCTGATTGAAAACCCGGATACGGTGGTATTGGATACCTCTACCGCACACCGCACCGCTCCCGGATGGGTCTACGGCTTTCCGGAACTTTCCTCATCGCAGGCAGCCGCAATCCGCACGGCAAAACGCATTGCCGTCCCGGGATGCCACGCAAGCGGATTCATCGCGCTGACCGCACCGTTGCGCGCCGCGGGAATTCTCCCGGCAGAAACCCTGCTTTCCTGCTTTTCCCTGACCGGGTACAGCGGCGGCGGCAAAAAAATGATTGCGGAATACGAAACGCAACCGTCCCCGGCGGCGCTGCATGCCCCGCGCCAGTACGCGCTCGGGCAATCGCACAAGCACCTTGCCGAAATGGCAGCCATGAGCGGACTTCCCTGCCCTGTGTTCTGCCCCGTGGTCGGAGATTTTTACAGCGGTATGCAGGTCACAGTGCCGCTTTTCGCGGCGCAGTGCGTATCGGGAACCACGAAAGAGAAAATTGCGGATCTGTACCGCGAGGTTTACCGCGGACCTGTGGTCAGCTTCACCGAAATGCCGGATGAAAACGGATTTCTTTCCGCCGCATCGCTTGCGGGAAAAGATTCCATGCGGATCAGTGTGAGCGGGAACGGGGAGCGGATGCTGTTGCTTGCGGTTTATGACAATCTCGGAAAAGGCGCTTCCGGCGCGGCGTTGGAATGCCTGAATATGATACTTGGCGCAGACCCCTGCGAAGGGCTTTGCCTGTAAGGAGAAACTATGAAAACGGTGGAAGGCGGCGTTTGCGCCGCAAAAGGATTTTATGCCGCAGGCGTACATTGCGGCATCCGGAAAAACAAAACGAAAAAGGATCTCGCACTGATCTACAGTGAAAAGAAAGCGACGGCGGCGGCAGTCTATACCACCAATCTGGTAAAAGGCGCTCCGCTTGTTGTGACAAAAAAGCATTTGGCGGACGGGATGGCACAGGCGGTGATCTGCAACAGCGGAAACGCCAACACCTGCAATGCAAACGGCGTGGAGATTGCCGAAGAAATGTGTTCGCTTCTGTCGGAAAAGCTCGGCATCCCCGCAGACGATGTGGTGGTTGCCTCCACAGGGGTCATCGGTCAGCCGCTTGACATTGCGCCGATTGCCGACGGAATCCCGCAGTTGGTTGCGGCGCTCGGCAAGAATTCCGAATCCGCAGCGCAGGGCATCATGACGACGGACACCAGACTCAAGGAAATCGCCGTGGAATTCCGGATCGGCGATGCGGTCTGTCACCTCGGCGGAATTGCCAAAGGCTCGGGTATGATTCACCCGAACATGGCAACCATGTTGGTCTTTCTGACAACGGACTGTGCGATCAGCGCGGAAATGCTGCAAAAAGCGCTCTCCTGCGATGTTTCGGAAACCTTCAATATGGTCAGCGTGGACGGAGATACTTCCACCAACGACATGGTTACGGTTCTTGCCAACGGGATGGCAGGCAATGCGGAAATCACTGCAGACGGAGCGGACTTTGAGGTCTTTATGCAGGCGCTCAACACGGTAACCGTTCACCTCTGCCGTTGCATTGCCGGGGACGGAGAAGGTGCTACCAAGCTTCTCGAATGCAGGGTCACGGGCGCTGCAACGAGCCGGATTGCCAAGACCGTTGCCAAGAGTGTGATCTGTTCCTCGCTGACCAAAGCCGCCATGTTCGGCGCGGACGCCAACTGGGGACGCGTGCTGTGCGCCATCGGGTACAGCGGCGCCGATGTGGACGTTGCGAAGATCGACGTTGCCTTCCGCTCCCCCAAAGGCACGGTTGCGGTATGTCAAAACGGCGCGGGAATTCCGTTTTCCGAAGACGAGGCAAAGGCGATCCTCTCGGAAAGCGAAATCGAAATTCTGGTTGAACTGAATTCCGGCAATGCCGCTTCCACCGCATGGGGATGCGATCTGACCTATGATTATGTGAAAATCAACGGCGACTACAGAACATAATACGGGAGATAACATGGACATTACAAACGCAAAACGGGCGGAGGTACTGGTACACGCTCTGCCGTATATTCAGGAATATACCGGAAAGATCGTGGTCGTCAAATACGGCGGGAACGCCATGATTAACGAAGAGCTGAAAGACTCGGTCATGAAAGACATTGTTCTGCTCTCCCTGATCGGCGTCAAAGTGGTATTGGTACACGGCGGCGGGCCGGAAATCACCGATATGCTGAAGAAAATCGGAAAAGAAAGCGTGTTTGTGGACGGTCTGCGCGTCACCGACAAGGAAACCGCAGACACCGTACAGATGGTTCTTGCGGGAAAGGTCAACAAGAGCCTTGTCGCGCTGATTGAAAACAAGGGCGGAAACGCCATCGGGCTGTCCGGCATGGACGGGCGCATGATCGAGGCAAAGGTCAAGGACGAGCGCCTCGGATTTGTGGGAGAGATCACCAAGGTTCATGTTGCTCCGATTCTGGATGTCATTGACAAGGGGTACATTCCCGTGGTTTCCACCGTCGGTTGTGACCGCGAGGGAAATGTTTACAATATCAACGCCGACACTGCGGCGGCAAAAATTGCGGGCGAACTCGGCGCGGAAAGCCTGATCTCCATGACCGATATTGCAGGGATTCTCCGCGACAAAAACGACCCCGCCACGCTGATCCCCGTTATCCGCACGGCGGATGCGCCGAAGCTGATCGCCGACGGCGTCATCAGCGGCGGCATGATTCCAAAAGTAGAGTGCTGTATCAACGCCATCCGCTGGGGGGTCAACCGTGTTTTCATCATCGACGGGCGCATCCCGCACGCAATTCTGATCGAAATGCTGACCAACGAGGGCATCGGTACGATGTTTACGGGAAGTACCCCCTCCCCGCTTCCGAAAGGAGAACAGTAATGCAACCGGATATTCAGGTTCTGGACAGCCAATACGTCGCCGACACCTATCGCCGCTTTCCCGTAGTCCTCAAACACGGGAAAGGGTCTTTGATTTATGACGAAAACGAAAAAGAATACATTGACCTTTCCTCCGGCATCGCGGTGAACACCTTCGGCTTCGCCGACGACGCATGGCAGGCGGCAGTCACCGCGCAACTCGGCACGCTGCAACACACCTCCAACCTTTACTATTCCGAACCGTGTGCCGTACTTGCTTCCATGCTCTGCGAAAAAACCGGCATGAGCAAGGTCTTTTTTTCCAACTCCGGAGCGGAAGCCAACGAGTGCGCCATCAAAGTTGCGCGCAAGTACGCGCAGGACAAAAAAGGAAAAGAATACTACCATATCATTACGCTTGTAAACAGCTTTCACGGGCGGACAATTACCACGCTTGCGGCAACCGGGCAGGACGTTTTCCACCGGGATTTTACGCCGCTGACCGAAGGATTCCACCATGTGGCGGCGGGGGATCTTGACGGCGTGCAAAAACTGCTTGACGCCTACCCCACTGCCGCCGTGATGATTGAGATTGTACAGGGTGAGGGCGGCGTCATTCCGTTGGAAAAGACCTTTGTGAAGGATCTTGCCGCCCTGCTCCGCGCACGCGATGTCCTTCTGATCTGCGATGAAGTGCAGATCGGAAACGGCAGAAGCGGTATGCTTTACGGGTATATGAATTACGGCATTCAACCGGATATTTTCACCACTGCCAAAGGGCTTGGCGGCGGGTTGCCGATCGGCGCTGCCGTGTTGGGGGAAAAGGTAAAGGACGTGCTGAAACCGGGCACGCACGGCTCCACCTTCGGAGGAAACCCGGTGTGCTGTGCGGGTGCGATTTCCATTCTTTCCCGTCTGAATGAAGAAACGCTTGCAGGGGTTCGGGAACGCTCCGAATATATCATGAACGAACTGACCGGAGTCCCCGGTGTACGCTCCGTAACCGGACTCGGGCTGATGCTCGGGGTGGAAACCGAGCGCCCGGCGGCGGACGTGATCCGGGCGTGTCGGGAAAGCGGCGTTCTGGTCATCAGCGCCAAGGAAAAAGTGCGGCTGTTGCCTGCGCTGAACATTCCCATGCCGCTGTTGAAACAGGCAATCCAAATTCTGAAACAAGTCTGCGCCGGCGGACAGGAGGGCATATGAATACTTTCAAAGGCAGAGATTTTCTGAAACTGTTGGACTTTACCCCGGCGGAGATCGGGGCATTGTTGGATCTTTCGGCGGATCTGAAAGCAAAAAAGAAAAGCGGTGTGCCGCACCGCCTGTGCGAGGGGAAAAACCTTGCCCTGATTTTTGAAAAAACCAGTACCCGCACCCGCTGCGCCTTTGAGGTGGCTGCAAGGGATCTCGGCATGGGGGTCACATATCTGGATCCGGGCGGCTCTCAGATTGGCAAAAAAGAGAGCATTGCGGACACCGCCCGCGTGCTTTCGGGTATGTTTGACGGCATCGAATACCGCGGTTTCGGGCAAAGCATCGTAGAAGAACTCGCAAAGTATGCCTCCGTTCCCGTTTTCAACGGCTTGACGGACGAGTTCCATCCGACGCAGATTCTGGCGGATTTTCTCACCGTCCGAGAACACTTCGGTCAACTGAAAGACATCCGTTTCACCTATATGGGTGACGCCCGCTTCAACATGGGCAACTCCCTGATGGTAGGCTGTGCCAAGATGGGTCTGCACTTTACGGCAGGCGCGCCGAAAGGGTATTTTCCGAATCCCGCGCTGATTGCCGAGTGCGAAGAAATCGCGAAAGAAACCGGCGCCACCCTGCGCTTTTGCGAAGACCCCGCAGAAGCCGCGCGGGATGCGCAGGTGATTTATACCGACGTCTGGGTTTCCATGGGAGAGCCGGACGTGGTATGGGCAGACCGTATCGCGGCGCTTTCCCCGTATCAGGTGAACGAAGCGCTGATGAAAAACGCCGCGCCGAACGCCGTTTTTATGCACTGCCTACCTGCTTATCATGACAAAAACACGGCTATCGGCAAGGAAAAATGCGAAAAATTCGACAGAGACGCCATGGAAGTGAGCAACGACGTATTCGAGAGCGCGCAGTCGGTCGTCTTTGAAGAAGCGGAAAACCGGATGCATACCATCAAAGCCGTACTCGCCGCCATGATCGGGGGCGCCGAGGCATGAAGCGATACCTTGTCTTTTCCGACGGCGAAGTGATCGAGGGCATTGCGTTCGGCGCAGCGCACGCCGCCGTGGGAGAACTGGTATTCACCACCGGCATGGGCGGATATATTGAAACGCTGACCGACCCCAGTTATGCAGGGCAGATCATTCTGCAAACCTTTCCGTTGATCGGCAATTACGGAATCATCCCCGAAGATTTCGAAGGCGAAAGCGCCGCGCGCGGATATGTGGTGCGGGAGTGGTGCGAACATCCCTCCAACTTCCGCTGTGAAATGACGTTGGACGCTTACCTGAAAAAGGCAGGCATCCCCGGGATCTGCGGGGTGGACACCCGGGCGATCACAAAAAAGATCCGCGAGCACGGCGTGATGAACGCCATGATCTCCGACACGAAAGACGTCGATCTTGCCGCCATCGCGGCATACCGTGTGCGCGATGCCGTGGCGGCGGTCTCCTGCAAAGAGCCGTACACCGTCTCCCCGGAGCGCCCTTTACACCGCGTGGTACTGTTGGACTATGGCTGCAAAAAGAATATGATACGGGAGTTGGTGAAGCGCGGCTGTGCCGTACAGGTACTTCCCCACACCGCCACGGCAAAGGAAATTCTTGCGCTTGCGCCGGATGGAGTCATGCTTTCCAACGGTCCGGGCGATCCCGCCGACAACAAGGCGGAAATTGCCACGGTGGCGGAACTTGCAGGCAGGTTGCCGATCTTCGGCATCTGTCTCGGGCATCAGCTTCTGGCGCTGGCGCTCGGCGGAAAAACCGAAAAGCTGAAATACGGGCATCGCGGAGTCAACCAACCGGTAACCGATCTTGTCACCGGAAGAACCTACATGACCAGTCAGAATCACGGCTACGCCGTGGTTGCGGACAGCATTCCCGGCGAGGGCTTCGTGCGCTTCCGAAACGCCAACGACGGCACGTGCGAAGGGGTGGACTACCCCGACAGGCGCGCTTTTTCCGTGCAGTTTCACCCGGAGGCACACGCAGGCCCGCTTGACACCGCGTTTTTGTTCGACCGCTTGATCGGAATGATGGAGGAAACATAATATGCCGCTTTGCAAAGATATCAAAAAAGTTCTGGTCATCGGTTCCGGACCTATCGTCATCGGTCAGGCGGCAGAGTTTGACTACGCGGGCGCGCAGGCGTGTCGCGTTCTGAAAAAAGCGGGCGTCAACGTGGTGCTGGTCAACTCCAACCCTGCCACAATCATGACCGACAAAGCGCTTGCGGACGAAATCTATCTTGAACCGCTGAACGCGGAAACCCTCCGCCGTATCATCCTCAAAGAAAAGCCGGACAGCCTGCTTGCGGGTTTGGGAGGGCAAACCGGACTCACGCTTGCCATGCAACTTTCGGCAGACGGATTTCTGGAAACGCACGGCGTGCGCCTGCTCGGCACAGACGCCGCGGCAATCGACTGCGCGGAAGACCGGGAACTGTTCAAGAAAGCCATGGAGAAAATCGGTCAGCCCACTGTGCCGTCGGATATTGCGCATACCGTTGAGGCGGCATTGGAGGTAGCGGAAAAAATCGGCTATCCCGTAATCGTGCGCCCCGCGTTTACCCTCGGCGGGGCAGGCGGCGGTGTGGCGGAAAATCCGGCGGAACTGACGGAAGTTGCCAAAACGGGATTGGACGCCTCCCCTATTACGCAGATTCTGGTAGAACGGTATATATACGGATGGAAAGAGATTGAGTTTGAAACCATGCGCGACGCCCTCGGCAATGTGATCGCCGTGTGCAGCATGGAGAACGTGGATCCCGTCGGCGTACATACCGGTGACAGCATCGTGGTGGCGCCGGCGCTGACCCTTTCGGACAGAGAGCTCCAGATGCTGCGCAGCGCCTCGCTTGAAATCATTTCGTCGCTCGGGATCGTAGGCGGGTGCAACTGCCAGTTTGCTCTGAACCCGGATTCCTTCGAATACGCAGTCATCGAGGTCAATCCGCGCGTTTCGCGCTCCTCGGCGCTTGCAAGCAAGGCAACCGGATACCCGATTGCCAAAATCACCACAAAGATCGCACTCGGTTACACGTTGGACGAAATCCGAAACGACATCACGGGCAAGACCTGCGCCTGCTTTGAGCCGGCATTGGACTATGTGGTGGTCAAATTCCCCAAATGGCCGTTTGACAAGTTTGCGGGAATCAGCCGGAAGCTCGGCACGCAAATGAAAGCCACCGGCGAGGTCATGGCAATCGGCACAAGTTTTGAAGCGGCGCTGATGAAAGCG
Organism: Eubacterium sp. CAG:180; assembly: GCA_963628215.1. GTDB lineage: Bacteria > Bacillota > Clostridia > Oscillospirales > CAG-272 > UMGS1865. Next base: position 10,159 of record CAVGEJ010000067.1, read on the forward strand.
GTGCGCGGAGCGGAAATCTCGTTGGATACACTGAATGCCGCCCCCGTGGACGGACGGAATGTGGAAGATCGCCTTGCCGATCGGGATGACCGTCGGCTTTTTACGGTATTTGAAGCGCTGAAACACGGTGTCTCCCCGCAAAGAATCCATGAGATCACCCGCATCGATCTTTTCTTCATTTATAAATTGCAGCGTCTGGCAGATTTGGAAAAAGAGTTGGAAGCAGGGTTTTCCCCGGAACTTTACGAAACCGCAAAAAAATTGGGATATCCGGATTCCGCCATCCGACGGATTGCGGGTGTGAAAGAACTTCCGCATCTTGCGGCGTCCTATAAAATGGTGGACACCTGCGGCGCGGAATTCTCCGCCGAAACGCCGTATTTTTATTCCGCTTATGACTGCGCATGCGAATCACGCGAGTTGGCACGCTCCGGCAAGCCCTGCGTGATGGTGCTCGGATCAGGTCCGATCCGGATCGGGCAGGGAATCGAATTCGATTACTCCTCGGTGCACTGCGTCTGGACGCTGAAAAAGCTCGGTTTTGATGTGGTGATTGTCAATAACAACCCGGAAACCGTCTCCACGGACTACGACACGGCGGATCGGCTGTACTTCGAGCCGCTTTGCGCGGAAGATGTGATGAACATCATCGAGGTGGAAAAGCCCGTCGGCGTAGTGGTTGCTTTCGGCGGTCAGACCGCCATCCGCCTGACCGGATTTCTGGATCGCCACGGCGTCCGGATTCTCGGCACTTCTGCGGAAGGAATCGATATCGCGGAGGATCGGGAACGGTTCGACGCCCTCTTGGAAACATACGGCATCAAGCGCCCCAAGGGGTGCGGTGTGCTGACCGAAGCGGAAGCTGCCGAGGCGGCGGAACGCCTCGGTTATCCGGTGCTGTTGCGCCCCTCTTACGTCATCGGCGGGCAGAACATGACCATCGTACACGACGAGGAGCACCTGCGGCGCTATATGCGGCGGATTCTGACGGGCGGCATTCAGAATCCTGTGTTGGTGGACAAATACATGATGGGATCTGAGTTGGAAGTGGACGTGATCTCCGACGGCAAGGACGTGCTCATTCCCGGCGTCATGCAACACATCGAGCGCGCGGGTGTACACAGCGGGGATTCGATTGCCGTATACCCGCCCTACAACATCAGCGATGCCATGATGCGCAGGATTATCGAATGCTCCGAAAAGCTGGCACTTTCGCTCGGCACAAAGGGCTTGGTCAATATTCAGTACCTGATCTGGCAGAACGAACTTTACGTAATCGAAGTGAATCCCCGCGCCTCCCGAACAGTTCCCTACATCAGCAAAGTCACCGGCGTTCCGATGGTGGATCTTGCCACACGGGTTATGACCGGAGCGGCAATAAAGGATCTCGGCTTCGGAACAGGGCTTTGCCCCCCCCCTCCTTATTTTGCAGTCAAAGTACCGGTATTCTCGTTTGAAAAACTGACCGATGCCAATTCTTATCTGGGTCCGGAAATGAAATCCACCGGAGAGGTGCTCGGAATCGGGAGAACGCTGAACGAAGCGCTATTCAAAGGATTGACGGCGGCGGGGCTTTCTCCCGCCGTACCGACGCCGGGGAAAGAGATCGGCGTTCTGCTCAGCGTAGAGGAACACGACCGCACGGAAGTGCTTGCCCTTGCGGAAAAGTTGGAGATGCTCGGAATGCGCCTGTTTGCCACGCCGGACACCGCCGTGGTGATTGAGGCGCTCGGCATTGACGTTACCGTTATTCCGTCCATTGCCGAGAACGACGGCGTTTTCGGGCTGTTGGACAACGGGAAGATCGGCTACATTGTTTATACCGGCGCAGCATATGATTCTACCGTGGATCTTTATGTAAAGCTGCACCGTCACGCAATGCAGGCAGGCGTTCCCTGCTTCACTTCGCTTGACACCGCCAACGCAATGGCAGACATCATAGCGGCGGGCTACCGTTGCGACAACACGGAACTGGTGGACATTAACCATATGCGCACCGAACGCGCGTTGCTGCGATTTGCAAAAATGGAAGCCACCGGAGACGATTATATCTTTGTGGAAAATTTTGACGGAAAGGTCACCTGTCCCGAATCCCTGAGCATCACCCTGTGCGATCGGCATTACGGAATCGGGGCTTTCGGACTTGTGCTTCTGGAAAAAAGCTCGGTTGCGGATTGCCGTATGCGAATCTTCAATCGCGACGGAAGTCGCGGACAGGTTGCGGGAAACAGCCTTCGCAACGTCGGAAAATACCTGCACGACACAGGGTATGTTTCGGGAGATACCGTTCGCGTGGAAATTGAGAACGGCATACGTCAGCTGAAGCTCTATCTCACGGACGGAGCGGTATCTTCCGTCACCGTTGATATGGGGCGCGCAGTACTTGCCCCTGCGGCACTACCCTGCACCTTCCTGAGAGAAAAAGCGATCAACGTGCCGCTCACCGTTCTGGGGCAGGAATACCGCGTTACCTGCGTTTCCATGGGCAACCCGCACTGCGTCGTTTTCTGTGATCGCATCGATACGCTCCCGCTTCAGAAGCTCGGTCCTGCATTTGAAAACGCGCCGGAGTTTCCGGAAAGAGTCAACACCGAATTTGTGCGGGTCGTCAATCCCGTTACGCTGAAAATGCGCGTGTTTGAACGCGGGAACGGCGAAACCTTTGCCTGCGGAAGCGGTGCTTGTGCCGCAGTGGTCGCGGCAGTGGAAAACGGATATTGCGAGAAAGGCAGGGACATCACGGTCAAGGTTCGCGGCGGAACGCTGATTGTCCGCTATACGGACGACGGCGTGACTCTGACAGGCGACGCCAAGCTGATCTTCACCGGCGAGGTTCGGTACTGATTCCGGAACAGCCCACCGCATTTCCGGCAACATACAAAAATGCAATTGACAAAAAGCGTTCACGCCGATATCTCGGCGTGAACGCTCAGATCACTGACAAAGTATATTTTCAAAAACTCTGATGGCAACTCGCACAAACGCAACGAT
>CAVGEJ010000068.1:0-13005 GCA_963628215.1 Eubacterium sp. CAG:180
TGCAAAAAGGCTTCCCCTTGGGGGGAAGCTGTCGCGTTAGCGACTGATGAGGGGGAATAAATCTGCACCCACGCAACGCTTACAAAGCCTCACGCTTCCCACCCACAAAACGAGTGCGAAGCCGCACTCTGCAAAAAATCCTTACCTCCCAAAACACAAAAAAGCTTCCCCCATGTCCCCGCCATTCCTAAAAAGCGAAACAAATTTCCGCTTCCTAAATGGCGGGGACATGGGGGAAGTTCTCGGTGAGAGAGGGAGGTTTGGAGGGAGAGAGCCCCCTCTCCGAAAGAGGGGGCTCTCTCCCTCCAAGGTCTTCCCTACCTCTCCGAAATTACCTCATCCAACGCGTCGCGGTAGCCGAGGGAGTAGATGTATTGCTTGCCGAGTTTTGAGGTGTCGCAAAGAAGAATGCGAACCCGAGCGCGCTCGAGCATCACGCGGCGCAGGTTGTTCTCTTCAATCGACGTGTCGGTCATTTCCCCCTCGTCGGATAAGCCGCGACAGGAGAAAAAGACCACGTCCGCGTGCATCCCGCGAATGCAAGCCTCCGCGTGCGTTCCGACATAACTGTAGGAGCGCGTAATCATCTGCCCGCCCGTACTGATAACCCGCACACCGCGCTCCGCCAAAGCAAGCGCCGTCCGCGCGCCGCTCGTCACCACCAGAACGTCCTCCGTCTCCGAGAGCGGTCCGACCATGTGGAACGCCGACGACGAACCGTCCAGAAATACCACGTCCCCCTTGTGCAGGAACGCCGCCGCGCGCCGCGCCATGATCTCCTTCGCCCGCTCCTGCTCGCTCTCCCGCACCTCGTAGGGAATCTCGCGGTCGGGCGCGCCGCCGATCACCGCGCCGCCGTGTACCCGCTTGAGATACCCCTGCGCCTCGAGCGCCGCAAGATCCCGCCGCACCGTCGCTTCGCTCGCATATAACCGCTTTGTGAGCGCCGCCACCGTCGCGCTCTTCTCGCGCTTCAGAATTTCCAATAACTCCGCCTGCCGCTCTACCGTCAGCATCCCGCACCTCCGTGACTGTTTCTGATCGTTTGTGACCGAATCCACTCCGATTAACGATTGGTTGTCATTTTTGCCGCCACTGCTTGAAAGTTTTTGATTGATATGGTATGATTGTATCATAAAATCCCCGAAAAATCAAGAGGAGGCTGAAAATTTATGAAAACAACAGCGGTACGCCTTTACGGTGCGCGCGATCTGCGCGTGGAAACCTTTGATCTGCCCGAACTCGGCGACGGCGAGATCCTGATGCGTGTGGTTGCGGATTCGCTCTGCGCTTCCACCTATAAAGCGGTCATTCAGGGCACGGCACACAAGCGTGTTCCGCCGGATATTGCGGAACACCCCGTTATCATCGGGCACGAAATGTGCGGCGACATCGTGGCGGTCGGCAACAAGCTGACGGATAAATGGAAGGTCGGTCAGCGGGTGGTCATTCAGCCCGCGCTGAAGCTGGAGAACAACTACGACCCCGGCTACTCCTACCGTTGGATCGGCGGCGACACGCTTTACGCCGTTGTCCCCGAAGTGGTTTTGGAGCGCGGCTGCCTGCTCCCCTACGCGGGCGACAGCTACTACAAGGGCGCACTGGTCGAGCCGATCGGCTGCGTTCTGCGGGCATTCAAGGGAATGTACCACACCGACTACACCAACTACCACCGCACCGACGGCGCAAAGCGCGGCGGCAGACTCGCAATTCTCGGCGGCGCAGGACCGATGGGTCTGGCGGCGGTTGAACTGGCGGTTCACTACGCGGGTTGCGCGCAGGTGGTTGTCACCGACCTGAATCAGGACCGTCTGGACTACGCGGCGGGCAAGTGCAGTCCCGAAGCGGCAAAGGCGGCGGGTTGCGAGTTGGTCTACTGCAACACCTCGGGCGTTGCCGATCCCGTCAAGATGCTTCTGGAGCTTTCGGACGGCGGCTTTGACGATGTGATGGTCATGGTTCCCGTTGCGGGACTTTTGACCATGGCGGAGAAGATCGCGCGCTTTGACGGCTGCATCAACTTCTTTGCAGGTCCTGCCGTTCACGATCTTGAGGGCAGTCTGAACCTCTACCGTGTACATTACGACGGCATTCATCTGGTCGGCACGGCGGGAAGCATTCCCGAGGACACGGTGGAGACCATCGACCTGATCGAGCGCGGCGTGATCAATCCGGGCGTGATGGTATCTCACATCCTCGGCATGGCGGCTGTTCCCGACACGATTTACGCAATGGAGCATGCAAACGGCGCGAAGAAGGTCTGCTACAACGCGCTTGATCTTCCTTTGGTCGCGCTCTCCGACTTCGCCGAACTCGGCAAGACCAATCCTCTCTATGCTCGTCTGGACGAGTTGGTCAAGTCTCACGGCAACGTCTGGTGTCCCGAAGCCGAAGCCTATCTCCTTTCTCACGCAGAGCGGATTTCTGAGTGAGGGGGAAGACCTCGGGGCGTTGCCCCGAACCCTATTTAAGAGACTTTTTGAAAAAAGTCTCTTAAAAATCTCCAAAAACTTTCCCCCAAGGGCGGGATTCGTTACGGAATCCCGCCCTTGGGGGAAATTCTTGAAGGTTCTTAGGAAACTTCTTCTAAGAAGTTTCCTAAGTGGGGCTTGGGGCAACGCCCCAAGGTCTTTTCTCCTCCCTCCCGGAAACCCGCTTTTTTGAAAAAGATATTGACTTTTGGGGGAGGGGGTGATATAATAGAGAGCGGAAATGTCCCACAGGGCGCGCGGATGTCGGGTTCGGCTCTTTGCGGCGGCAACACAGAGGAAAAAGCGGGAGGGTGACAAGAAATCACCATGAAGAAAATTGATCAATCTATCCGTACTCTCTTTATATTCGCATTGGTCTGGTCGATCCTGATGGTCGTTGGCGTGCCGCTGATCGTGTTCGGCGCTTCCAAACCCGACTGGCTTCCGATCCCCACGTTCTTTTTCGTGCTCGGCATCGTCTTTTCGGGCGGCGGCTTTTACGGCGTTCCGCTTCTGTGGGTCGCCTACGTCAACAAGCGGGATCTGCGGGGCTTTGTCTATGCGGTCGAGGTTCTGGGACTGCGGGACGTGGAGGGGCTTGCCTCTCACCTGCGGCGCTCCGAAGAGGAAGTCCGCGCCAAACTGGATGTCTGCCTGACGAAAGGCTACCTTCCCACATTCATCCGCAACGGTGACCGCCTTGTTGAGCCGACTCCGCGCAAGAAGCCGGAAGAAGCAATTCACGACGTGATCTGCCCCTGTTGCAACGCACACTTTACCTATCGCGGCGACCGCGGCGTTTGCCCCTATTGCGGGGTTGCCTACCAACCGAAGAACGGCAATTGAATCACGGCGGACAGCCCCCCGATTGTGCTATTACAAAAACCTTTTTCTTTTCCCGCCGTGTTGACAAGGAGACACAAAAACGGTATAATAAGGGCATAATGGATGGGGTATGCAACGGGTATTCCCCAATGCGGAACGACACACGGGTCGTTCCCTACAATGTTACATTCTTGACGGGTTACGCACTCTACAGGGGCGCAATCCGCAGGGAGTGCCCCGCATTCCATCTCTCCCCCGTTAACAACTAACTTCCCTACCATTTCTATCCGGTAGCGGGAGCGAGGCGTAAGCCGACAAAATCCCGCTGGTCGGGATTTTGCGCGGAGCAGCCGGAATTCGCAGCACGGAATACGGCTACACCAAAATCTGCACAACGTAAAGAAAGAATCAAAAATCCCCTTAGTTGAAGGTCTTGAAGGTTCTTAGGGGACTTCTCCTTAAGAAGTCCCCTAAGCAGGGTTTGGGACAGAGTCCCAAGGTCTTAAAAAGTCTTAAAAAGGAGTACACCATGAATCACCGACAGTATACCCCCATCATGAGCCGAAACTGTACCGCAAACGAGCGAGAACGCGTGCTTGGCGACCTGAGGGAAGCGAAAACCGATACCGTGTTCCTCGCAACCGAGCAGGAACCGTTCTTCCGAACAGAACTGCGCGAGACGTGCCTGAAGAACCTGCAGGAGAACGTCCGATTCTTCCGCGATAAAGGTCTGGAAGTCGGCATCTGGACACGCGGCTTCGGCTTCGGTACTCTAATCCCCCCAAACGCAGACCTCGCCTTCGCCGACATGACCCGCCTACGCTCGATTACAGGACGGGAAGCCGATGACGCCTTCTGCCCCACAGACCCCGTCTACCGAAACTGGTACGGCGAGTGGTTCGCCGCGCTCTGCAGTTGCGGCGCAAGCATCGTTATGGTCGACGACGACCTCTGCCAGTCGGTTCGCCCCGGACTCGGGTGCTTCTGTAAACGGCATAAAACCCTGCTTGCAAAAGCCCTCTCCATCCCCGCCGATTCCCCCGCACTTGCCGGCAGCAACCTCTTGCAAACGGTCTTTACGGGCGCACCCACCACCGCGCGGGCGGCTTACATGCAGACCATGGGCGACTCCCTGCGCGACTTCTGCCGCTTCCTGCGGGAGATCGCCGACCGCATCGACCCCAACCTCCGCCTCGGCTTCTGCGCCGGCTATACCTCCTTCGACTCCGAAGGCGCAACCGCCGACGAACTGACCAAAATTCTGGCGGGCAAAAACCGTCCCTTCCTGCGGCTCTCGGGCGCGCCGTACTGGACAGCCCCCGCCGTCAACCGCTTCCCCGCAACCGCGCTCGCCGACGTCATCGAATTCGTGCGGATGCAGATCGGCTTCTGCCCCGAGGATATCGAGCTGTTCCATGAATCCGATACCTATCCCCGCCCGCGTACCCTGATCCCCGCCGCGCTCGGGGAAGCCTACGACTGCGCCCTGCGAACCGAACCGCGCCTCGGGGCGCTCGATTACCTCTTTGACTACTTCGCTTCCTCCGACTACGAAACAGGTTACCTCCGCGAACATCGCCGCTACGCGCCCCTGCGGGAGCTGATCGACCGCGCCTTTGCGGACACCGTTCCTTACGGCGTTCGCGTGATCGAGGGAAAACAGAAATTGGCGTGGGCGCACCTGCCTGAAACTTTCCCCGGCGAAAAGCCCCTCATGCGGCGCGCATTGAGCCGCGCGGGCGGATTTTCGGCGGGACTCGGCATCCCGACCGCCTACGCCCCGCCGCAGGACGACCCCGACACAGTCCCCGCCGCGATTTGCTTTGGCGAGAACGCGCGCCTGCTCGTCGGAAAGCCGCTCCCGCGCCGACTGATTCTGGATGTCCCCGCCGCGCAGATCCTGCGGGAGAGCGGCATGACGGTCGGCTTTTCTGATGCAACCCAAATCCCGCCCCCGCTCCTGACCCTGCACGGTGACGAACGCGCGGCAACGGGCGCGCTCCCCTATGCTTACCGCCTGACCCTGCAAGCGGGCGCGCAACCGCTCTCCGTCTTTTCCGAGGACGGGCTGACCACGCCCGCCGTTTACCGCTTCCGAAGCGGCGAAACCGAACTTCTGGTCTACGCGATCGACGCTTACGCGGGCGACCCGCGCACGGCGTTCTCGCTTTCCTACTTCCGCGCGGAGGAACTGGCGGACTTTTTGCAACTCCCCTACCCGAAAATTCCGCGCGAGCCGAACTTTTACCAAATCTGCCGCAAGCGCGCGGACGGACAGCTTGTCAGCCTGTTCCTCAACCTCTCGCTCGACACCGCCGAGAATCTGCTCGTCACGGATGTCAGCGCGGGCGCGACGGTCGCGGGAGTCGAGGCGCACCCCGAAGGAAACGGCGTCCGCATCACCTCCCCCGTTCCGCCGTTCCACGGCTTTGTGCTGACCCAAAAGTCGAAATGAAAAGGAGTTCCCGCTATGAAACAGCTTTCTTTGGATGAAATCGACGCGAATTTCCACGTCCCGAAAACCGTGACCGATGCGGATATCACCTGGCGCGACGTGCGGCAAGCCCCCTTTGCGGTCTACGGGCTTTACGACTACAAAAATACAATCCCCTTCCGTCGGATGCCCGAGGAGACCGCCGCCGCAGTCAGCGCGGGCGTTGCCGAACTCGCCTGTAACACCGCAGGCGGGCGGGTGCGCTTCTCCACCGATTCCGACCTGATTGCCGTCCACGCAACCATGAACCGCATCGGTAAAATGCCGCATATCCCGCTCACAGGCTCTGCAGGCTTTGATCTCTACGTCGACGACCCCGCAACGGGGACTTCCCGCTATTTCCGCACCTTCATGCCGCCGTTTGATATTGTGGACGGCTACGAGGCGGCTGTCCGTTTCCCCTCGCGGAAACTGCGGTACATCACCGTCAATTTCCCGCTTTACGCAGGGGTCGATACGCTCCTGATCGGAACGCGGGACAATGCAACCGTCGGCGAAGGGCTTCGCTACCGCGACAGCGCGCCCATCGTCTATTACGGCAGTTCCATCACGCAGGGCGGCTGTGCCTCGCGCCCGGGGAACTGCTACCAGAACATCGTCGCGCGCCGCACGGGTCTGGATTACGTCAACCTCGGCTTTTCGGGCAGCGGCAAGGCGGAGGACGCGATGATTGATTACCTCGCCTCTCTTGAGATGTGCGCGTTCGTCTCGGATTACGACCACAACGCGCCGAACCCGCAGCACCTGCGCAACACGCATTGCAAGCTCTACCAAGCAATCCGCGCCGCGCACCCCGACGTCCCCTATCTCATGATTTCCCGCATCGACTTTGACAGCGCCTACACCGAGAACCTTGCGCGCAGGGATGTCATTCTCGACACCTACCGCTACGCGCGGGAACAGGGCGACCGCAACGTGTATTACATCGACGGCGCGTCGGTCTTTCGCGGGCTTGACGAGGACGGTTGCACCGTGGATGGAACGCACCCGAACGACCACGGCTTCGCCCTTTACGCCGACGCACTCTGCGCCGAGCTGAAACGGGCGTTCACCGAACAGGCGTTTCTGTGAGTGCGGAAGGTGCAAAATCCGATTCGGAAGATGTAGGCAAAAAAGTTCCGCCACAGAGAAGAGGATCGGCGCTTGCGCCGTCCTCTTCTCTGTGGTGGAAGTAATGGAAATCTGAACCGAAATGTGCGATGCAAACTGTGCGATGCCTTTCCGGGTACTGTCGCACATTTATTCCGCCGTCTTTCGGCAGGGGGGTACTCTTTTCGTTTTCCTCGGCGGAGTGGGTTCGATATCCGCAAAAAGAGTTCCACCACAGAGAAGAGGATCGGCGCTTTGCACCGATCCTCTTCTCTGTGGTGGAAGTGATGGGAATCGAACCCATGTCCGAAAACCCCTTGACACAACTTTCTTCGTGGGCAGTCTGTTTTTTATTCTTCCCGTTCGGAGACGCGAGCAGACACGCTTTTCCTCACGGTAGCACCTTTTTTCCTGATCGGTTCAGGCGCGACCGCCGATGCAGGTTCACCGCTCATTTGACGCTCAGTCCCAAGCCGCGGTACTCTTGGGAGGAACGGGTGACCCGCGGGTCACGGCACTGCTTGAATTTTACGCTTTCGCGTAAAACTCAGGCAGCCATAGCAACAGTATTGTTGTCGTTTATTATTTGTTTTGGGCAGTTTTCGAGTTTACCCGGCTCGCCACGCTTATCATGCCTCAGAATCCCCGTCGAAACCTTTACACCCCCATGCTTTCATTCTTTGTCCGGTTCTCCCGGTTCTATTCCATTATACACCCTTTTCCCCGCTTTGTCAAGAGAAAAGCGCGGAAAAATAGTGTCTGACCCCTTCCGCAACGCCGTATTCGGTCTTTGCGCGGTAGCTTGCCAGTGCTTCCAGTTTCTTCGGCGAGTCCTTCATACTGACCGCTTTCCCAGTATAGGCAAATGCGGCAAGGTCGTTCAGGCTATCCCCGAATGCAATGCTCTGCTCCCGTTCGATTCCGTACCGCTCGCAGAACTCCCGCAGGATCGCGCCTTTATCCAGTCCCTTCGGAAAGAGTTCCAGATAGGTTTTCTGGTCAACGACGTGAATCCCCTCGATCGGTTCTTTCTCAACGGATGTAACTCCGACCGACAGCTTCATCAAGGTCTGCCCGTCCGTCAGCATACGGTATGCTTCCAGATAGGTCTGCTTCTCCGCCTGCGAACGCGGGAAATCCGCTCCGTCAAAATGGAAGCATTGGTTCTGCTTATCGCATTCGACATTGATCCACGCGCCCCGCTCCATTGCCGAGCGAAACCACGCTTCGCATTCTGCGGGATTCATTTTCCCGAGCACCCGGTGCTCCCCGCGGTATGTATAGTCCGCGCCACCGTACAACTCGCCGTCCCAATCGACCCCTTGGTATTTCGGTTTCCCAAAGTCCAGTCCGCCGCGCGAGCGCCCTGTATTGAGAATGACCCGATGCCCCGCCCTTTGGACGGTTGCAAGCGCTTCGCGAACCTCGGTCGGAATTTCGGTTTCATGCAGGAACACCGTGCCGTCGAAATCGAGAAAGAGGTAGCAGGTTCTGTTGATATCCATGGTTTTCTATCCTTTTACGTCCTTGATTGCGGGAATTACGAGCCTTCGTATTTCCGATCCTTCAGATGGCGGTCGATGTCGCGGTTCGCCTGCCGCTCGGCGTCCGCTTCCCGCTTGTCGTAGAGCTTTTTGCCGCGGCAAAGTCCCAACTCCGCCTTGACGTAGCCGCCCGAAAAGTAGAGCGACAGCGGCACGAGGGTATACCCTTTCTGCTGAATCAACCCTTGCAGCTTCATGATCTCCCGCCTGTGCATGAGCAGCTTTTTGTCCCGCAACGGCTCATGGTTATAGCGGTTGCCCTGCTCGTAGGGGCTGATATGGATTCCGACCGCGAACAGTTCGCCGCCCGTGACCTCGCAATAGGAGTCCTTGAGGTTCACTCTCCCCTGCCGGATACTCTTGATCTCGGTTCCCGTGAGCACAACGCCCGCTTCGTATTTTTCGTCCACGAAATAATCGTGCCACGCTTTCTTGTTCTGCGCAATGATCTTCTGCGCCTTTTTCACTTCCGCCATGCTGTCCCCCTTCAGGATTTCCGGTTGTTGAAGAATATCTCCTCGTCCGGGAAGAAAAGATTCCAGAATTTTCTCGCCATGCGGACGATGTACGCCTCGTCCTTGTCCGCCTCGGTCAGTTCCTTCAGTTCTTCCTTTTCGTCGGTCAGTTCGTTTTTCGTCTGCTCCAGTTCTTCCTTCTGCTTGAGCAGTTCATTGTACCGCATGGTGCTGCTGATGAAGACCACGATGGACACGACGACGAGCACCGCGAGAAAGATTCTGACCATCAGGCTCAGACTGAACTGTTTTTTCCTTGTTTTTGCCATCCCGTTCCGCCTCCTCGGCTTTCCGCAGTTTTTCAAATTCCGTTTTCGTATAGCGCATTCTCGCGCGCCGCTCGCGCGCCCGATTCGCCCGCTTGACCAGTCCCGCCGCACACTTCACGGGGAGCGCGGCAAAGTGGCAGAGATAGCGAACCGCAACTTCCAGAAGAAAGCCGACCAACGCCGCCACGCGCGCGGCAAGTCTGCCGAGGCTGACGTGAAACGCGCCGAACCCCGCCGCGAGAAGCCCCAGTGCGGGAACGCGTATCTTTCCGTCGAACGCCTCGTAGAAGAGAAGAACCGTTGCAACGCCCGCGACAAGGCAGAAAAGGAGATCCTCCGCAAAGATCAGCACCGCCGTGGCGCGGCGCTTTTTCGGCTCGGGCAAAACGCCCAGAATCGGCAGTCTCCGCCGCCGCAACCCGATCGGCGGTACGCCCCCCGGGAGAATCCGCGTCAGGCGCAGGCAGTCATACACCGCGCCGAGCAGAACCCCCGTGAGGAACGCCCACAGATACAGTTGCGCAATCGCTGTTTGCGAGAGATACACGGTCAGTGAAAGAGCTTTGCAAACAGCCCGCGCTTCTCGTTCTCCGCCGCAGTCGGATCTTCGTACAGCAGGCTGTCAACCACGCCGTCCACGCTGACGTGCCCCGAGTCAAGATCCAACACGCGGACGTGCAGTCCCTTCCCCTCCACCGTCAATGTCCCCGCGCTCGTGGAAAATACCGCGCTCTCCTCGTCAAATCGCACCACGTCCTCTACGCCGCCCAACTCCAGTACCTTGCGGTCGGTCAGCGACAACGTCTGAATCAACCCGGACCTCTCTTGGTTCATCTTCTTTCCCCTCCCTCATCGGGCGTTTCCGCCCCCATTGTACCTAACTATATGAGAGACAGGGCTTGTTCTATTCCGGGGGCGCGGGGACGCGGGGGGACGCGTTGGGGAAAACTTTTTGAAAAAAGTTTTCCCCAAACCCTTTTCAAAAACTTTCAACGCATTTTATTGGGAGTGCGAACATAGTGCCTCTGAATTTCGGAGATTCCTTCTACCGTTATCGGTGGTACAAATCCTTTCGGTAAGTAACCTGCAACCAAGTCGGAACGACACATGGGTCGTTCCCTACAACCTCTAACCTATGACGGGTTTCGCACTTTGCAGGGTCGTAATCCGTAGGAAACGACCCGCGTGTCGTTCCGCCCCAATCATCAACTAACTTCCTACCACTTCTATCCGGTAGCGGGAGAGAGGCGACAGCCGCCAAAATCCCGCTGGACGGGATTTTGCTCGGGAGCAGCCGGAAATAGTAGCACGGAATATGGCTACATTCAAAATCCGAACAACATAAAGACAGAGCCAAAAATCCAATTGGGTTAAAGTTCTTGAAAGTCTTGAAAACTTCTTTCAAGAAGTTTTCAAGCAGGGCTTGGGACAGAGTCCCAAGGTCTTAAAAAAAGGAGGTTTCAAAATGACGCAGACGGAACGTGAAAACTTGGTGCGAGGATATCTCGGAAAGATGGTGACGGTGACGGTCGACCGCCCGATCGGGTACGTCCATAGAAAAGGGGAAAAGGTGCTGACCTATCCCATCAATTACGGATATATCGCGGGCGTACTCGGCGGAGACGGAGAGGAACTGGACGTGTACGTGCTCGGAATCGACCGCCCCGTGGCGGAATGCGAGGTGCGCGTGATCGGAATCGTGTTCCGCGCGGACGACGTGGAGGATAAACTCATCGCCGCGCCGCAGGGAAAACACTATAGCGCGGAGGAAGCGACGGAGGCGATCCGCTTTGCGGAAAAATATTATCACAGCCGCGTGGAAATTTGCCCTGACCCCTTGACAGAATGAAGGAATCATGATATAATATTTCATATTGATGTGCGGATTGTCGTCGAAAATGAGCGAAAAGACCGATATTGTGCATAATTTCCGCGAAAACTTGCAAATTTATCCTTGGAGGTTGCGAATATGAGTATTGAGAATGCCTATCTTGCAGGCGTTTACGCCGATGTGGTCAAACGAAACCCGAACGAGCCGGAATTCCATCAGGCGGTGCGCGAGGTGTTGGAATCCCTTGTCCCCGTGGTGGAACGAAACCCCGTTTATGCCGAAAAGGGCGTGATTGATCTGTTGGTAGAACCGGAGCGGGTCATCAAATTCCGTGTGCCGTGGGTCGACGACAGCGGCAAAGTGCGCGTCAACCGCGGCTACCGCGTGCAGTTCAACAGCGCCATCGGTCCTTACAAGGGCGGTCTGCGCTTCCACCCGTCGGTGTACGAGGGGATTATCAAGTTTCTGGGCTTTGAGCAGACCTTCAAGAATTCGCTGACGGGGCTTCCCATCGGCGGCGGCAAGGGCGGCTCGGACTTTGACCCCAAGGGAAAATCCGACGCGGAGGTCATGCGCTTCTGCCAAAGCTTTATGATGGAACTGTACCGTCATATCGGCGCGGACACCGACGTGCCCGCAGGGGATATCGGCGTGGGCGGCAGAGAGATCGGCTACCTGTTCGGAATGTACAAGAAGCTGCGCAACGAGTTCACGGGAGTTCTGACGGGCAAGGGGCTGACCTACGGGGGCAGTCTTGCGCGCAAGGAAGCGACGGGCTACGGGCTTTGCTACTTTGCCGAGGCGATGCTTGCCGACGCGGGCTTGGATTTCGCGGGCAAGACGGTTGTGGTGTCGGGCTCGGGCAACGTGGCGATTTACGCCTGCGAAAAGGCGACCGAACTTGGCGCGAAGGTGGTGGCGATGTCGGATTCCAACGGGTATGTATACGACCCTGCGGGCATTGACCTTGCCGCGGTAAAGGCGATCAAAGAGGTGCGCCGCGGGCGGATCAAGGAGTATCTGGACGGTCACCCGCAGGCGGAGTATGTGGCGGATTGCCGCGCGATCTGGGGGGTGAAGTGCGATATTGCGCTGCCCTGCGCAACGCAGAACGAGATTGACGCGGAGTCGGCGAAGCGGTTGATTGCGAACGGGGTCAAGGCGGTGGCGGAAGGCGCGAACATGCCGTCCACGCCCGAGGCGATCGAGGCGTTCCAATCGGCGGGCGTGCTGTTTGCTCCCGCGAAGGCGTCGAACGCGGGCGGCGTTGCGACTTCAGCTCTTGAAATGAGTCAGAACTCGATGCGCTACAGCTGGACGTTTGCGGAGGTGGACGCGAAGCTGAAGCAGATTATGGTGGACATTTACCACAACGCGGCAAAGGCTGCGGCGGACTACGGCAAGGCGGGCAATCTGGTTGCCGGCGCGAACATTGCGGGCTTCCTCAAGGTTGCCGACTCGATGCTGGCTTACGGGGTAGTTTGATGGGGGTGGGGAAGACCTTGGAGGCGCAGGAACCCCTCTTTTGGAGAGGGGGTTAACGCGGCAAAGCCGCTATTGACAAGATTTTGCGTTGCAAAATCTGTCACCTACCCTCCAAACCTCCCTGACCTCCCGAGAACTTCCCCCAAGTCCCCGCCACTACATGAGCGAAAATTTGTTTCGCTTTTGGAGAGTGGCGGGGACTTGGGGGAAGTTTTTTTGTCGTTTGGGAGGTGTGGATTTTTTGAAGAGTGCGGCTTCGCGCCCGTTTTGTGGGTGGGATGCGCGGAACGACACGCGGGTCGTTCCCTACGGATTACGACCCTAAAGGGATAAATTCTCTTAGGGACGAGGTTTGTAGGGAACGACCCATGTGTCGTTCCGCCAAGTCAGCAACTAACTTGAACCATTTCTATCCGGTAGCGGAGAGGAGGCAAGGCAACAAGTTGCCGCCGTGCCAATCCCGCTGGACGGGATTGGTCTCG
>CAVGEJ010000069.1:0-12983 GCA_963628215.1 Eubacterium sp. CAG:180
GACAGACAGACAGACAGACAGACAGACAGACAGACAGACAGACAGACAGACAGACAGACAGACAGACAGACAGACAGACAGACGACCTGTTTGCGCCTCCGTAGCCATAGCGACGGGCGCTTTTTCGGCGCGCCGCGAAAACCGAACCAATCAAAAAGGCAGAAGTCTGCCGCATTCCGCTTGACGGGTGCGGCGGCTTTTGCCTTTTGCGTTGCGGGAAGGTTCTGATGGGTATTTCTCCGAAAAATCGGAGCGCAGATATACCGGAAAGGAAGATTTTTATGAAGAAGTACGGACTGTTATGTGTACTGCTGGCGTTGCTGTTGGTTTTGCCGATTCTGGCGTCCTGCGGCAAAAAAGACCCCACGCCGACTCCATCGGGGACAGACAAAAAGACCGACGAGGCGACCGAGCCTTCGACTGTCGACGAAGACCCCGAGCCGGATGTCAACTACGCAAAGGACGGCATACCGACCGACTTCACCCTTGCGGTGCGGGCTAACCGCTACCACTACCTCTACTGTGACGATGCAAACACGAAGAACACCGTGGAATACGACACTTTCCGCCGCAACGCGGGGATTGAGGAAAAATACGGCATTCAGTTCAGTCTGATGGCACTGAATGACGGGAGCAACGGCAAGGAGTTTTCCGTTAAGCTGGAGTCCGGCTCGGCGGGGGACATTGACCTGATGTGCTGGGACTACTGGTGGGGACTGGAACAGAAAGGCGCGTTTGTTGACCTGCGGACGCTGCCGGAAATCGACCTGACCGATGATTGGTATTACAGCGGCTGGAACGACAACGTTACGGTCAACGGCATCGCCTTCAGTTGTGCGGGTGACGCAACGCTGGAAGTGCTGGAGAACATCGAGATGGTATTCTTCAACAAGAGCATGGCGGATGCGCAGTCGCGGGACCTCTACAAGACGGTTGACGACGGGAAATGGACGATTGCGGAAATGCGGAGGCTCATGGCGAATGCCTCGCTGAATCTGGATGATGACGACAAGACCAATGACATCTGGGGCGCGATCTACGATGTCCATTCTCTCCGCAGCGGACTGTTTTCAACGGGTCTGAAGATGGTTACGATTTCGCAGGAGAACGGCGCGATTGACATTACGCTCAACTCGGAGAGAAACGTAAACATTGTGGATACTTTCACCGGACTGATTCACGATTCAAACACGAATTTTTACAAAACCACCGCACGTGTATGGGACGATAAGGTCAAACTGTTTGTCGGCGGGCAGTCTTTCTTCTATGCAACCGCGCTCTATTGCGGCACGCAGATCAAGAATACGATGGATGCAAGTTTTGACTACGGTCTGATCCCGATGCCGAAATACGATGAGGATTCCGAGTATATCAGCACGACCTACGGCGCATCGATCTTTTCGATTCCGAAAATCTGTCAGGATCGCAGTATGTCGGCAGTCATTTTGGATGTGATGAACCGCAGAAGTTCCGATACCATCGTAACCGCGTTTTATGACAACGTGCTCAAGCGCAAGGTTGCCGAAAGCCCTGATGATGCGCGCATGGTGGACTTTGCGAGAGACTCCGTTTACGTTGACTTCGGCTTTGTCTGCGAAAGCAGCGATTTCGATTTGCTTCAGAAAGTTCAGAAGCAGGTGATCAACAACCAGAGCGTTTCCACGGTAATTGCCGAGATCGCGACTGCCGCAAGAAACCAGTTGGATTCCATTATCGAAATTTACCATTGATACACTGATATCCGAAAGGAGACGCGTATGAAAACCTGTTGGAAACGGCTTGCGGCGGTTCTGTGCCTTGCGGCGTTGCTTCTGGTCGGTTGCGGCAAAGGAAACGGAACGACGGACGAAACCACCGCGCGGCAAACCGGGAGCGAGACCGAAGCGCCCGAAACCGATCTTCCGCTGACGTTGGTGGAGAAGGGCAAGAGCAGTTATACCGTTGTGTATCCCGAGGACGCGGACACCAAGGTCATCCGCGCGGCGCGAAGCCTTGCCACGGCGCTGAAAAGCTACACGGGAGCGGACATCGGGAATCAGGACGATTACCTCAAAAAGGACGAATCCGCACCCGAATATGAAATTCTGGTGGGTCTGACCAACCGCCAAGAGAGTACCGAGGCCTACAAAGATCTTGCGGCGGGGGAGTACACCGTGCGCATCGCAGGCAAAAAGTTGGTGGTTCTCGGCGGTAACGACAACGGAACCGCAAATGCGGTGGATTACTTCGTGGAGAAGGTGCTGAAAGCTACAGAAGGTCTTTCCGCAGGAACAACCGACGGCACGCTGACTTTCACCGCCGAGCAGAATTTCACCCAGCGGAGCAAATACAACATCCGCTCGCTGACCCTGAACGGCGTGGCGATGTCCTCTTTCCGCATGGTGATTCCCGCCGACGGGTCGCTGGAGGGCTACTTCGCAAAACTGCTCAAGCGGCATTTGATCAACTATGCGGGCATCAATATGGAGATTGTGACCGACGCCGAGAAAGCGACGGAATACGAAATCCGCATCGGCAAGACCGCGCGCACAACGGGCGAAGAGCCGCAGGGCAAGGCGACCGTGACGGTTGGCGAGAAGTCGATGGAGATTCTGTGGTCGTCCGGCTTCGGATTTCTGGCGGCTCACGAATTGGTCACCGCGCAGGTGCTCAGCAAACTGCAAGCCAAAATCGAACTCAAAACGGGGGACAGTTGGGAAGCAAAGGAAAGCGTTCCCGCAAACGTGGAGAAGAGCGGCGAGATGCGCATCATGTACCACAATATCTGGGGTTACATCAATGCGGACGGCAGCAATCCCATTTCCATGCGTCCCGACGTGGCGCTGTCTGTTTATCAATCCTACCTGCCTGACGTGTTGTGTCTGGAGGAGTGCTCCTCCGCATACCGAACGGGCGGCAAGGCGCTCTTCAATTGGTTGGGCGAGAACTACACCGAGGTCTGCTTCCCGAATGAGGGCGGTACGGGAAACCCGATTTTCTACAACAAAACGCTGTTTGAAGCCGTGGAAACCGGCTACGAAAAATCGCGTTCAGGCGATAAGGGCACGACCTATGCGGTTCTCCGCCGCAAGAGCGACGGCAAGCTGTTCGGCGTGACCAACTCGCACTTTGCAGCAGACACCAACGCGGGGGACGATCCGGTGCTCGGCAACGAATACCGCGTGCAGGATGCCGCCTGCATGGCGCAGGTGACGAAGTCCATCGTGGAGAAATACGGCAAGATCAGCGTGTTCACGGGCGGTGACTTCAACACGGTCAAGACAGGCGACCCGTATCTGACGCTCACAGAGGCGGGGCTGAAAAACATCCGCGGCATTGCCATGGACTGCACCGCGCTCAGCCCGTACTACAAAGGCTTTGCCTACAACGCGGATTACGACTTCTACAACCTCCAGAATTCGCTGACAACGGATTCCGAATGGGCGATTGACCATCTGATGTACTACGGCGCTACGCCGACCGTGTCGCGCTACGATGTGGTGAACTATTCGCTTGCATTGGTTGCGAGCGACCACGCGGCGCACTTTGCGGACGTGACCCTGCCCGATGTACAGGACTTCCGCGAGGGCGACCCCGACGACCTGACCCGAATCGATTTTGACGATCTGTTCAACTGAACAACTGAACAGCTGAATTGATCGCAAAAATAAAACGAAAAGGAGAACCAGAAATGAAAACCAAAAATCGCGTCATTTCCCTTTTGCTCGCAGCCTGCATGATGCTCTCGCTGTGCGCCGCATTACCCTTTGTTGCATCGGCTGAAGTTGTTTCCACGTCCGGTTGGGACGGAACAACGGCAACCCAACCCGATGGTTCGGGAACGAAAGACGACCCGTATCTGATTGCGGATGCGGCAAACCTGCTGTGGATTCAGAAACAGATTCCGGCGGCGGACCGCGTGGACGACTCCCATGCCGATGTCGTTGCCGGAAAATATACGGCAAAGTTTGCGGGGATGTACTTCCTCCAGACGCAGGACATCGACCTGAACGGCAAAGAATTTATGTCCATCGGTTTTTATTTCGCAAATGCCAAGAGAATGGGCGCATTCGGCGGAACTTACGACGGACAGGGCTTTGCCATCCGCAACGGTAAGATCACCAGTAAAAACACGGGGCACGGACTGAATGTGAACTGGGGTCACGGACTGTTCGGCATGATTTACGGCGCTACCATCAAAAACATTGTTCTGGATAATGTGCAGGTGGAAGGTCACGGCGAGGTTGGTGCGATTGTCGGTCGTGCGGTTGCAACCGCAGATGACGGGGAAAAAGGCGAAACTCTCAATCTTGTCGAGAACTGTGTGGTCAATGCAAACTGCTCGGTAACCGCGAAGTACCCGACATCGGTTGATACAACCAATCTGTCGAAAGATTACGATCAGGCATCCCGCGCGGGCGGTATCGTCGGCATGGCATACGGAACGACGGTTCGTTACTGCGTCAACAATGCGGCAATCAGTGTTCCCGGCAACTGGGTAATGACAGGCGGCGTTGTCGGCAGCGCAGGATTCAATACTACCGTGGAGTACTGCGTCAATACCGGAAAGATCACCTACGATCTGGCAACCTATCAAAACAAAGCCGAAAATGCGGTCGGCGGTATTGTCGGGTTTATTTCGCCCTATTCGACTGGAACTTTTGACAAGTCGTTGGTTGGCAATGTTACCGTTCGGAATTGTTACAACAGCGGTGCTTTTCAGGTGAATGCCGGCGCCAACGAGCCGGGAAACGCAATCTACTGGGGCGGTATTCTCGGCGGTGCAAACTCGCTGTTCAAATCAACCAACAAGATTGAAAATTGCTATAATCTGTATGAACTGAGACTGGGAACCTCGGTTTCTTCAACTGGAAACTATCGGTTGGGCGGTCTGCTTGGGTCATATTGGATTGGAAACGGTAATGATGTAGGTGCTTTGGATGTGCTGACATCTTTCTCGGTTGATATTGATGAAAAAGCATATGGTGGAAGCAATCAGTGCAGATACTATACAGACCGCAAGAATGCGGATGGAAAGATTTGCGTTGAGGAATCCACCTCCGGTCAGAAGACCGCCGAAGAGCTTGCTCCGCTGACCAAAGCAATTGACGACGCCATCAGCGCCTTCAACGCGGCTGCAACCGCAAAGAAGGTTGGAAAGGTCGCGTTCCAGTGCTCGACCGGGGAGGACACCAATGCGGTTCGCTTCTCGGCGCAGATCGTTGGCAACGAGTATGAGCGTGTCGGCTTCAAGGTCTGGGCTTCCTATACCGAGGGCGACACGGTGAAGGTGTCCGAGGTCAGAGACGTGGTGCTGTATACCTATTACACCGCGCTCAAGGCGGACGGCGAGGATGTCACTCCCGATGAGGGCAACTATTTCATCGCGTTTGTCATCGAAAGCATTCCGACCGACAAGGGCAACGTCACCTTTACCCTGACCCCCTATGTGGTGGCAGAGGGCGGCACGTCCTTCGGCAACACCGTGTCCGTGACCTTCGACGCCGCAGGCAACGAAGTGAAATAAGGAGGGAATACCATGAAACGCTATCTCGCTCCCGAAATGAATCTTGTGACCCTCGCAACCGAGGATGTCATCGCAACCTCCACTTTTGAAGAAGGCGATGCCACCAAACTGCCGACCATCGGCTTCGGTGATTTCAAATTCTGATCTTTCCGGCACCCTGTCCCTCGGGGCGGGGTGCCGCACTTTTTGCAAAGGAGTATTTTTTATGAATCTATCCGCAAACAGTATGCTGGAAGGAAAGTACGGCTACGAAAAAATGCACGAAATCTACGGCAAAGCGGGTTTTGAATGCAACGATTACGGTCTGGAACGTCTCAAAAACGACGAGGATGTGCTGAATTCCGAGGCTTTCCGCACCGAAGCGGAGAACATCCGCAAAAGCGCCGAGCGCAACGGGCTGACTATCAACCAGATTCACGCGCCCTTTTCGTGGTCGAACAAGCTGTGGCTGGACGACAGCTTTTTTGAAGGAACGATTTTCCCGCGCATTGTCCGCTCGCTTGAAATCGCGGGCATTTTCGGCGCAAAAGTCGCGGTGGTTCACCCCCTCCATCATTTCACCTACCCGGGACACGAAGAGGAAATTTTTGAGGTCAACATGAAGTATTACCGCCGCCTGATTCCTTACGCGAAAGAATTCGGCGTAAAAATCGGCGTGGAGAATATGTATCAGGTCGACCCGCGCCGCAAGCACATCATCGCAGACACCTGCGCGAAGATTCCCGAATTCATCCGCTACATCGACACCTTGGACAGCGAGCAGATTACCGCCTGCCTTGACATCGGTCACACCACGCTTGTGGAGCAGTTGGACGAACCGTGGGATTTCGTCCGCGCACTGGGGCACGACCGCCTCGGCGCGCTCCACGTTCACGACACCGACTACCGCGGCGACCTGCACACCCACCCCTACAACGGCATCATCAACTGGGGCGAGGTGACCCGCGCGCTGGGCGAGATCGACTATCAGGGCGATTTCACCTACGAAATTGGCGCGCCGTGGGCAAAGTGGATGGATGACGGCATGGTGGAGATTCAGGCGCGCTACCTCTCCGACCTCGGACATCATCTTATTTCTCAGATTGACGCCGCAAGACCCGCCAAAGCCTGATTTGCGGGAAGCGACAGCCACCCGACAGCCCCGCGGCTGTGAATTTCCGAACCGGATTTTCACAGCCGCGGGGGTTTCTTTATCCGACGGCAACGGCAGGTTGGATGTGCGTCAAAACGAATGTTTTTTCGCTTTTTTTCGAAAATGATTTGTTTGCTATTGACAAACGAAGCAATCTATGGTATACTAAATACAGTCAGATGATTGCTTACAAGGCACAACCAAGAAAACAGACGGAGGAAGCGGCACATGAAAGCATCGGAACTCTATGAAAAGCTGAAGGGCGAGATCGAAAAGGAACTGTTCGGAAAAGAGGAAACTATCCGCTGTGCGGTAACGGCGCTGTTGGCGGGCGGTCATGTTCTTCTGGAGGATGTCCCCGGGACGGGCAAGACAAGCCTGATTCGCGCGCTTGCCGTTGCGCTTGGGGCGGAGAGCCGCCGCGTGCAGTTCACGCCCGATCTGCTCCCCTCGGACATTACGGGTATCCATTTCTATAATCAGCAGGAGGGAACGTTCACCCTGCGGCGCGGTCCTGTGTTCACCAATCTGCTTCTGGCGGATGAGATCAACCGCGCCACGCCGCGCACGCAGGCGGCGCTTCTGGAATGTATGGAGGAACGGCAGGTGACGTTGGACGGCGAAACGCTCCCGCTTTCGGATGTCTTTTTCGTGATGGCAACGATGAATCCGATTGAGTTTCAGGGCACATTCCCGCTGCCCGAGGCGCAGATTGACCGTTTTCTGATGAAGTTGCACCTCGGCTATCCGTCCGATGCGGCGGAACGGCAGATCGTGGAGCGCGTTTGCGGCGCGGAAACAGGAGAAAAGCCGCAGGCGGTTGCAACCTTGGAGGATGTGCGGGCAGCAAGGGCAGAGGTTGCAAAAGTCCATGTCAGTCCTGCCATACGGGATTATATCGTGGCACTGGTGCGTGCGACGCGCGAGGATGAGAAAATCCGTCTCGGCGCAAGCCCGCGCGGCGTGGTTGCCATGACCCAAGCCGCCCGTGCCTATGCGGCAATTGCGGGGCGGGATTATGTCCTGCCGGACGATATCAAGCAGTTGGCAGTTCCCGTTCTGGCGCATCGGCTGATTCTGCGGTCGCAGAGCAGTGTGCGGCTGTCGCAGTCCGCCGAGGCATTGATTGGGGTTCTGTTGTCCCGCGTTCCGGTTCCGACCGCGTGAGGCGACGGTATGACATGGTTGATCCTTTTGTTCTTCGCGTCATTCGTGGCGGCGTATTGGCTTCGCCGCAGGCGCGGAAGGGCAGAAACGGAAGCGGCGTTGGAATATCGGTTTTCGTTTGAGGCAGACGAGGTGTTTCGCGGGGAGTATCTGATCCTGTGCCAGACGGTTATCAACCGCTCTGCCCGCCCGATTCCGTTCCTCAAACTGGAAACGCTGATGCCGGAAGGACTGGAGATTGTAACCGGCGGTGAGAAGGCGGAGACGGTGCATTCCGCCGAGAGCATCTGGACGCTCCGCCCCGAAGAGCAAATCGAGCGCCGTTGGCGGGTGTTGGCAGGAAAACGCGGCGTTTACGCGGCGGATGCGATCGGGTTGCACGCGGTTTCCAACGACCCGCTCGGAGCAAACGAGTTTTCGGTTTGCCTCAAGCCGACCGTGGGCGGAAAATCTTTTCTGCGCGTGCTTCCCTGCGCGGCGGAGTCGCTCCGCGACCTTGCCCTGACGGCGGCGCTGAGCGGAGACGCGAGCCAACCGCAGGGGATTCTGCGTGACCCGATGGCGTATGCGGGTGTGCGCGCCTACACGCCGGGTGATCCTCTCAACAGTGTGGACTGGAAGCAGTCGGCAAAGTTAGGATATCCGGTTGTCCGACAGTGCGAGGCGTTGCGGAACGACGCCTATCAGGTGGTGCTGAATATGCAGACCGTTCTGATCGAGCCGCACCCGCCCGCGCTGACCTCTCCGCAATATCTCGAGGACTGCGTCACGGTTTGCGCGTCGCTTCTCGATTCCGCCGCAGGGCGGAACATATCCGTGCGCCTGTTCGCCAATATCGACCCCGCAGGACTGTCGGGCGGTTCGGCGGCGGGGGAGGACGGCGTTGCGGCGCGGATTTTTGCAAGCGAGGAATACCGCACAGGGGACGATATGCTCCGGGCTTACCGCACATTGGCGGAATTGCCGCCCGCGATGTCTGTTCCCGTGGAACAGATGATGGACGAAATGCTCTCCGATCCGGGGCGGTACACAAGCGGCGGAAACATGGTGTTCGTCACGACTTATCTGGACGGACGGATGCTGAATTTTGCCGCGGAAATGCGGAAAAGCGGCGTTCGGGTGATCTTCTTTGTGCAGACTTCGGGACAGAATGCGCCGCAGATTCCCGAGGATATTCCGGTGTATTTCCGACACAGCAAGCAGATGGGAGGCGTCGGCTATGGATGGTAAAACAAACGCGCGACGGATGCGGCTTTACAAGCTGATTGCCTGCGCGGGCGTGGTGACGGTGCTGATCCCCGTAACCGAATTCCTCTCACTGTACTGTGCCCGTCGGTTTGCGGGCATATTGGCATGGGTGACCGTGCCCGCATTGGTTGCGTTCGGCTACGGTGTGCAGAAGCTGTTTCTGATCGGTTGGAAAACGGGGGAGTTCGACTTCTCCTTTGAAAGCCGCGCCAAACAGCCGCCCCTTGTCCGTCGGATTCCCGCATGGGGTATCAGTGGGCTTGCGGGGTTGCTTGTCGGCGCGGGAGTGCGTGACCTCATGGCAAATCTGTTGGGGGCGGAATCCAATGCCGAGGTTGGCGGAACGCTTGTGATGCTGATCTTTGCCGCGCTTGGCGTTGCGGGATGCCTGCTTGTGCCGTTCCGCTTCTTTCAGTTGCTTTCCCGCAGAACGCTCCTCGGCTTTGCCTGTTCGTTCGCACTGATCCTGGGCGTACAGTTCGGATCGCCGAGCGTAACGCTGTTTCTCTCGGTTCTGCTCTGGTTTCTCTGCTTTTCACTGGTGGCGAATCAGGAATATGTCATCAAGAACGCCTACACCTCGTGCACCTGCGTGGTGAGCGCCCGCGTGTGCCGTGTGGGCATGCGGGATGCAGTGAAACTCTGGCTGACGGCGATTGTCCTTCTCTTTCCCGCGATAGGGCTTCTGTCTTTTCTGGTAACCGGGTTTCGGATGCTGTTGCTCGCGGGGCGGGATGCACCTCCGCAGGTGCTGTTTACGTTCCCGTTTGCGGGCGCATGGCGGCTGAATGCCGCGCTGTTCGGCTTCGGGATTCTCTGCCTGCTGTTCGGGGCAGGACTGCTGTTCTACCGCATGGGGCATGACCCGATCCGAACCCGCGCGATGCTGCAGGCACTTTCGGCACGGGTGTATGACTTTTTCGCGGGTATCCTGTATGCCTTGGGATTTTCCGTCGGAAAGCGGCGGGGGATCGGGCAGGTTGCGGATGAGGCGACCGATCATTACCGCGATACCGTAACAAAGATTCCTCCCGCCGCAAGGAGTGTGCTTTATCGCGACCGCCACGCGTTGGATCGGGCTCTGCGGCGGGAGAAGGGGACGGACGCGAAATTCTGCCTTGCCTACCGCGCTCTGCTTGCGACACTGGCGGCGGACGGAATCGGTTTGTGCACGACGATGACGCCCTATGAAGCGGCGGATGTGATTCGGGAGCGAACCGACATGGCGCAGATGGACGGATGGACTGCGCAGTTCGTCTCGCTCACGTATGCCAAAGGTGAGACGCATGCGACCAATGCGGATCTGAAGAATCTCTGTGCCTGCCTGTATCGGCGGATGCAGACCGCCGGAGGCGAGGGAGCGTAAGCCCGTTGCGGACGGATCAGCCGGATGTGCCTGCACGTTTGGTTGACCCGTCCGCTTTGCATTTCCGGATATTTGCCCGTAGGGACTTGCAAACCGGGCGGAATTGCGGTATAATAGATGCGGTAGAAAATTCTCGGTAGAGTGGAGCGGACTATGACAAAACAGGACGTTTTGAAGCAATATTTCGGGCACAGCGCCTTCCGCGCGGGGCAGGAACAGGTGATTGACGCGATTCTCGGCGGGCGGGACGTGCTTTGCGTGATGCCAACGGGCGCGGGAAAATCCCTGTGCTATCAGGTTCCTGCGCTGATGTCGGAAGGGGTCACGCTGGTTATCTCGCCGCTGATCTCCCTGATGAAGGATCAGGTGGAGTCGCTCGTGCAGGCGGGCGTTCCTGCGGCGTATGTCAACAGTACGCTGACCTATTCGCAGTACGAACAGGCGCTCTGGAACATCCGCGGCGGGGTATATAAATTGATTTACGTTGCGCCCGAGCGGCTGACCGCGCCCGACTTTCAGGAGGTCTGCGGCGCGCTCTCCATATCGAACCTGATCGTGGACGAGGCGCATTGCGTGTCGCAATGGGGGCAGAATTTCCGCCCGTCCTACCTCAGAATTGCGGAGTTCGTCCGGAGTCTGCCGAATCGCCCGACGGTCGGCGCATTTACCGCAACCGCAACGGGGCGGGTAAAGGCGGATATCGAAGCCCTGTTGGAACTGAAGAATCCGCTCTGTGTGACAACCGGGTTTGACCGCCCGAATCTGTTCTTCGGGGTGGAGAAGCCGAAGTCCAAGCCGGCAAGGCTGTTGGCGCTGATCCGCGCCCATGCGGGGAAAGCGGGCATCATCTACGCCGCCACGCGCAAGAATGTGGAGGAGGTCTGCGAAACGCTCAACGCGAACGGCATCCGCGCCACGCGCTACCATGCGGGGCTTCCGGACGAGGAGCGTCGACAGAATCAGGAGGATTTTATTTACGGTCGGGTCGACGTGATTGTCGCTACCAACGCCTTCGGCATGGGGATCGACAAATCCGACGTGTCCTATGTGATTCATTACAACATGCCGAAGGACATTGAAAGCTACTATCAGGAGGCGGGGCGCGCGGGACGTGACGGCGAACGTGCGGAATGTATTCTGCTCTACAGCCCGCAGGACGTGATGACCAACCGCTTTCTGATTGCGCGGTCGGAGGAGAATCCCGAGCTGACCGCCGAAGAGCGCGAGACTTTGCGGGAGCGCGACATGGAACGTCTGCGGCAGATGACCTTTTACTGCACCACGGGCGAGTGCCTGCGGCGGTCGATTCTGCGCTATTTCGGGGAAGTCAGCGCGCCCGCCTGCGGGAACTGCTCCAACTGCCTGTCTAACAGCGAGATGGTCGATATTACGGTGGACGCGCAGAAAATCCTTTCCTGCGTGATCCGGACGGGACAGCGCTTTGGCAAGAAAATGATCTGCGACATCCTGCGCGGAAGCAAAAACGAGCGCTTGCTGTCGCTCGGCTTGCAGAGCCAGACGACCTACGGGCTTCTCTCGGAAATGAGCGAGCGGGATCTGCGGGAGCGGCTGGACTTTCTGGAGGAGCGCGGCTATCTGGTCACCGAGGGGAGCGACTATCCGATTCTGAAGGTTACCCCGAAGAGCCGCGCGGTGCTGTACGAAAACGAGCCGTTGCAGATGCGGGTTGTGAAGCAAAAGCCGCAGGAAAAGGCGGAAACGGCGAAAAAGCCCGCGCGCGGCGCGGGGGACAGCGACGCAGGGCTGTTTGAGAAATTGCGGCAACTGCGGTTTCGGATTGCGAAGGAGCAGGGCGTTCCCGCATACATCGTGTTTACGGATGCCGCTCTGCGGGACATGAGCGTTCGCCGCCCGACCGATCTTGCGGAATTTCTGGAGGTCAACGGGGTCGGGCAGGCGAAAGCCGAGCGCTACGGCGCGGTTTTTACCGAGACGATCCGGACGTATCTTGCGGGGAAGGGGGAGAACCGCGGGTGAGCGTTTCCCGTTGCGCGACCTCCTGCAGAAGCGGGCGATATTCCTCCCAACGGTACTCCCGGATCGGCATAACCGGGTGACGGACATCGTCAAACACCAACACGAGCGCGGGCGAAATGGTGCGGTAGCGATCCGCAAGATACCATCGGATCAGCTTGCCCTCGCGGATAAGCCGCTTTGCGGTGGCATGATAATTGTAGTAGGACATAATAACAGGATTTCTCGAAACCCGAACGCCTATACGGGCTACGCGAAATCCCAAAATAAAAAATTTTTGAGGAAATTTCGCAAAACCTCTTGACAAGTGACCGATCGGTAACTATGATATAAGTTACCGAGCGGTTACTTTACTTTTTGAAAGACCTGCTAATAAAAGTCAAGCTCTAAAATGAAAAAAATCAAAATAATTTTCAGCAGACAAAAAGGGCATGACAAAAAGACCGCCGCGTGGAGGGAAAAGCGCCGGTTTGGGTTGGCAGGGCAAAGCACAGGCGTGCTTCGCCCGAAGGATATTATACCGGATGAGCGTTGTCAACATACAAAAAATTCAGAATGGTAATTCCGAA
>CAVGEJ010000070.1:0-12903 GCA_963628215.1 Eubacterium sp. CAG:180
CTTTGGTTCGGGTTTTGGCTCGGGCTTCGGTTCGGGCTTCGGCTCGGGTTTCGGCTCGGGCTTCGGCTCGGGTCTTGGTTCGGGTTTCGGTTCGGGTTTCGGTTCGGGTTTTGGTTCGGGTTTTGGTTCGGGTTTCGGTTCGGGCTTCGGCTCGGGTTTCGACTCCGGCTCGGGGGCGTTGGGGTTGTCCTCCGTCAAACGGCGGAGCGCTTCCGGAATGTGTTTCTCCGTTCTTTTTTCGCCCGACTCCGTTTTCGGCTCTGCGCTCGTTTTCGCCGGTTCTTTCTGTTCCGCCGCCGGTTTCACGGGCTTTTCCGTTTTCTTTTCCTTCGGCTTCTCTTCCGTTTTGGAAATTTCGGGTTTCGCTTCAGCCTTCGGCTTTGCGCGGGCGGGCTTTTCCGTCTCGGTTGGCGCGCTGTCGGTCACATTTTTGAGCATATCCGCAATTTTCGCCTGAAATTCCGCGTCATCCGCGTCCTGCTCTGCCTTCTTCTCCCGCTTTCCCGCAAGCAGGGACGCCTGTAACTTCTGAACCAATTCGCTCGTTTTTTGTGCGTCAGATCCTTTTTTCTTCACTGCAAGCGCCGCTCCTTTCCCCGAAAAATTCCGCTCGCCGCTCAACCCTCCGGCTGTCCGGGCTGTTCGCCCTTTCAGCCCTCCTTGTGCTGCTGTCTTGCGACTTCGGCAAGAATCACCGCCGCCGCAGTGGATACGTTAAACGAATTGACCTGCCCGTAAATCGGGATGGACACAATGCCGTCGCAGGCTTTCTTGACAACCTGCGACACACCGTCGCCCTCACTGCCCATAACGATTGCGCACGCGCCCGAAAAATCGGTTTTCCACAAACTGCTTCCGCCCGCTTCGGCGGCATAGACCCACACGCCCGCTTCCTTCAGTTCTTCCACGGCGGCGGCAATGTTCGGCACTTTTGCGATGGCAAGATGCTCGATCGCGCCCGCCGACGCTTTGGTAACCAGCGGGGTCAGCCCTGCGGCGCGGCGCTTCGGAATCACCAAACCGTGCGCGCCGCAGCACTCCGCGCAACGGATGATCGCGCCGAGGTTATAAGGGTCGGTCACGCCGTCGCAGATCACGATCAGCGGCGCTTCTCCGCGCTCCTTCGCGATGGCGAGAATATCCGCCACCGTGCAATACTCCTTCTCCGCCGCCATGGCGACGATGCCCTGATGCGGCGCAAAGCCCGACACGCTGTCCAGTTTCTGCCGCTCCACCTCAATCACGGGAATTTTCCGCGCGATTGCCTGCGCGACAAGAACCGTGATCGAGCCTGTCCGCTCGCCCTTCTGCACGAGAATCTTATCGATCGGGCGCTCGGACTTCAGCAGTTCCCGCACCGCGCTCCGACCGATGACCGCGCCGTTTTCGTAATCGCCGTGGATGCCCTCTGCGGGCACTTCCACAGTCTCGTCCGCTTCGACGGTCGGTTTTACGATCGGCTTTTCGGTCGGTTTCCGATACGGCTTTGCGTTGTTTTTTGCATACGGCTTTGCGTCAGTCATCCGTCCCTCGCGGCGGGACTTGTCCCCTCTTTCCGGTCCGCCCTGCGCAAAGCGCGGCTTTTTCGCGCCCTCGCGGTCGCTCCGGTTGCCCCTGTCGTTCCTGTCGTTACGGTTCTTGTTATTCCGATTGTAGTCCATTTGATGTACGACTCCTTCGATTTTGCAGGCAGAATCCTCTACCAGATATTTTATCATAAAATCGCGTTTTTGTATAGAGTTTTTTGAAATTTTCCGTCCGAAAACTGCGAAAATCCTTCGACAGAAAACGATTTTTCGGGTTCTTTACGGTCGAAACCCGCCCGCGCCTGTCGAGGTCAGTCGCCCCCGGTCGTCCCCGTCAGCTTTTCGTAGTAGGCGCGAACCGCTTCAAAGGACTGATCCTTTGAAGTCTCCCCCATCACCGAGCGGGTAAGGATCACGCGGTAGTCCCCGCAGTTCCCGGTAAGGAAGTGCGTCACGCCGTATTCCTCAAAGATCGGAAGGTCGCCCAGTCGGCGGTTTTCCACGATCTGAATTTTTCCGTCAAACCAGTTTTCATACACATACGGGCTGACGATCCAGATTCCGCAGTCCCCCGTCATGAGGTAGCTTTGGAGGGTTCGGATGCGATCCTGATTATAGCCTCTGTCCAGATTCCGTCCCGCAGTATCCAGTTTTTTCTCGCCCGTTTCGGGGTCTGTATAAGTATTATTGGCGGTAATCTCTTCTTCCGTGAGGACGGAGTACTGCCTCAGTGTGATTCTTGCGTTTTCGTCCGCCGCGCTCAGGACGTTTTTCAGCCCCGTTTGCTCGTCGCTGCTCATGACGTACCCGCCCGAGAAGGTGACGATAACGCCCCCGCTCTCCCCTCTCGCGCACTGCGGCAAAGTGACCGCCAACAGAATTACGACCAACAAAACGGCGATCGTTTGCCACTTATAATGAAACCAGAAGTTGTCCAGCCACCGCAGAAATTTCGATTGCTCCGCCACCTCGTGTGCGTTCTGTTTTTCTTCCATGTTTTTCTCCTACAAAAAGCGGGACCCGCCTTGCGGTCGGGTCCCGTGATGGTGGGGAAAACCTCGGGGCTTTGCCCCGAACCCCACTTGAAAACTTCTTGAAAGAAGTTTTCAAGACTTTCAAGAACTTTAACCAAGGGGATTTTTGCGCCGGTCTTTGCCCTGTGCTGATTCCGAAGGTTCTTATGCCTGACTCTTTCCGACCTCGAGCACCGCGACGTGGATCGTTCCTGCGGGGGTTTCGATGTCCTTTTCGTCGCCTGCGCGCATATCGATCAGACCTGCGCCGAGCGGCGACTGGTCGGAGATTTTATGCTCTGCGGGGTTGGACTCGTTCGAACTGACCAGTGCGTATTCCATCGGTTCGCCGCCGTTGAGAGACAGCTTGACGGTAGAACCGAGGCTTGCCATACTGAAGTCGGTGGTCGACTCGTCGAGGATGACCGCGTTTTCAACCAGTTCTTCCAGTTCCTTGATACGCGCTTCGTTCTTTGCCTGTTCGTTTCTCGCCTCGTCGTACTCGGAGTTCTCGGACAAGTCTCCGAACGACCGCGCCACGGCGATATCGTTCTTGATCTTCTCGCGCTTCTCCAGTTTGAGGTAATTCAACTCGTCTATCAGTTTCTGATAACCCGCTTGGGTATAGGTAATCTTCTTTCCCTTTGCCATTGTTTTGTGCTCCTCGTCTGCTTTCTTTTATTTGAATAATGCGACCGCCGCCAGAAGCTGAGCGTCCTCACTCTGCTTCAGCGCCGACAACGGCTGCTTTTTTGCTTCCTCGCTCAACTCGACAAAAACGTTCGGTTCAATGCCGATGCCGTGATAGGATTCTCCGCACTTGGTAACATACGCATGCGTGGTCAGTTTAAGATACGCCACCGTGCCGTCGGTAAACGGAATCCGCCGCGTGGTCTGCATAATGCCCTTTCCGAAGGTGGTATTTCCCACGATATTGCCCGCGCGGAAGCCTTTTTCCTCGCGGTAATCGCGCAGGGTTGCCACAAAGACCTCTGCCGCCGAGGCGGTATTCTCGTTGCACAGAACCGTAAAGTCCAGATCCTGATACATTCCGATTTCGTCCTTTGCCACGCTGCACCCCGCATAGCGGTCGGTGAAGGTGTGCTCGGTAACCGTATAAGTTCCCGCCACGTTCTCGTCCTTGTCAATCGCGCTGATGACCATATCCCCCTCGTCGAGGAAATAGGACAGCACCGCCACAATAGATTGCAGGTCTCCGCCGGGGTTGTTGCGCACGTCAAACACGAAATGCTCTACGCCCGCGTCCAACAGCTTGTTGACATTCGACTTGAACTGTCCCGGCGTAGTCATATCAAAGCCCGTGATGTGCACGATTCCCACCGTCGGGTCGCTTTCCAGCAGTTCCGAGCGCACCGAATGCGTTTCCAGTTTCCGCCTTGTCAGCGTCTTTTCCAAATGTTCAACCGTTCCCTCGTTCTCCCGCAGGAACATGACCTCCACATCTGTTCCCTCCTCGCCTCTCATGGCAAGGAGCGCTTTGTCAAAGCCCAACTCTCCGATGGTTTTCCAGACGCCCTCGATCTTCACTGCGTACACAAGGTCGCCCGCGCGGATTCCCGCTTCGATTGCGGGAGATGCCTCGTAGACCTCGATCACGCGGTAAACCTTCTTTTCGCTCCCCTCATAGGTGAAGCTGGACTGCACAACCGTCACGCCGATGCCGCAGAAATCCCCGTTGCTCTCGGCTGTCAGTTCCGCGTACTCTTCTTCGGTGTAATAGCGGGCGTAAACATCCCCCGTTGCCTCGACATACGCTTTGAACGCCGCCTCGGTCATGGCTTTTTCGTCCAGATCGTCGGCATACAGAGAGAACGCCTTCAGCATTGCGTCGAGAATCGCAAACGCGTCACCCTTTGCGTTCCGGTTTGCCGCAATCAGATTTTCGTAGTAATCTTTCTGGCTGTCCAACTCGGAAAGTCTGGTTTTCTGCGCCGCCAACGAGGTAAACGTCCAGGTGAGCAGAATCGACGCAACCAGAACAAGGCACAGAACGGGAATCGCCAACCGCAGGCTGACGCTCCGGTTTTTCTTTGCCGGGTTCGGCGTTTCCGCGGGAGCGCCCGTTCCGCCCGACGTCGGGTTCTTTTCCTCTTCTTCCATCTTTGATTCCTTTCGGTTACAGATACCTACAGTTTATGGACCTTCCCCGTGACTTATGCGGGGAAAGTCCATAAGACCTGCCGCTCAGAATTTGATCGGCTTGGAATTCAGGTACTTCTTGACCATCAGCGCCACTTTGAAGGTGATGGCATGCTCGAATTCGCGCAGATCCAGACCCGTCAGCTTGCGGATTTTCTCCAGACGGTAAACCAACGTATTCCGGTGGACAAACAGCTTTCTGGAGGTTTCGGACACGTTCAGATTGTTCTCGAAGAAGCACTGAATGGTCAGCAGGGTCTCGCGGTCAAGCGACTCGAGACTGCCGCGCTTGAACACTTCCTGCAGGAACATCTCGCACAGCGTGGTCGGAAGCTGATAGATCAGACGGCCGATGCCGAGATTTTCGTAGCTGATGATACTCTTCTCGGATTCGAACACCTTTCCCACATCCAGAGCGATCTGCGCTTCCTTATAGGCACGCGCCAGATCCTTGATGTTCTCCACGATGGTGGAAATACCGATGGCGACCTTGGTGTAAAACTCCGCCGACAGGGTATCGGCAATGTTGGTGGCAATCTTCTCCACGTCACGGGTCTCCGTGCCCGGCTTGATGTCCTTGACCAACACGATGTCATGTTCGCCAACGCTGATGACATAGTCCTTGGTCTTGTCGGGGAACATATTCTGGAGCATTTCAAACGGCATCATATCGGTCTTGCCGAAGAATTTGATGAGGAACACAATCCGCATTTCTTCGGTGTTGAAATGCAGCTCCTTGGACTTGATGTAGATATCGCTGGGCAGGATGTTATCGAGGATAATATTCTTGATGAACGACCCCTTGTCGTACTTCTCGTCGTAAAGATTCTTGATGTTTCCGAGCGAGATGGCAAGCAGCTTGGACATCTTCTCCGCCATTTTGTCCTCGCCCTCGACAAAGACGACATAGTCCGACTTCACGCCTGCGTTCATGGGACGATAGGTGTAGCCGCCCGACGTGACGACGTCGCTGGTATAGTTCAGCTCTTCGCGCACACCCTGTCTGATCTCGCCGATGCGAACCAGTTCGGAGCAGGCAATGATTACGCCGTTCTCGTCAACCACGCCGATCACGCGGTCAATCGCGTCCTTCATCTGATGAATGACACCCTGAAATAATTTGTTGGACATCTTTTTCTCTCCTCTGTCTGAAAGGTTATGTTCACCGCACATAGAAAACTGACTATATTTTACACCTTTTTTTGTGTTTTTTCAATAGGCTTTTCGATATTTTCCCTAAATTTCACAAAAAATTTTTATGCAAACCGCCTTTTCGGTCGGAAAACAGGATATTTTACAACGGTATTTCCGAAATAACGCCTATTTCAACTCAAATTCGCAGGCAAGGCAGGCAAGAACAAACGACGCGGCGGTCTCGGTTCGCAGGATACGGGGACCCAGTCCCACAGGAATCATCCCCGCCGCCGTTGCCGCCTCCGCTTCCTCGTGCGAAAAGCCGCCCTCGCTTCCCACCATCACCGAAACGCTTTGCGGAAGCCCCGTTCGCCGCCGCTCTTCCAACACCTCGCCAAGCGGACGTGTGCCGCCGCCCTCGTAGCAGAACAGCGCCAATCCGTCGGCGGCGGCAGTCTTTACCGCCTCGCGGAACGGCACTGCGGGAAGCACGTGCGGAATCCGTCCCCTGCCGCACTGCTTGGCGGCGGTCAGCGCAATCCGGTTGCGGCGCTCGCCGCGCTCGCGATCCTTTTTCCCGTCTCCGAGCCGCACCACACAGCGGGAACTTTCAAACGGGAGAATCTCACACGCCCCGCACTCCACCGCCTTCTGAATCACCTCGTCCAATTTGTCCCCTTTCGGCAGAGCCTGCAGAACGCGGACGGTATAAGGCGGCTCGGTTGCGGACGGCGACTGCGACAGAACCTCTGCCACAACGCGGTCGGGCAAAAATTCGGTCAGTCGGCAGAGGTAATCTGTGCCCTCTCCGTCGCACAGCGTAACCGTTTCGCCCGCCGCCATCCGCAGGGAGCGCGAAATATGGTGCGCGTCCTCCCCGAAAACGGTGGCGGTCTGGTTTTCGATTTGTCCCGAATCAACAAAAAAACGCGGCATAAGCACTCTCCGTTCAACAGCTTTCCTTTATTGTACTACATTTTGCCCAATCCGTCAAGTGCTTTTTTGTATTTTTTTACCTATCGGAAGGATTTTTTATCTCTCGAACTTTGCCGAACGAAGGCTTTTTATTTTCAAGCGCTTAGCGGCATCAACTTTATCCCCCCTCATCCGTCGCCTTCGGCGCCACCTTCCCCCTCAAAGGGGAAGGCTTCCATAGATTCTGCAAACTATATAAAAAGCACTTCATACCTTATATTCTCCTTCTCCAAAAATGCAAATCCAAACGAGAGAGTTCCGCACCATAGCCTTCCCCTTCGAGGGGGAAGGTGGCGCCGAAGGCGACGGATGAGGGCAGATTATAGGTCAAACAACAATACAATGTTATATTTGCCCTGTTCGCACCGCATAAAAAAAGGCTTCCCCTCGGGGGGAAGCTGTCGCGTTAGCGGCTGATGAGGGGGGATAAATTTCATCCATTGAAAATTATACCCCCATGTATCAGCAACGCATCATATGTAAAAACGGGTCACTGCATTCTCAGTACGTATACTCCCGATCCTCCCCCGCTCCGATTCGGGTGAGGTGGATTACGCGGCGGTCAAAATCAATGTCCACCGCGTCGAACGCCTGCTCGAGCGGAGTTCCGACGGTTCGTTCCAGAACCGTTTCCAGCCGCCCCGCGTCGCTCGTCGTCACAATCAGCGGGAGTCCGCCCTCGGTGCGGAAGAATTCGTCATCGTGCGTGTGTCCCGAGAAGATCCCGACCACCGTTCTCTGCCGTGCGCCCGAATAATCGTAGCGCTTTCCGCCGAATTCGAACACCCCGCCCGCATTCAGCGCGTCAAGCATCGCGCAGATCGGCAAATGGTCTCCGCGGATAAAGGACGGCATCACGTCGTTGTTGATAAACGCATGCCCGACCGCAATGCAGGAATATCCTGCGGGAATTTTCAGGCATTCCTCTGCCAGAAACGCGACCAGACCGTCGGAGATCAGGCAGTCGAAATCGCACGGCACGGTAAGGTAGCAAACCTTTTCCGCAGGTCTGCAGAGCACGTAACTTCCAAGCGGTCCTCGCGCGGTCATCTGCGCGGCAAAATGCGAGCACATCGCGTCAAATACCTGCCCGGTTGTCGGTTTCCCGTCCTCCGTCGGCGTATTCTCCCAGACGTAGTATTCGTGGTTTCCGATCACCGTGTAGAAATCCGCTCCCATCGTCCCGAACAGGCTTACAAAATCCTTTTGCGCCGCAAGCATCCCTGCGGCGGTTTTCTCGTGATTGATCGCGTCGCCGCCGAAGAAGCAATGCGACAGCCCGGTATGCGCGAGCAGATGCCGTACCAACGCAGGGCTTGTACAGCTGTTGTATTTGGCGTGATAGTCGGTCAGAAAGATAAAATGTACGCCGCGTCGGATTTTGTCCTCAATGCTTCGGATGCGCGCCTCCTGCTTCTCCAGAGGGGCAACGTCGTATTCCGGTATCCGTAAGTCTTTTTCTTCCATAATGCCTCCGTCAGTAGCGTTTCCAAGTGCTTCTGCCGAACAGAATCAGCACGGGGAAAATTTCCAGTCGTCCCGCCAGCATATCCAACGTCAGCACAATCTTGGAAAGCGGGCGCAACGCCGCATAGCTTGCCGCAGGTCCGACAGCGTCCAGTCCCGGACCGATGTTGTTGAAGCAGGAAAGCGTGGCGGAAAACGCCGTGGTGGTGCTGACATTGTCCAACGACACCAACAGGAAGCTGACCACCAGAATGATCACGTAAGCGCCGAGATAGGCGTTCGTGTTCGCGATCACGCGTTCGTCAACGGGCTGTCCGTTCATGCGGATGACCCGCACGCTGTTGGGGTGCATCATCTGCTGAATGTTCCGCTTCAGCGTTTTGAGAATCAGAAGCAGGCGCGCGCACTTGAAGCCGCCGCCCGTACTGCCCGCCGACGCGCCGACCGCCATCAGAATCAGCAGGACGGTTTTGGAAAAGGTCGGCCAGAGGTTGAAATCGGTCGTTCCGAATCCCGTTGTGGTCGTAATGCTCGCCACCTGAAAGGACGCATGGCGGAGCGCGGTCGGAATGCTGTCATACATCCCGCGGATGTTCAGCGTGATCGCAATTCCCGCCGCCAGAACCATCCCCCAATAGAGGCGGAATTCCTCGTCGCGCAGAACGCTCCGGAACTGCCCGAGCAGAATCATGTAGTAACAGCTGAAATTCACGCCGAACAGCAGCATAAAGACGGTTGTCACGTTCTGCAGATACGGGCTGTAACTCCCCATGCTGTCCGCCTTGATTCCGAAACCGCCCGTTCCCGCCGTTCCGAACGCCGTGCAGATTGCGTCGAACACGGGCATTTTCCCAAACACGAGAAAAAGGAAGTCCGCAACCGTCAGAAGCACGTAAATCAGGTAAAGAATCGCCGCCGTCCGCCGCATTTTCGGCACCAGTTTCCCCACGTTCGGTCCGGGGCTTTCCGCGCGGAGCAGATGCATGGTAAAGCCCTCGTTCTTGCCGCCCACCGGCGCTACGGCAAGCAGAAAGACCAGAACGCCCATGCCGCCCAACCAGTGCGAGAAGGAACGCCAATAGAGAATGCCGCGGCTCAGCGCCTCCACATCCGGCACAATCGAAGCGCCCGTGGTGGTAAAGCCCGAAACGATCTCAAAGAGCGCGTCAATGAAATTCGGAATCTCCCCCGAGAGGAAGAACGGCAGTCCGCCGAACAGCGAGAGGACAATCCACCCAAGCCCCACGCTGACCAAGCCCTCCTTGGCATAAAAGCCGCCGCGCGCCCGTCTTGTCAGAATCAGGAGTGCCGCCGCAACCGCCGCAACGGCTCCGACCGTCACGGCAAACGCGAACGCGACGTGCAGATCTCTGTCAAACAGCGAGATCAGAAGCGCGGGCAGGAGAAAGATTCCCTCAACCGCCAGAAAGAGCGCGCAGATGCGCCCGATCATTTTGTAATTCACGGTCGCTCCCCCTTACGCAAAGATATCGTTCAGCTGCATCAGCACCGTTGCGCCCGAGGACACGACCACCACGCTGTCCCCCTGCTCGAAACTGGAATCGCCGTTCGGGATTTCGGTGTGATCGCCGCGGTTGATTCCCACAAGCAGGATGTTTTCACGCAGCTTCAGCTTCTTCAGCGGCTCTCCGCAGTGCAGGGTATGCTCGTCCACGGGGAACTCGATCGCCTCCACCTGCCCGTCCGCAATGGTGTGAACCGTAATCGCTGCCCCCGCCTGCTTCTGCATGGCGCGGACATAGCGCACAATGGTACTGCACGACAGCTTGCGTGGGCAGATAACGCTTCCGAGCGGCAGGCTGTCCAGCACCCGCCCGTCCTCCATGCGCCCGACCTTGGTGATAATCTGCTTGACCCCAAAGCCGCTCCCGTACAGCGAAATCACCATGTTCAGTTCGTCCAGTCCCGTCAGCGTGACCAATGCGTCGCAGGAGGCAAGCCCCTCGCCTTCCAGTACCGAGCGATCCGCCGCGTCCCCCTGAATCACCGTGGTGCGCGGCAGAGCCTTTGCCATCTGTTCGCAAACGTCCGGATCTTTTTCCACCAACTGGACGTCGAGGCGGCTCTCCTCCAGTGCCTGCGCCAGATAGTAGCTGATCCTTCCGCCCCCGATGAGCATCACGCGTTGCGCGCGGTGCGTTACAATGCCGAGATTCTTCAGCAGATCCGACAGCACCTCGGTCGAGGCGGTTACAAAGACGCGATCCCCCGCATGCAGGACAAAGTTTCCGTCGGGGGCAATGGCGTTTCCGCCCCGCAGAACCGCGCAGACCAGTACGCGGCAGCGCACCAACGCGTTCAGACTGCTCAACGTCACGTTGCACAGCCGGCTGTCGGCTTCCAGTTTCAGCTCCACGATCTCCATCCGTCCCTTTGCAAAGGTATCCCGCTTGAGAAAGCCCGGGTAACGCAACAGGCGCTCGATCTCGGTTGCCGCCTGCCGCTCGGGATTGACGATCATGGAAAGCGCGAAGGCATCCCGCATGGAGTACGCCTGCTCGGCATAGTCGGGGTTGCGGATGCGCGCAATGGTGTGCAGTTTGGGATTGATGTAATGCGCGGTCGTGCAGGTCAGCAGGTTGACCTCGTCGCTTCCCGTCACCGCAATCAACAGGTCTGCGCTCTCCACGCCCGCCTGCCGCAACACCTCCATGGACGCGCAGTTGCCCATTACGCCCATCACATCGTATCGGTTCAGCCCCGACTCCAGAACGCTCCTGTCGGAATCCACCAGAGTGACATCATGCTCCTCCGAGCACAGCTGTCTTGCCAACGTTTCTCCGAGTTTTCCGCTTCCCGCAATCAGAATTTTCACGATTTTCCTCCGAATCAGACAGTATCAGATATTCCGCAGAACCCAATCTGCGGCAAGCCCGCACCAAGCGCCGACATCCGCGCGAT
The DNA here is from genome assembly GCA_963628215.1 of Eubacterium sp. CAG:180. GTDB lineage: Bacteria > Bacillota > Clostridia > Oscillospirales > CAG-272 > UMGS1865. The sequence goes on from CAVGEJ010000070.1 coordinate 11,198, forward strand.
CCTGCGCCAGACCCAGTCCGTGCGGTCCGTGCGGATAGACGTGCAATTCAAACGGAACGCCGTGATCCCGCAGGCTCTCGCAGAATACCAGCGAGTTCTTCACGTTCACGCAGGAATCGTCCGACGTGTGCCACAGGAACACGGGCGGCGTTTTATCGGTCACCTTGTATTGCAGATCAAATTTCTCATGCTCCGCCTCGTACTTCTCCTTGCCGAGCAGTTCCTTCCCGCTTCCCACGTGACCGAATTCCGCTCCGACCGAGATCACGGGATAGCAAAGGATCGCGCCGTTCGGGCGTGCGCTTTCCGCGTCCGCCGCGTCGGGCGTGTGTCCCGCGGGGATCGTCATGTCCTCATACAGCAAAACCGACGCGGCGAGATGCCCGCCCGCAGAAGAGCCGCACACCGCCACGCGGTTCGGGTCGATCCCCCATTCCGCCGCGTGACTGCGAACCAGTTTGACCGCCCGCTGTGCGTCGGCAAGTCCCGCAGGGAAGCGGTTTGGGGAAACGCGGTAGTCCACCGTCACCGCCTGCAATCCGCAGCTGTTGAAGAATTGCGCATGCGGTTCAGCCTCATGCGGCGCGCGGCATCGGTAAGCGCCGCCCGCAAAAACAATCACGCAGGGCAACGGTTTGTCGGTGGGAATCAGGTAAGTATGCAGGGTATTCGGGGTCTCTGCCCCGTCGTTCCGATACGGGATATCATGCTCCCAGAGTTTCAGTTCCATTCCGGTCTCCTTTTCGGGCACGTCGCGTGCCTTTTTCAATCCCCATTATTCTATCACAAAACCGTCCTTTTTTCAAGAGGTACGCGAAAAATTCGGCGGGGAATTCATATCCGCGCGCCCGATTCCGTAAACTGGAGGGAGGGGGTGAGAAAAATGTACAGACCTTTTCGGTTTGCGCTGTTCGTTCTGGCACTGGCGGGCATCTGCGTCGGCTTTGCCCTGCCGCAGCTTTCGGCGCGCCCAAACCGCCCCGTTGCAACCGTAACCGCGCCCTTTACGGTGGTACTGGACGCGGGGCACGGGGGCGAGGACGGCGGCGCAGTATCGGCGGACGGCTTGCAGGAAAAGACCGTCAACCTCGCCGTGACATTGGCTGTTCGCGATCTGTTGGAGGCAAACGGCGTTCGGGTGGTTCTGACGCGGGACACGGACGTTCTGCTCTACGACCGCACGGTCAATTACAAAGGGCGAAAAAAGGCGCTTGATCTGGCGGCGCGGCGGAAAATCGCCGAAGAAACGACGGGCGCGGTATTCGTCAGCATCCATATGAACGCCTTCCCGCAAAAGCAGTACCACGGCTTGCAGGTCTGGTATTCCCCCAACGACGCGCGCTCCGCTCCCCTCGCCTCGGCGATTCAGGAGGAAGTCCGCGCGCGCCTGCAACCCGAAAACACCCGCAAGACCAAGCAGGCGGGCAGTAATATTTACCTGCTTTATCACCTCAATGTTCCCGCCGTGCTGATCGAATGCGGCTTTCTCTCCAACCCCGACGAGGCGGCTCTGCTTGCCACCGACGGCTACCGCCAACAGCTTGCGCAAACGGTGGCGCTCGGAATTCTTTCGGGGCTTGGGAAAATTTCCGACGAAAATGCCAGGGCAACAGCATTTACTTTTTCACAAAAACATGGTATAATAGTGGACATGAAAGTAAGCGAATTGAAAGAAAGCATTACCAACATAACAGAACCGCGGCGTG
>CAVGEJ010000071.1:0-12851 GCA_963628215.1 Eubacterium sp. CAG:180
TTGACAAACTTACAAAAATGTAAAAAAAAAAAACAGCAACTCGGAAATTATCTTTTTGATCAAAAGCGCAAATGCGCGAAATATCACCTTTTTATTCCCGATAAATCTGTGTATTCCACTTGACAACGCCCCATTCTTCGTGCTATAATACAGATACCCCTATCGGTACGGAGGCAAGAAAAACATGAAACAGTGCATGGATTCCGAAAATCTTCACAGACGGCTGAAAAAAATCATCGGGCAGATACAGGCAATCGACCGCATGGTGGACGAGGATGTCCCCTGCGAGGATATTCTTTCGCAGATCAACGCCGCAAAGTCCGCCCTCAACGGATGCGGAAAAGTGGTTCTGGAAGGTCACATCCGCCACTGCGTCCGCGACGGCATTGAGCACGGCGACGCGGACAAAACCATTGAAAGTTTTACCAAAGCCGTGGAACGCTTTGCAAATATGCAGTGACTCCCCCAAAAACAGCGAAAAAAATTCGCTGTTTTTTTCTTTTCCCTCTTGACAAATCCGAATTTTTGTGTATACTATACTTATACCCCTATAGGTATAGAAAGGGAAACGATATGAAGAAGTGTATGGAAAAATTGGAGCATCTGTTGGGACTTGGCGGAATCAAAAAGGATATTATCCTGCTTGCGATTTCGGCGGCGGCGCTGATCGTCAGCATCTTTGACCTGCTTCCGCTCCCCTTTGACGCGGCATGGGTTGCCATCCTGCTCTGCGGCGTACCGATCGTTCTGGAAGCCGTTATCGGTCTGGTAACCGCCTTTGACATCAAAGCCGACGTGTTGGTCTCCATGGCGCTGATCGCTTCGGTTTGCATCGGGGAACACTTCGCGGCGGGCGAGGTGGCGTTCATCATGCAACTCGGCGCGCTTCTGGAGGAAATTACGGTCGCGCGGGCACGGGCAGGCATTGAGAAACTGGTCAAGCTGACCCCGCAGACGGCGCGGGTTCTGCGGGACGGTGCGGAGGTGGTCATTCCCGCCGAGCAGGTTCGCGTGGACGACATTCTGCGGGTGCTCCCCGGGGAAACGATTCCCGTGGACGGCGTGATTCTTTCGGGGCAGACCTCGGTCGATCAGGCAGTGATGACAGGCGAATCGCTTCCCGTCGACAAGACCGTCGGAGACGAGGTCTCTTCGGGCACGGTCAACCGGTTCGGCGCTTTTGAGATGCGCGCAACCAAAGTCGGCGAGGACAGTTCGATTCAACGGATGATCCGTCTGGTACAGTCTGCAGACGCGGGAAAAGCCAAAATCGTGGGCATTGCCGACCGTTGGGCGACATGGATTGTGGTCGTTGCCCTCTCCGCCGCAGGGCTGACCTGGCTGATTACGGGAAAAATCATCCGCGCGGTGACCATTCTGGTTGTCTTCTGTCCCTGCGCTCTGGTGCTCGCCACGCCGACCGCAATCATGGCGGCGATCGGAAACGCAACCGGGCACGGCTTCCTTGTACGCGAGGGAGACGCGCTCGAGCGGCTTGCGAAGGTCAGCAAAATCACGTTTGACAAAACAGGAACGCTGACCTACGGGAAACCGACCGTGGTCGCGGCAAAAAGTCTCTCCCCCGCCCTTTCGGACAATGCGGTCTACGGGCTTTGCGCGGCGGCAGAACAGTTCTCCGAGCACCCGCTCGGGAAAGCCGTGAGTTCCTGCTACAGGCAAACGGTCGGGGCTTCCCCGGCGGAAGTCAGCGATTTTCGGATGCTCCCCGGGCGCGGCGTTGTCTGCCGCTGCGGTGGAAAAGAAGTCCTTGCGGGAAACCGCGAACTGCTTACAGAAAACGGCGCGGATCTGCCTGCGGCGTTCGCGGACGAAACGGCGGAATTTCTCTCCCGCGGCTGTACCGTCATCCTTGTGGCATACGACGGGCAAGCGGTCGGCTTTCTCGCGCTTTCGGACACCGTGCGGACGGAAAGCGCCGCAACGGTTGAAGCGTTACGCGCGCTCGGCACAGAGCCTGTTCTGCTGACGGGCGACCACGAAAATGCCGCGGCGGCAATTGCGGGAACGCTCCGCATCCGCGACTTTCACGCAGGATGCCTGCCCGAGGATAAGCTGAAAGCAATCCGCGCCTATCAGGCAAAAGGAGAAGCGGTCTGCATGATCGGGGACGGCGTGAACGACGCGCCCGCGCTCAAAGCCGCCGATGTGGGAATCGCGATGGGCGGCGTAGGCAGCGATATCGCGGTGGACGCGGCGGACATTGCGCTTGTGGACGATGAAGTCCGGGAACTTCCGCATCTGGTCGCGCTGTCGCGGCGGATGATGCGGACGATCCGCCTGAACATGACCTTTTCCATGACGTTGAACTTTGTTGCCATTGTGCTTGCCATTACGGGAACGCTGAATCCCGTTGTCGGCGCGTTGGTACATAACGCAGGGTCGGTATTGGTCATCGTCAATTCGGCGTTTCTTCTCAAATGGAAAAAACGGAGGGGCTGACCCCTCCGCTTTTTTGTTCCCGGAACTTTCCCGATTCTTCTCTCCCCCGCTTGCAATCCGCGCGAAAATATGCTATAATGATGATACCTGACAGAAGAAAAAACGCGCTGAGCCGCATTTGCATATAAGGAGACCTTCATGAAACTGATTCACTGCGCCGACATCCATCTGGACGCTCCGTTGGAGTCGGTCTTTCCGCCCGAGGGCGCACGGGAATACCGCCGGGCGGTTCTTTCCGATTTTTCCGCGCTGGTCGAAAGTGCCGACCGAAACGGCGCGGACGCACTTCTGATTGCGGGCGATCTCTTCGATTCCGACAACACCTCCGAGCGCACCGTGCGCCACGTGCTGGATCTTTTCCGCGCGCATCCCAACCTTTCGGTATTCTACCTTGCGGGGAATCACGACGGCGGCGGACTTGCCGCGCGTTCCGATCTGCCCGACAACCTGCACACCTTCGGGCAGGACTGGACCTATTTCGATTTCGGCGAGGTCATGATTGCGGGCGGAACTGCGCCCGACCCCGCCGCGCTCTCCCTGCCCCCCGAGCGCATGAACATCGTCCTGCTTCACGGGCAGGTACGCGGTGGCGGAAAAGGCGGCGAATATGCCATCTCCTTTTCCAAACTCAAAAACAAGAACATTGACTATCTCGCGCTGGGGCATCTGCACACCTATCGGGAAGCCGCGCTCGACGCGCGCGGTATCGCCTGCTACTCGGGATGTCTGATGGGGCGCGGATTTGACGAATGCGGCAGAAAAGGCTATGTGCTTCTCGAAACGGTCAACAGCCGCGTGAACCACACCTTTGTCCCCTTTGCCTCCCGCACCTTCCACGAAATTCCCTTTGACGTCAGCGGCTACGCCTCTTTTCCCGAGTTGGAGAGCGCCCTGCGGAAGGAAATCGGGGACATTCCGAAAACCGACTTCTGCCGTCTGGTTCTGAAGGGACAGGTCGACCCCGAGTGTCCGCCGGACGTCAGGCAATTGCAAACCGATCTTGCGGGCAGCTTTGCCCTGCTCCGCATCCGCGACGAAACGACCCTGCGCATTGACCCGCGGGACTATGAAAACGCTATTTCCCTCAAGGGCGAATTCATCCGCCGGGTTCTTGCCTCCGAGCAGGACTCCGCCGAACAGGAGCGGATTATCGCCTGCGGATTGCGCGCCCTGCGCGGAGAGGAGCCTGAAATATGAAGCTGTTGCGATTGGAAATTCAGAATTTCGGAAAGTTCAGCGGCTACACCCAAGACCTTTCGGGCGGGCTGAACACGCTCTGCGAGGAAAACGGTTGGGGCAAGAGCACACTGGCGGTCTTTATCAAGGCGATGCTCTACGGGCTTCCCGCCACGCGCAAAACCGATCTCGACCTCAACGAACGCCGCAAATACGCGCCGTGGAACGGCGGAACGTTTGGCGGCAGTCTCACGTTTGAAAGCGCCAAGGGACGATTCCGCATTGAACGGGTGTTCGGAGTCAAGGAAGCGCAGGACGAGTTCCGCCTCTTTGATCTGAAAACGAACAAGCCATCGGACGCTTACAGTTCCGATGTCGGCGTCGAGCTGTTCGGCATTGACTCGGACGGCTTTGAGCGGAGCGCCTATCTTTCGGAGCGCTCGCTTGATACCAAGAGCGAGAATGCCTCGGTTCTCTCCAAGCTGACGGGGTTGATTGAAGACCCCGACGATATCGGCTGTTACGATGACGCGCAGGCGCTGATTGACAAGCGCCGCCGCTATTACGAGGTAAAGGGCGGAAGAGGCTACATCAGCGAACTGGATACCGAATGCGCTGAAAAGAAGCAACAGCTTGCCGACCTGCGGGAAAAAGCAGTCACGGAAGCCGAAACCGCCGCGGCGCTTCGGGAAGCGGAGAAAAAGACCGCCGCGGCGGAAAAAGCGTTGAACGACTGCCGCGCGGTCAAAAACACCGCCGACCGCAATCGGATTCTGCGGACGCAATACAATTCCATGCAAACCGCCGTGCGCTCCAAAGAGCGGCGCGAAGCGGAAATTACGGGCGCGTTCGGCGGGACAGTTCCGACGGATGCGGAGGTCAGTGCCAACCGCGGGCGACTTGCGGAATTCCGCAGTACGCAACGGATGCTTGCAGACGCCGCGCTTCCCGCAGAGGAGCAGAAGCGGCTCTCCGAACTGTCCGCCCGTTTTCCGAAGCGGATTCCGACATCCGCCGATTTTGACCGTGCCGACGCGTCGGAGCGCGCGCTCCGCGACGCCGAATCCGCTCTGCGCGGCATGACCGAACCGAACGCCTCCCCTGCCGTTATGCGGCTGTTGCGCGTCGGAGTCCCCTCCGAGGAAGAACTGAACCGCGCGGGGCGGGCGCTTGATGAGGCGGAACGCCTTGCCGCCGAAGAGCGCGCGGCGCACAGTTCCGGGCAGTCCGGGCGGCGGATTCCGCTGTTCCTCCCCCTGCTTGCCCTGCTTTGCGGCATTGTGCTCTTCGCTCTGCTCGCCGTACCTTCCCTGTCGCTTCAGCCGCTCCCGCTGGCACTGGGCGGCGGCGCGTTGGTATTTGTGGCGGTGATCCTGTTCCTTGCGGGCGGTTCACCGAAGAAAAGCGCGCGCCCCGAGCCGAAGAAGCAAACCGCCGCCGAGGTGTCAGCGCCGGTGATTTCCATGTTTGACAGCTACGGTTTGCATCGCGCGGACGGCAACTGCCGGGACGAGTTGGCGCAGCTCTCGATGCTCTGCGCGCAGGCACGCACACTGGAAGGACTCAACCGTCAACTTGCGCCGAAGCGGCGGGAACTGAACGGGAGGATCGCCAAGCACACGGCGGATCTGAACGCCTTTTTCGCGGCGTTCGGGCTGTCCGTCCCCCCGCAAAAAGAAACCGCCCGCGCGCTTGCCCGTTTGCGGAGCGAAGCGGATACACTTGCAGGTCTGCGACGTCGCGAAGCCGCAACCCGCGAAAAGCGGGGCGGTTTGGAAGAGAAACTGAACGCGGAGAAATCCGCGATGCAGGCGTTTTTCAACCGTCTGACCGCCGCCCGTGCGGGAACTGCGCTTGAGGACTGTCAGTCGCAGATCGAGAGCCTTTGTCTGGAATACCGTCAGTTGCAACGGGATTTAGCCGAGGCGCGGCAGACTGCCAAAGAATTTTACGGGGCAAACCGGGCGATTCTGGACGCGCCGGAGCAACCCGCCGCAGACACTGCCGAAAAGGAAGCCTCGCTCCGCGCGGCGCTTGAGAACGCCCGCAAAGAGGAAAACGCACTGCGCCTGTCCCTGAACCGTTTGAGCGATGCGACCGCCGAAATTTCCGCATTGAACGACCGCATCGCCTACCTCTCCGAGCAAGCGGAAACGGCGCGCGCCAATCTTGCAACCCTGCGCAAAACCGCCAAGTATCTGGAAACCGCCAAGGAAGCGCTTTCCACGCGCTATCTGGGCGGAATGCAGGCGGCGTTTGAGCGGCGGCTTACCCTGCTCGGGAAGTCCACCGCCCCGCAGGCGGTCATCGACCCGCAGCTTTCCCTGACGGTTCGCGACGGCAGTATCAGCCGCAGTCTTGCAACCGCGAGCCGCGGAACGCGCGACCTGTTACAGTTCTGCGCCCGTCTGGCGCTGACCGAGGTTCTCTCCGCCGAAGGAGAGAAGCCGTTCCTGCTTCTGGACGACCCGTTCGTCAACTTCGACGCGCCCCATCTGGAAGCGGCGCTCGCGTACCTGCGCGAACTCGGCAAAGAGATGCAGATTCTCTATCTGGTCTGCCACGAAAGCCGTGCCACAAAGGAGGAACACACATGATTCGCAATCTGTTTTTTGATCTGGACGACACACTGCTTGATTTTCGGAGATCGGAGCACGACGCGTTGGAAGAAACGCTTCGCGCGGCGGGCATTCCCGTCACCGAGGCACTTCTCGCCCGCTACGCCGAAATCAACGCGGGCTACTGGAAACGTCTGGAGCGGCGGGAGGTCACGCGCGACGAGCTGAAGATTCTCCGTTTCCGCGATCTGTTTGCGGAAATCGGCGCGGACAGCGCAGATCCCGCCGCAATCTGCGCCGCTTACGAAAAGCGGCTCGGGCAACAGCATCATCTGATGCCGGGCGCTTCGGAAGCGCTTCGGGAACTTCACAGGAAGTACCGCCTTTTCGCGGCATCCAACGGGACAGGCTCTGTTCAGCGCTCCCGACTCGCGGGCGCGGGGATTGCCGATTTGTTTGACGGCTTATTCATCTCCGAAGAACTTGGCGCGGAGAAGCCTTCCGCGGCGTTCTTTGACGCTTGCTTTGCGCGCTATCCCGATTTGAAACGCTCCGAGACCGCCATGATCGGCGACAGTCTGACTTCCGACATTGCGGGCGGTCATGCCGCCGGGCTTCTGACCGTCTGGTTCAACCCCTCCCACGCGCCCAACCCCACCCCCATCCGTCCCGACCGGGAGGTGGAGAGGCTGTGCGAAGTGGGAGGGTAAGACCTTGGGGCGTTGCCCCAAACCCTACTTAGGAAACTTCTTAGAAGAAGTTTCCTAAGGACCTTCAAGAATTTCCCCCAAGGGCGGGATTCCACGTAGAATCCCGCCCTTGGGGGAAAGTTTTTGGAGATTTTTAAGAGACTTTTTTCAAAAAGTCTCTTAAATAGGGTTTGGGGCAACGCCCCAAGGTCTTTCTCTACACCTCACACAGCCTCCCCTGCCAGCGGGACTCGCGGTATAGGAGTTTGTCGAGATCGTTGATGACGGCGGTCTTGCGGAGCGTCCAGAGCGGGGCTAATAAGTCGTCGCGCGAGCCGTCGCCGGTTAAGCGACAGATCACCGTTTCGGGCGGGAGAAGTTCCAGAGCGGACGCGAGCAGGCGAATGTAGTGCGGCTCTTCAAGCGGTTGGTAGAGCCCCGCGCGCCACTGCTTTTCCAATTCGGTTTCGCGCAGGACGTGAAGCAGATGCAGCTTGACCTGCCCGGGACGAAGCGTTGCAACATCGCGCGCGGTCTGTAACATCGTTTCGTCATCCTCGCCCGGCAACCCAAAAATCAGATGCACGCAAATCGCAATCTTTCCGCTTGCCGCCCTCAGGCGATTGTAACCGTCCAGAAACTGCGCCCACGTGTGCCCGCGATGAATCCGCTCCGCCGTCACGTCCGACGAGGACTGAAGCCCCAGTTCCACCGTCAGGTTGGTTCGCTCCGCGAGGTCGGCAAGGTACGCCACCACATCGGGCGGCAGACAGTCCGCGCGGGTCGCGATGTTCAGCCCCACAATGCCGTCCACCGCGAGCGCCGCCTCGAATTTTTCACGCAGAACCGCCACGGGCGCATAGGTGTTGGTGCGCGCCTGAAAATACGCAATGCAAGCCGAAACATCCCATTTGCGCGCATACAGCGCCCGCTGACGGGCAATCTGCTCGGCAATTGACAGCCGCGCGTCTGGCGCAAAATCTCCGCTCCCGCGCGCGGAACAGTAGATACAGCCGCCCTTGCCGCAAGTTCCGTCAATGTTCGGGCAGGTAAACCCGCCGTCAAGCGGCAGCTTGACCACCCGCCGCCCGTAGGTTCGCCGCGCGAAATATTCAAAGGTCTGATAGCGCTTGTTACTGTCGCTGTACGGATACGGGTTGCTCTCCCGCTGCGTCATGTGCCCTCCCTCGTCTCCGCACCGTCAGGGCGCAGAGCAAAACAAAAATCATCAGAATTGCCGAAACGGCGGCAACCGCCCACGCGGTCGGCATCAGGCGCTCCATTCCGCCCAACAGTTTGACCGCGCCGCACGCCGCGAAAATGACAAACGACCCCGCGCGGAACAGCCGCTCCGGCAAATGCCGCCCCAGAAGAACGCCGACCCCAACGCCGAGCAGTCCCGAGGCGAACAGCGCCGCCGTTGCGCCGAGAAAGACCGCAGGCATCGCGCGGGAGTTCTCCGCCGAAAGCGCGAGTGTGGCAAGCTGCGTTTTGTCACCCAACTCCGCCAGAAAATACGTGCCGAAGATCGCGGGAAACGCCTTGCCGCGACGGACTTTGCCGTCCTCTTCTCCGCCGCCGATACCCGACCATGCAAAAAAGAGGAACGCGCCGCCCGCCACAAGAGAAATCAGCGTTATGGGCAACAGTTCCCCCAACAGCGCGCCGAGCGACACCGCAAGCCCGCACAGAACCGCAATCGCCGCAAACGTCCCCGCAAAAATATCCCGCAAACGGTATTCCGCCGTCAGCGCCGCCATCAGGAGTTGCGATTTGTCCCCCATCTCCGCCAGAAAGATGACCGCAAAGGTACGCAAAAAAATTGCAGGCATGAAAGCCTCCGTTGAATGTTACTTCCGTCTTTTCACGTCTGTAAAAGCACCCTGCTTTTTTGGGAATAATGTCCTATAGTGTTTCTTATTTAACACCTGTAAAAGAGAAGATTTATCCCCCCTCATCAGTCGCTGACGCGACAGCTTCCCCCCGAGGGGAAGCCTGATGTACGCCATACTGACAGGGGCAATACGATTCCAAGCCGTTTTTACACAAAGAAGATTATTTTTCACAGTGATGATTCCGGTAAATAACCCCGCGTATTTTTTCTGCGGAACTCTTATATCAATATCTTATGTAACGATATATGTAACTACATCGTTGGATATGTTATAAATACTGCAAACCAAAGAACCCGTGCCAAAAGGCTTCCCCTCGGGGGGAAGCTGTCGCGTTAGCGACTGATGAGGGGGGATGCGTTCCACCCCCCCCTCACGTCCCTCGCATCTTTATCCGAGCAATTTTTCGAGCGCCGCGATCCGCGTGCAGACCGTGAGCACCTTGACCGCGGTCAGCAGATCGTCCTCGTTCGGATAGGTCGGCGCAATGCGGATGTTGCTGTCGTCGGGATCGTTGCCGTAAGGATAGGTCGCTCCGACCCGCGTCAGCTTCACGCCCGCCTGTTCGCAGAGCGCGTAGGTTCGCTTTGCGCAACCGTTCATCACATACAGGCTGATGAAATATCCGCCGAGCGGGCGCGTCCAGTGCGCAACGCCCGTATCGGAAAGATCACTGTCCAGATGATCCAGAACGATTTCAAACTTCGGGCGGATCAGATCGGCAAGCATCATCATGTGCCGCCGGATGTTCTCCGCGTTGCCGAAATAGCGCACGTGGCGCAACTGATTGATCTTGTCAAACCCGATGGTCTGCGCGCCGATGATCGGCATGATCTGCCGCAGATTCTCCTGCGACGCCGCCATGATTGCCACACCCGAGCCGGGGAAGGAAATCTTGGAGGTTGACGCAAAGTAAAACACCCGATTGCCGTTTCCGTGCCGCGCGCATGCTTCGAAAATATCCGCCAGTTCGTCGCGGCGGTCGGGGTACAGATCGTGCACCGCGTAGGCGTTGTCCCAGAAAATGCGGAAATCCTTCGCCGCCGTCCGCATCGCGCCGAAGCGCTCAACCGTTTCGTCCGAATAGGTAATCCCGTCGGGGTTGGAGTACTTCGGGCAGCACCAGATGCCCTTGATCATCGGGTCGGAGGCAGCCAGACGTTCCACCTCGTCCATGTCGGGTCCCGTCGGGGTCATCGCAACGGGAATCATCCCGATGCCGAGCGATTCGCAAACGCCGAAATGACGGTCATACCCGGGAGACGGGCAAAGGAAATAGATTTTTTCCTCTTTGCACCACGGGCGGTCGCTGTCGCAAACGCCGTAGAGCATTGCGCGCGCAACCGCGTCATACATCAGATTCAGCGAGGAGTTGCCGCCGATGAACAGATCCTCGGCGGGAATGTGCAACAGTTCCGCGAACATCCGTTTCGCCTCGGGAATGCCGTCCAGAACGCCGTAGTTGCGGCAGTCAAAGCCGTTTTCGGTGCGGCAGTCCGAGGAGGAACTGATGCAGTCAAGCATTCCCTGCAACAGATCCAGCTGCGCCGCCCCGGGCTTGCCGCGCGAGAGATCCAATGCCAATCCCCGCGCCCGATACGCCTCGTATTCCCGTTTCAGATTCTCCAGCAGGACGGTCTGCTCCTGCCGTGACAGTTTTGCGTATTCCATCTGTATCGCTATCGCCTTTCCGTGGGAGTAACCCCAAAATTCTACCTTAACAGTATAGCATATTCATGCCGAAAAAGCAATATGTTTTTGCAAATTAATCGTTACGAAAATTCATTTTTGGTGGTTTCGCTGTCTTTCAGCCAAAATGCAGAGACAATATTTGCAAGTTCTTTTTGATTTCCTGCATATTGAATTCCGTTCCAATGCGCGGGAAAGAGACAGCGGAAGCGATCTTCGCGCCAACGGTCGTCGATCAGAACCGCCACGCCGCGATCCGTTTCGCGGCGGATGACTCTCCCCACCGCCTGCAGAACGCGGTTCATGCCGGGATAGGTGTAGGCGTAGTCATAGCCCGCCTCGCCGTTTTCGTCGTAGTATTCGCGCAGGATGTTCCGCTCGCTTGAAAGCCCCGGGAGTCCGACTCCCACAACCACCGTGCCGATGAGCCTGCCGCCCGGGAGATCCACGCCCTCGGAAAACGACCCGCCCAACACGCAGAAGCCGACGCGCAGTTTCCCGTCGTCCGCGAACCGCGCAAGGAATTCCTCCCGCCCGCGCAGTCCCATGCCGTGCGTCTGCTCGATGATCTCCACCGACGGATACCGCGCGCGGAATGCTTCCAACACCCGCCCGAGGTACTCATAGGACGGGAAAAAGACCATATAATTGCCCTTCTTCCCCGAAACCGTTGCCGCGATGCAGGCGGCGATTTTTTTTGCGCTCTTTTCGCGATCCTCGTAGCGTGTACTGACTCCCGTCACTGCCGCCAGACAGAGATTGGCGGGATCGAACGGGGACGGAATCGAGAGCCGCACCGCGCCCTTTCCGCCACCGAGGATATTTGCAAAGTAATCGGGCGGGGTCAGCGTTGCCGAGAAAAAGACCGCCGCTTTGGCGCGCGACAGCGCCGTATCCAACACCTCCGACGGGTCAAGGCAGACGAGCCGCACAATCACCTCGTGCCCGTGCCGTTCCGCAAAGGTCAGAAAATGCGAATCGTAATGCCCGGCAACCACGGTAAATTTCTTCAGCGCCGCGCCGAACGCCGTCGCCTCGGGCGGCACGTCCCCCTTTTGCGCCAACGACGAAAGGAACTCGCGGCAGGTCTCTGCCTGCGCGGTCAGCTTCTCCATCGCGCCGTGCGTGATATAGTACCCGTGCTTCACACCGTCGCGGTCGGTTTCCGCGCCCTCGCGGCAAAGCCCGCGGCAGGAACGCAACGCCAGAATCAGATCCTTCAGCGGCTTTCCGCCATCCGCAAGCGGGCTTTCGGCAGTTCGCTCGGGGGCGGACAGTACGCGCCACGCCGTTTCCGCGTCGGTCAGCGCCAACTGTGCCGAATACATTGTGCGGGCGCGGTCGGCGAGGTTATGCGCCTCGTCCACCAGAAAGACGTTCCGTTCCGCAGGCACGTCCTGCGCGAAATAGCGCCGCAGGTAGACCAACGGGTCGAACACATAGTTATAGTCGCAGATGAGGATGTCGCAGAATTCCGACAGTTCCAGTTGCAACTCATACGGGCAAAGTCCGTAATCCTCCGCCGCTTTTTCCAACACGCCGCGCGTGTAGCCGTTGCCGTGATCCAACAGGTCGCACAGTGCGGTCGGAACGCGGTCGTAAAACCGCGCCGCCCGGGGGCACATCTGCGGATTGCAATGCGCGGTGATGCCGCACGGATCTTCGCGCGCCTCGCGGTTCGGGCAGATGCGGTCGCGCGAGGTCAGAATAACGGTTCGGAGATGTCCGCCCGCGTTATAGATATCCTTTGCGGCGCGGAAGGCTTCGCGGCAGGTGCTCGCCTTTGCGGTCAGGTAGAACACGCGGTCACAGCTTCCCTCCCCGAGCGCGCGGACGGCGGGATAAAGCGTGGAGACGGTTTTCCCGATGCCCGTCGGGGCTTCTACAAACAGCCGTTTGCCGTGTCGGATATCGCGGTAACATTCGCCGAGGAGGGTTTCCTGCCCTTCGCGGAGGTTGCGGTACGGGAAGCGGCAACCTTTCGCCGACGGCAGTCTTGTCTTTGCGCGCTCCGCGATATACCCCGCCCGCCAGAGCACACGGGAGATGAGTTCCGCGCAATAGTCTTCCAGTTCCTCTGCGGTTTTGGTGACAGTAGTTGTTTCGCAGGCTTCGTCGGAGTGGCGGTATTTGGTCATACGGACTTCAACCGCGCTTGCGTTTTCTTTCTGTGCAAGCATCCACGCGTAGCACATTGCCTGCGCTTCATGCAGGGCGGTTGGCGGGCGGTCGACCCGTCCGTTTGTGGTTTTGATTTCCTCAACGATCGGGATATCCCCATGGAAAACGCCGTCGGCTCTGCCGCTGATTTCGACCTTAAAGTCGCCCGTCTCAACAATCCAAGCGAGTGTTTTTTCGACCTCGTAGCCGCTCACGCTCCTGCGACT
>CAVGEJ010000072.1:0-12764 GCA_963628215.1 Eubacterium sp. CAG:180
TTCTTCTGCGGTTGATTTTGTTGCGGTTAACGGTTGAAAAAACTCTTGCAAAATGTTCCGGAGTATGCTATAATAACGATAGAATCTTGCGAGCGGGGAGAGACGGAATGAATAAAAAGATGATTTACGCGGTTGAGGATGACGAAGGAATCGGCGAGGTCTATCGCGGCGCGTTTGAGGACGACTACGATATCAGACTGTTTGAGGACGGTCCCTCTTTTCTGGAGGCGTTCCGCGCGGGAAAACCCGATATTGTGATTCTCGATATCATGCTTCCCGACATGGACGGTTATACGGTTCTCTCGGAAATCCGAAAGCTGGACGAGCGGATTCCCGTTATCATTGTCAGCGCGAAATCCGACGAGATCAGCTTTGTCAAGGGGCTGAACAAGGGCGCGGACGATTACATTGCCAAACCGTTCTCCATTCTGGAACTGATGGCGCGGGTCAAGACCAACCTGCGGCGCGCCAACCTGTATGTCTCCGCTTCGGGCGGATTTACGGTTGACCGCAACACTTACCGCGCGTTTTATAACGGAAAGGATCTTGGACTGACGCTCAAGGAATACAAACTGCTCGCGCTCCTGCTCGGGCAGACGGGCGTAACCGTGGAGCGGGATACGCTGTTCCGCTCGGTCTGGGGGGAGGATTATGTCGGGGAGACCCGTACGCTGGATATGCACATCGCGACCCTGCGGGAGAAGATCAAGGAAGCCGGCGGCTATGATGCCATTGTGACCGTGCGGGGCATCGGCTATCGCTTTGAAACGAAGGCGGAATGAGAAAACGTATTTTTGTCCGGATTTTGCTCCTGTCGCTGTTCTGTGTGTTCACGGTGTTCGGCGCAGGCGCGGTTGCGGTGCGGAAAAGCAGTGCGGAAGCGGCGCGGGAACGCCTGCGGGCGGAGATCGGCTTGTTGGAAACGCTGTTGCGAACCGATGACACCCTTGAAGCGATAAAAACTTACGAACCGAACGAAGCTTTGCGCATAACGGTATTTTTCGAGGACGGAACGGTGCTTTGCGACAGCGGTCTCTCGGATGCGGGGGAGCGGTTCGATACATGCGCCGAAATCACGGCGGCGCTGGCGGGCAAGCCGACGGTCACGGAGCGGTATTCGCAAGCCGTGGGAGCGGAGATGCTTTGCTATGCGGAAGTGGCGGAAACGGCGGACGGTGAACGCATGGTGCTCTGGGTCATGACCCCGAATCGGGAGCGCGCCGCATTTTTCCGCGCGGCAGTTCCGTTTCTGATCGCCTCGGTGTTGGCGTCGCTTGCTCTGTCTGCGGTCTTTGCAGGCAGAATGTCAAAAGGCTTCTCCGAACGCATCGAGGGCGTTGCGGAAAGTCTGCGGGCTTTGGAGAACGGGGAATACAAGCCGATCGTCCCCGACCGTCGCGAACCGGAATACGATGCTGTGGTCTGGGAAATCAACGAGCTGAACAAAAAGACCTACGCCATGATGGAGGCGCAGGTTGCCGAGCGCGAGAAACTGGCAACGGTACTGGATATCGTTGCGCAGGGCATCATCGCACTGGATTCGGCTTTTCGCGTGGTGTTTGCAAACCGCAGTGCGCTGAAGCTGTTCGGCGGGGATGAAAAAAAGAACGTTGGCGTGGGGCTGTTCGGTTTGGTTCGTGACGACGCACTCTGCCGCCGGATCAACGAGTATGCGGGCGGCGGAAGCTTTGAATACCGCTATGGAGAGCGCCAGTTGGTGGTCACCCTGCGCGCTATCACCGACTACGCACTGGCGCGGGAGATTGCGCAGATTGTGATTGTGACCGACGTGACCGACGCGCGGGACATTGCGAAGGAGAAGAGCGACTTTTTTGCCAATGCTTCTCACGAACTGAAAACGCCGATCACCGTCACGCTGGGGCTTTCCGAACTGATTCTGGCAAAGGACGGCGTGGACGAAAGCGTTCGCGCACAGGTGGAGCGGATTCACAAGGAAGCTTCGCGGATGTCCGAACTGATAACCGATATGCTCCGTCTCTCACGTCTGGAACAGCACGGCGAGGTGAAGCGCGAACCGGTCAATCTGCGCGCGATTGCGGATGAGGTCATCGCGGAACTGAACCCGCGCATTGCCGAAAAAGGGCTGACCGTGACCGTCTCGGGCGAAGGGACGGTTCAGGCAGCGCCCGAGCGGATGTATGAACTGTTGACCAACCTTTGCTCCAACGCGGTAAACTACAACGTAGACGGCGGGCGATTGGAGGTTGCAATCGGGGAGCAGGGCGAACATACGGTGTTAACGGTTCGTGATACGGGAATCGGAATTCCGAAGGAGCATATTTCCCGCGTTTGCGAACGGTTCTATCGCGTGGATAAGTCGCGTTCCAAGAAAACGGGCGGAACGGGTCTGGGACTTGCCATTGTCAAGCATATCTGCGTTCTCTACGGCGCGGAGCTGAAGATCGAAAGTACCGTCGGACAAGGAACGGTTGTGACGGTGACGTTCTGAAAACAGGGAAAGACCTCGGGGCAAACCCCGGGGTCTTTCCGTTGGATGATCAAGCGCCGTGACGCGCTTTTTTGGTATTCCGTAGGAAGAGCAAGGGCAACGAAAGCAGGAAGAAAACCGTTATCACGGGTGCGGCGGGAAAGAGGGCGAAGGCTTCGGCAGACTGCGCGGGCGGGGTGGCAAGCGACGGGAAACAGCGCAGAACGAGCAGAAAGCCCGCAACGGTCAACGCGCCGTGCAACAGTTTGCAGAGAAAGTAGCGCCACATCCGGAAGCCGCGACCGTCGCAGACCGACAGGATCTGACAGTGCACCGAAAGTCCCGACCACCCCACCGCAAACGCGGTCAGTACGGCGGAGAGGTACGGCGCTTCCAGCGCGGACGCCACCGAAACCCCGCCCGACAACTCAAACACGCAGAACACGGCGGCGCGGACGGCTTCGGGAAGCCGCAGGCGGTCGGCGAGTACGGTCAGAGTTCCGCAGAATGCCGAGAAAAAGACCACATAGGCGCAAACGGTCAGCATCCCCGTCAGTGCGGAGCGGATGGCGTCTGTAAAGAATTGCGCGCCGCTCTTTTGCGGGGCGGCAACGGCGGGCTTTGCGGGGCTTGCGGCGGAGTCATCCTTTTTCGGCATCCGACCGAGCAGAATGCCGATGAGAAGCGAGGAGAGCAACGTGACCGTGAGCAGGGCAGAGCCGTAGCGACGGTTTCCGTGAAGCGAAACGCCGACCGCATTCAAGAGAAATGCCGAGGATGGGTTGGTGGAAGCGCAGATCACGCGTTCCGCTTCGTCGCGGGTCAGCCTTCCGGAATCGTAGGCGCTGACCGCCGCCCGCGCGCCGACCGGAAAGCCGCAGAACATGCCGAGCAGAATGGCGCAGCAACCGTCGGGCGGCAGGCGGAACAGTCCCGCAAGCAGTCCCGAGACCGGGCGGAGTAAAAGCCGACCGATGCCGCCAGAGACAATCAGTTCCGACAGAACCAGAAACGGAAAGAGCGAGGGAATCACGGTCACCGCACAAAGGCGCAGACCCGAGGTGATGTATTCGATGGCAACGTCCGGATTGCGCAGAATCAGAAAGAGGCAGAACAGGGCGAAAAAGCCAAAGCAAAGCTGCCCCGGAGTGCGCTCCCGCAACGCTCCCGTATGCGAATCTGTCATGGTAACGTCCTCCCACGCATAAAATAGAATGCTAAAGCTACACAGTTACACAGCTAAACAGTTACACAGCTAAACAGTTACACAGCTAAACAGTATGTAACGGCTCGGAATTTTATGCGGCGGGAGGCTTGGAATGGCGAAAGAAAAAAAGAAGGCGCGGGGCACGGGAGAGTTGCGGAGCGTGTTCCCGTATCATGAAAGCGTGACGGTCTGGGGGCGGGAGCGCGTGACGGCGCAGGGGTGTCGCAGGATTCTGACCTACACGGCAACCTGCATCCGCCTGAAGCGGCGGCATGCGGTGTTGGCGGTCAGGGGCAGGGATCTTGTCTGCGTTTCCTTCTCCTGCGGTTGCGCGACTCTGACGGGGACGGTTCTGTCGGTCAGCTTTGAGGACGAGGAGGTGCGCGAATGAATCCGATCCTGTTCCTTACGGGGTATGCGGAACTTTCCGCCGATTCCGCAAACGCCGCCCCGCTCATGGACGCGCTCCTGCGGGAGGATACGCCTTTTTCCCGCTTGGTTGCCGGAGAGGACGGCGGAATCCGGCTGATCTGCTCCGCGCGGGCGGCGCAGAAATTGACGAAAGCGCTTCCCGTCACCGTTCTGCGGCGGGGCGGGCTTCCGTCGCTCCTGCTTCGGCTTTTGCGCCGCCCCGGGTTGGTTGTGGGCGGACTTTTCGTTGTCGGGCTTCTGCTCGTTTCGCGGCTGTTTGTCTGGGACGTTCGGGTAACGGGAAACCGCACGATGAGCGCGGCGGAAGTGGTGGAGGAACTGAAGAACAACGGCTTCGGCATCGGAAGCTATCTGCCCGATTTTTCGGCGGGCGAGGTGGAGAACCGCGTTCTGCTGACCTCCGACCGCCTTGCGTGGATTTCGGTCCGGATGCAGGGGACGGTTGCCGAGGTACAGGTCATGGAGCGTGAAGCAAAGCCCGACGGCACGGGGGCTACGCGCCCCGCAGACCTGGTGGCGCGGGTGGACGGGCAGATTGAACTTCTGGAGTTGTACCGCGGAAATCCCGTGGTGCGCGCGGGTCAGGCGGTGCGGCGCGGGGAACTTCTGGTCAGCGGAATTTTCGAACATGAGAACATCGGGTGCAGGTTTACCCGCGCCGCAGGTCGGGTTCTGGCGCGCACCGAGCACACGCTGACCGTCGAGATTCCGTTCTCCGATACCGAAAAGGTCTGTTATGCCACGGAAAAAGGGAATGTCTGGCTGAATTTTTTCGCTTTTACGGGAAAAATTTCAGAAAACACTGGAAATGGGAGTGCCGATTGTGATATAATAGAAACGGTAACACATCCCGATCTGTGGTTTCTGCAAAATCTGCCTGTCTCTCTGCGCCGCGAAACGCGCAGACTCTGGCGGGAGGAAGCGGTGACAAGAACGCCCGAGGAAGCAACCAAGCTGGCGTATGACCGATTGGAAGCGGATTTGCGGCGGCTCTCGGAGAACGCGCAGCTGCTGTCCTGCAAAACCGAACTGGTTCTCACGGACAGTGGGGTTCTGTTGGAATGCACGGTGTCCTGCATTGAGGACATTGCCGAGCAGGTCGAATTCGATGTGACCGACTAATCGCACGGAGAGGAGTCAAATGAACCGCAGAAGTATCAAAATGGAACATCCCGAAGCGACCGCGAAAATCTTCGGAAGCTTTGACCGGAACGCCGCCATGATCGAGGCGCAGTTCGGCGTAACGGTGCGGAATCGCGCAGGGGACGGGGGAGATTCAATCGTGATCGAGGGGGAGAACGCCGAAGCGGTGAACGCCGCCGCGCAGTGCGTTACCTACCTGCATGAACTTTGCTCCAAAACCGACGAACTGTCGGAGCAGTCGGTGCAGTATGCCATCGATATGGTAACGGCGGGACAGGGCGCGGAACTCGAAGCGCTCGGCGACGCCTGCATCTGCGTGACCGCCAAAGGCAAGCCGATCAAGGCAAAGACCGTCGGGCAGAAACAGTATGTCGAGAGCATCCGCAAGAATACGATCGTTCTCGGCGTCGGACCTGCGGGAACGGGAAAAACCTTTCTTGCGGTCGCGATGGCGGTCAAGGCGCTGCGGGAAAAGCAGGTCAGCCGCGTGATCCTGACGCGCCCCGCAATCGAGGCGGGCGAAAAACTCGGATTCCTCCCGGGAGACCTGCAAAGTAAGATCGACCCCTATCTGCGCCCGCTTTACGACGCGCTTTACGAGATGATGGGCGTGGAGAACTACCAGAAACAGGTAGAAAAGGGCGTGATCGAGATTGCGCCGCTTGCCTACATGAGAGGACGGACTCTGGACGATTCCTTCATCATTCTGGACGAGGCGCAGAACGCCACGCCCGAGCAGATGAAGATGTTTCTCACGCGCCTCGGATTCAACTCCAAGGTGGTGGTGACGGGCGACCTGACCCAGACCGACCTGCCCAGAGGTCAGAAGAGCGGGCTTGCGGCGGCGGTGAAAATCCTTGCGGGGATCGAGGACATCGGAATCCACTATTTCACCGAGCGCGACGTGGTGCGCCACAGGCTGGTGCAGAAGATCATTCAGGCATACGAGCGGTATGACCGCGAGATGATACGGAAGGAAAAGAACGACCGCGAGAGGGCGGCAGAGCGATTCCGCGCAGTGCGCAGAACCGAAAAACACGGAAAGGAAACCGAATAATATGGAACGGAAAATGCTTTGCAAGATTGATTTTGAAAACCGTCAGGAACTGTTGCCGCTGACCTACAAGCTGAAAATGCTGGTTCGCCGCGCGGTGGAGACAACCCTGGACTATGAACAGTACGAAAACCCGATCGAGGTGTCGGTCACCTTTACCGACAACGAGGGAATCCGCGAACTGAATCGGAAATTCCGGAACATCGACCGCCCGACCGACGTGCTGTCCTTCCCGCTGTTCGACTACACGGGGGAGAGCGAAGAGCCGCCTGTGGACGAGTTTGTGGGGATGCTCGGCGATATCGTGATCTCTCTGGAACAGGCAAAGAAGCAGGCGGAGGAATTCGGTCACAGCTTTGAGCGCGAGGCGGCGTTTCTGACCGTGCATTCCATGCTCCATCTGCTGGGCTACGACCACGAAGCGGGCGGAGACGAGGAAGCCGATATGCGGCGCAGACAGCGCGAGATTCTCGACCGCATGGGGCTTTCGCTCAAGGGGACAAAATGAACCGTTATCAGAAAAAGCCGGAAGCGGAAGAACCGACCAAACCGGAAGGTTTTGCGGGACGGAACGTCAAGGTTATCACCTTTGCCGTTTGCATGGTTGTCTTTTTCGCCTTTTTCGGACCGCTCAGCTTCTTCCGGATACGGGACTGCGCCGAAAAGAAAAGTGCGGAGAATCTGCCCGAACTGACGGTGGATGACGTGATTGCGTTCTGCGAGGACAACCGCCTTCTGACCATGAGCCGTCTGCGGCGCTATCGCGGCGTTTACAAGCCTGCCGACAAGGGAAACATCTACACGGCGGAGTTCAGCCACTACATTCTGCTCGCGTTTGAAGACCCCGCAACGGGGAAAATGACCTTCTGCGAGGTCACCGATCTGCAAACGGAGGATCGGCTCGACCTTTTGGGCGAGAAGCCCGACCCGACGGGATTTTTCGGGAGAAAATAAGAAACAGGACAAAGAAACAATGAAACGAACAGGCTTTTTTGCAATTGTAGGACGACCTAACGTGGGAAAATCGACCTTGCTCAACTGCATTCTCGGCGAGAAGGTTGCCATTGTATCCTCCAAGCCGCAGACCACGCGGAATCGCATCCTCGGAATCGAAACGCGGGGAGAGGATCAATTCGTCTTTATCGATACTCCGGGAATCTTCAACGCGAAGAACACGCTCGGGGATTACATGGTGAAAGTTGCAACCGGTTCTATGCAGGACGGCGACGCGGTGATTCTCGTCGCGGACGCGGCATATAATCCGGGCGACGTGGAAGAGAAGGTGATCGCACGGCTCAGGCAGACGGGAATTCCCGCCATTCTGGCGCTGAATAAGTGCGATCTTTGCCGCCGCGAGCGGATTGCCGAAACGATTGCGGCATATGCGGCGCTCGGCAACTTTGCGGCGGTCGTTCCGATTTGCGCCAAGAGCGGAAAGCATGTGGACGAGCTGTTGGACGAATGCCGCAAATTCCTGCATGAGGACGAATGGATTTTTGCCGAGGACATGATGACCGACCAGACCGTGCGGCAGATGGCATCCGAGATCATCCGCGAGAAAATTCTGCGGACGTTGGATCGCGAAGTTCCGCACGGCATTGCGGTTGTGATCGAGGAGTTCAAAGAAGAGGGGAACCTGACCCGCATCCGCGCGGAAATTTTCTGCGAAAAGGAATCGCATAAGGGCATTCTGGTCGGCAAGAACGGGGAAACGCTCAAGCGCATCGGAACATATGCGCGGCAGGATCTTGAAAATCTGACGGGAACAAAGGTTTACCTGAATCTTTGGGTCAAGGTCAAGGAGAACTGGCGGGACAGCGCGCGCGGCGTCAGCGATTTCGGGTACGGAGGCTGAAATGGCGTCTCTGCACGAATCGGTTGACGGCGTGGTCGTCCGCGTCAGGGACGTGGGCGAAAGCGACCGTTATCTCTCGGTTCTGACGGCGGAAAAGGGGAGAATCTCCATCCTTTCCAAAGGCAGTCACGCGCTGCGCGGACCGCAGATTTCGGTCAGCCAACTGTTTACCTACGGCAATTTTGAATACTATCGCAAAGGGACAACCTATATCCTCAAGAGCGGGAGCGCGATTCAGCCGTTTTACGGACTGACGGGCGATATCGACCGCCTCAACCTTGCCGCCTATCTCTGCGAGTTGACCTGCGAGGTCACCGACGAAGGGGAAGAGGCGGGGGAAATGCTCCGCCTGCTTCTCAACGCCCTGCACGCGCTGTCGTATGATCTCCGCCCGCAGGAGCAGATCAAGGGCGCGTTTGAGATCCGCGCCGCAGTGCTCTCGGGGTATGCGCCGGATCTTTCCGGGTGCGCCGTGTGTGGAAAGACGGAATCCGACCCGTTTTATCTTGACGTGATGAGCGGCGCTCTGATCTGCCGCGACTGTTGGGGCAGACGGCAGGGAATTCCGCACCCGACCGGCACTTATGCGGACGAGTTGCGCGAAGCGGAGATTATCGGAATCCTGTCGCCTGCGGTAACGGCGGCAATCCGCTTCTGCGCCGCAGCGCCGCTTGAGCGGCTTCTTTCGTTTGAACTGAAGGAGGAAGCGGACCTTGCGGCGTTTGCAAAGCAAGCCGAATCCTATATTCTGTCGCACATCGGGCACGGATTTGAAGCGTTGAATTTTTACCATACCATGCGGAGGCTGAAGCAATCATGAGTTTTTCCGATAAGACCCTGACCACGTTGGAATTTGACAAAATCTGCGACCTGCTTGCCGCCTGCGCGGCAACCGAGGGCGCAAAGGAACTTTGCCGCAGACTGACGCCTTCCGACGACGCGGTCGAGGTGGCGCGCCGACTGGAGCGGACGACCGACGCCCGACGGCTCTCCGACGCCAAGGGAATGCCGCCTTTCGGCTCGGTGCAGGACGTCTCGGCGGCGTGCGAGCGCGCCGAAAAGGGCGCAATGCTCTCCACGCGCGAGTTGTTGGAGGTGGCGCGCCTGCTGCATTCTGCCCGCGCGCTCTCGGATTATAATAAGACAAACCGTACCTTTACAACCTCTCTGGACGAGGTGTTCGGTCGGCTTCTCTGCAATCGGACATTGGAAGAGCGCATCACGCGTTCAATTCTCTCAGAGGACATGATCGCCGACGAAGCAAGCCCCGCGCTTGCCGATCTGCGCCGCAAAATCCGCGATACCAACAACCGCATCAAGGAAACGCTCCAGCACTTTATCAGCGGTTCTTATTCCAAAGCCCTGCAGGATAATCTGGTGACCACGCGGAACGGGCGGTATGTTGTTCCCGTCAAGGTGGAGTGCAAGAATGAGATCAAGGGACTGATTCACGACACTTCCTCCTCGGGCGCTACGATCTTCGTTGAGCCGATGGCGGTGGTGGAAGCAAACAACGAGTTGCGGATGCTGCAGTCGAAGGAAGAGCACGAGATCGAACGCATCCTTTTTGCGCTGTCCGCAGAGGTCAGCACGGCGGCGGAATCGTTGCGGCTGGACTACCTGAATATCACCGAACTTGCCTTCCGTTTTGCCTGCGGAGAGTTTTCCGCCCGCATCGGTGGCTGTGCGCCGCTTGTGACCGAGAACGGTCCGATTGACCTGCGCCGCGCGCGACACCCGCTGATTCCGAAGGAGACGGTGGTTCCCACCGATATCCGCATGGGCGACGCCTGCGACACACTTATCATCACAGGACCGAACACGGGCGGTAAGACCGTGACCCTGAAAACCATCGGACTGTTTTCACTGATGGCGCAGGCGGGACTGCATATCCCCGCCGAGGCGGATTCCTCGGTGCGCGTGTTCCGCAATATTCTGGTGGATATCGGAGACGAGCAGAGCATTGAGCAATCGCTGTCCACGTTCTCCTCGCACATGGTCAACATCGTGTCCATCATGAAGCAGGTGGACAGCCGCTCACTCTGTCTGTTTGACGAGTTGGGCGCGGGAACTGACCCCGTGGAGGGCGCGGCGCTGGCGGTTGCGGTCATCGAATCGGTGCGCAAGGTTGGCGCGATGTGTGTGGCAACCACGCACTATACCGAACTGAAAACCTACGCGCTCCACACCGAAGGGGTGCTGAACGCTTCCTGCGAATTTGACGTGACCACGCTCAAGCCGACCTATCGGCTGATAATCGGAACGCCCGGAAAGTCCAACGCATTCGCGATTTCCGAGAAGCTCGGACTGCCGCATGAGATCATCGAACTGGCGAAACAGCACGTCGGAACTGACCACAAGCAGTTTGAAGAGGTCATCGGGCAACTGGAAGCTTCGAGACTGGAAGCCGACCGGAATCGCGCGGAGGCGGAGCGCCTGCGGAGCGAATACGAGCGCAAGCGCGCCGAGACCGAATCGGAACTGGCGCGGATGCGGAAGGAAGCAAACCGCGAGATCGAGCAGAAGCAACGCAAGGCGCAGCAGATGTTGGACAGCGCGAAGGCGTCGAGCGATTTCATTTTTGCCCAGTTGGAAAAGGCGAAGAAGGCGCAGGAAAAGGATCGTTTGCGCGAAGGGCTTGACGTGGCGCGCCGCGCGGTTCGCGCGGAACTGCGCAAGAACGACGACCGTGTGAATCCCGTTGAGGAGCACAGAAAGAACGAGAAATATGTTCTGCCGAGACCGCTCCGCAAGGGGGATCGCGTGTATTTGGTCAATGTCGGCAGCGAGGGTACTGTACTGGAACTGCCCGACAAGAGCGGAAACGTGTTGGTGCAGGCGGGCATCCTCAAAACGCGCACCCCGCTTGCCAATCTGGAACTGGCGGAGGACGAAGTGCAGGTTATCCGCGACGGCAAGAAAGCGCCAGCCGCAGGCTACCGCGTGGAGGTCAGCCGCGATTTTCGCGACGAGATCGATCTGCGCGGGCTGATGGGCGACGAGGGCTGGCAGGAGGTTGACAAGTATCTGGACGAGGCAACCGTTGCGGGCTTTACCAAGGTTCGCCTGATTCACGGAAAGGGGACGGGCGCGCTGAAAAACGCCATCTGGCAACACCTGAAAAAGGATAAGCGCGTGAAGGAGTTCCGCCTCGGGCAGTACGGAGAGGGCGACGGCGGCGTTACGGTCGTTGAACTGAAGTAAATCGCATGGCGGGAGTCAAACGGGTTCGTCTGCTCGTTGTTCTGCTTCTTGCGGGACTTTCGGCGGCAACGGTCGCAATCCTGCGCCGCTTTCCCGAAAGCGGGATCGTCCACGCCCTGCGGCACGCGGCAGAACCTTCCGCGCAACCGTTCGAAGCTTTCGGAATCTTTCATTTCGTCTGCCTCGGCATCTGCATTCTCGCGGCGGCATCGGTCGGTTTCTTGGCTTATCGGTACGCAGACGAGCGCCTGACCGACCGTCTGGTGTTTGCCTTTGGCGTGGCGTTTCTCCTGCTTGAAGGGTTCAAGCAGATCCTTTACAACGGGTTGAACGGGGAAAGCGCCTACGACTTTACGGTTTTTCCGTTTCAGTTCTGCTCTTTGCCGCTGTACATCTGCCCGATCGCGCCCATGCTCGGACGGCGGGCAAAGCATACGCTCTACTGCTTCCTCGCGCTGTTCGGGACGGTTGGCGGATATCTTGTTATGGCATATCCGAACCTGCCCGCGTCGCCGGTTCTCTGCGCGCATACCATGCTCTGGCATACGCTGATGATTCTGCTCGGGGTCTGGCTTCTGTGCGGAACTCCGTGCGGGCAATCGTTTGTCCGCGATTATCTTCCCGCGGCGGGGGTGTTTCTTGCCGTGTTCGCGGCGGCAACCGGGCTGAATCTGTTGCTGTACGCACCCTCAGGCGGGCACATCGATTTGTTCTACATGAGCCCTTATCACAGCACGAATTTCCTGCTTGTGCGGGACGCGCAAAGACTGTGGGGATGGGGCGCTTCGACGGCGGTGTATCTGCTTCTGTTTCTGCTCGCGGGCGCTTTGCCGCTTTGGTGCCTGGCGGCTTTGGTCGGCTATGTGCGCGGGAAAAGAAGAAAAATCTGAAAAAAGACGAAAAAATTTCGGAAAAGCCCTTGCAATTCGGGGCGCAATATGGTAAAATATATAGGTATGATAGGGGACTTCCGACGCCGAACCTCGGCATCCGAAGTCGGAAGCAACAATAACGGAGGTTAGTTATGAACAATCTGATCGCTTTTCTTGCAAGTGCCACAACCGTATGGACGTGGATTCTCGGTGTGCTTGCGGTGGTGCTGTCGCTCGTGATTTCGGTCGCGGTTGCGCTTCAGCCTACCAAAGATGAGGGACTTTCCAGCACCATTGTCGGTAGCGGTGAAAGCTTCTTCGGCAAGTCCGGCGGACTGACCAAGGAAAAGTGGCTCTCCAGACTGACTCTGGTCTGCTCGATCATTCTGGTTGTGGTCGTTTCTGTTCTGACCATTGTGGTAATCAACCTGAAGTGATCCCGAAAAAACAAAAGCATCCGACAGGAGCAATGCTTCACTGTCGGATGCTTTTTATAGTGCGCTCGGCATGCGATACAACATGGTGGTGAAAGTCCACTACAGGCATGG
>CAVGEJ010000073.1:0-12214 GCA_963628215.1 Eubacterium sp. CAG:180
ATAGATTTCATTCTTCATGATACGCAGGATGTACGAGCTTGTGAAATTGCGGTCGTTGTGCGTTTTGATTCCCTTCTTGTTGAGGTAAGGCGTGCATTCGGTTTGATTTAAGTGTTTTACCCGACTTACCACATCGTCAGCGTATCCGATTTTTACATAGTCGGGAAACGATGGATTTGTAAGTATGTAAATGTATCCTTTATTTTGCTCACTCATATTCCTTTACTTCCGTGAAAATTTTATTAAACAGCAATTGTTTAAATAATTCATTAATTTGTCTGACCATTTTTTCTGAATGCACCTGTGTCCCTATCTCTATGTTTCCTGACATACCATGATAGGAAAGATTCGCCGAGGAAATCAACACGTCATCGCTATCCACTGCTAGAATTTTTGCATGAAGTGCTGCCATTTTATCATCTTTATTTGTATAATTATAAACTTGCAAAAATTTCCCTTTATAGCGAAGTATTTTCCCTATTGAGGATTGACCGCTAATGTCGTTAAAGAATATTTTTACAAGAACACCTTTTTGACTTTTTGCCACCAACAAATCTATCAATTCAGAAACAAATTCCGATACAGAATAGCCAGTTAACAAAATGCTCTTTTTGGCATTCTTTATCATTTCTTCAACAACATTTTGAATCCGCTTTGTTTTCAGAGAAAATGATGGAGGTATAGTTGCAACCAAACCCACCGTTTCCTTTTGTTTTTCATACAGTGCATTGCCCACGAGCTCTATCAAAGACATTGCTTGTTCTTTACTCAATTGAGGATATTCTTGCTCAATTAATTTCAATGATTTTGGAAATAATCCGCACTCAAAATCCCCACCATTTAAAGCGGCAATCTCATTTTTTATAGTGCTGAATATTAGCTCTGTTTTTAGACTTCCAAATTGCATAAATCCCTCACAAGATCGCGGAAGTACGACTGCTCTTCCCGTCCTCCGATAGGAACAACTAATGCTCTATCTAACAATCTGTTACCGTTTTCACATGCGGTTTCGGATATCATTGAACATGAATGGCATGCTGCTCCGTTAGACTTTTCCGCCGTCGGTAAAGTTTCCATGCATTCTGGGTCATTAGTACAATTCATTGCATTTTCGAGAGCACCTTTTAGCAGCGGAAGCAATCTATCATAATTACCCAACTCCACTAGTCCCCCAAGAGAACCTTCTTTATCAGAACTGCCGGTATATAATAGTATTCCGCACATATTCTCGCCAAAATATATTCTCTCTTTAATTGAAGAGGACGAATATCCTGATTGCAACGACATTTCTTTTATAAGCAAGTGCGCTAAAGTATGCATTAAAACATATTCCGCATTCTTTTTTACCCCTTGAGTCCACCCCCTACTGGCAATTACACCCGTACGGTCAAGGTCGGGGTTGTTTGACGGAATGATCATCGAGGAAAACTCCCCGTTGATAGTCGACCGATATACCGGCTCGGAGGTTTCCTCCAAAAGCGGATACGGAAGAATACCGAGATCCTTAATATCCTTGAACCGCGAATAGACCGCCGAGAAGGTACCCGCCATCATGACCGAATTTCCATTCTTGAAATTCTCATAAGGCAACTTGAACTGATCGTTTTTCTGAGGACAACCGAATGTCCCCTCCGAGCCGAGGAGAATATTGAGCTTATCAATCAGTGTTCCGAATTTTGCGCTACCCGCATTGATTGCAACCTGCGGTACCTCTCCGGTACTATCAATCAGCTTCATACCGGAAGAATAGATGTACGGACGGAGCGCCGCCGCAAGGTCGGTGGTAAAGCCGTAAAAATCCCCCTCATCGCGGCGATCGTTGTCTGTTTGCGAGGAGTAGATATCCTTCGTCAGCGAGTACAGCCGATCGATCGTCCATTTTCCTTCCTCAACCAGCTTGTAAAGGTTTTCAATGCTATAGCGCTCTGTCAGCGATTTATTGAAAATAATGCAGGTTGACAAATCAATTGCGGACAGAAGCATATCACTTGAGGCAACATATGAATAAGTTCCAATTGTCGTATTGTCGATCAGATTTTTGTTCCAGTAGGATTTCGAAAAATCAACCGTCTTGGAATCATTCCAGTTCTGAAGCAATCCTTTATTCAAAAGAACCGCCATACGGTAAGGGCTGGAAAGAACCAGATCGTATACCACCAATCCGCCCTTGACGGAGGCTTCCACCTCTGCCGCCATCTTGCCGAGGTTGTTGGTTACATAGTTGCCTTGAATAACGACATTGTAGGTTTTTTCAATGTAATCGTTACGGGCATAGATTTTGGAATTGATCGCCTCAAAGCTCCCCTTTTCATTGATGTTATCTCCGATCTCGTATGGGAACATCATCGACCGCGAGGTATCCTCTTCTCTGCCGTAGATTGTAAACACATACCCTTCGTAATTCGCAACCGGGTCGGGATCTTTCTCCGGCGGCGCTTCGGTTTGGCTTTCTTCCTGTGATTGACTTTCGCTACTTCCTGCGGGAGGATTTTGAGGTTGCGTTTTGCAGGCAATAAGCGAAATTGCAAGTCCTGATACAAGCAACAGGATCAGGATGCGGAGCAGAGCAGATTTCATAATCGTTTTCCCCTTTCAATTCATGGTTCGGCACTTTTAACCATAACTATTGTACCATATTTCCCGAAATGCTTCAATCCTACTTTTTGTCACCAAGGTGCTATTTTTTGTCATCCGTGAATCCGGAATTGTTTACTCTGCACAAGTTCGTTTTCCGCTTTTTGTGCAGACATCCTATACGCAAAAAGGAAGCAGTATAAAACCGCTTCCTTCTATTGCTTTTGTTCATTCAAACAGTATGCCTCGCGGTACTGCTTGGGAGTCAGCCCCGTGCATTTTCGGAAAGACCGGAAAAAGGAATTCTCATTCGGAAAACCAACATCATAGGATATTTCCGATACACTCTTATCCGATTCGGTCAGATAAACCTTGGAGAGCTTGACCCGTTCCCGCATAAGATATTCGGTAAAATTCACCCCAATATACTGCTTGAACAGCTTTGAAAATAATGGTAACTGTAATGGCACTGCTGACATAACAGGTTCAGATCGATTTTTTCTGAAATATGCTTGTTCACATAGCTGACCGCTTCCACAATTTTTCTGCATTCCTCATTTTTCTGATTCTGATGTTCGTTCTCCTCCGTCCGAAACAATTGGATCAGAAGAAAGAGCATTTTTTTCAAATCCGCCTGCAGCAAAAGCGAATACCCGTAAGTTCGCCTTTCCTGATGATTCAGCATCTCCCGCATCAAATCAGTCAGAGACACCTTTGCATCAGGATTTTGCAAAAGTAATTTTTCAAAATCGTAGGAGGAGCAACCGTTAAGAAAAATCAGAGCCCCCTCCGGAAATGCGTCAAGCAAAAACGGAACAACCGGAAAAATGCAACAACCGTAGTAGACATTCTCGAATTTCTTTGTATAGTGCATTCTCATGGAATCCACATAGTAAATGTCACCGGCAGAAAGCTCAACCTCCTTGTTTTCCAGCATCAGTCGAAGTCGACCTTCCAACACATAAATGATTTCGACATCCTTATGATAATGCCATGAGTACGGATCGGGTACCCCGTTACGCATATCATATTTTTTTGTGAACAGGTCAACAGGAATTTCGGGATTTCTCCTGCGAATCTGTTCCCAAAAAGCCTCTGCATCTGAATTTATATGCTCCATTCCTATCCCTCTTAATACGAACCTTTTTTACACATTCAAGTTTATTATACCGTATTTCAAGAAAAAAATCAACCGATTACGGTAAAAAACATTTTGTTTTCGCAAAAATCATCATGACATTCACAAAAAAAGACAACTCTTCATCATCCACAGTTACCTTTTGAATATTTAATGCCAATCATTCCCGCCTCATCAGTCGGTCACCCTCCACGCCCTTCATCATAGACCTGATTCGCCCGGTTGCGGAAGGCGGAGGGGGTGTGGCCGGTGGCTTTGCGGAAGACGGTGCAGAAATAGTTATAGGACGAAAAGCCGCACTGTCCGGCGATTTCGGTTACCGAACGGTCGGTGTTGCGCAGGAGGAATTTTGCGTGCGAGATGCGGACTCCGGTCAGGTATGCAAGCGGGGTCATGCCGCAGGCGGCGGTGAAAATGCGGTGGAAATAGGTCGGGTTCAGATGCACCTCCGCGGCAAGCGTGTGCAGGGAAAGCTCCT
The DNA here is from genome assembly GCA_963628215.1 of Eubacterium sp. CAG:180. Classification (GTDB taxonomy): domain Bacteria; phylum Bacillota; class Clostridia; order Oscillospirales; family CAG-272; genus UMGS1865. The sequence continues at coordinate 4,191 of CAVGEJ010000073.1, forward strand.
CCGCATACCGCTCGCTCATCACCGTTCTTGCCGCACCGATCACATCCTGCCGCACCTGCAAAAGTGCCCGGCTTCCCGACGGCTTTTCGGAATTCTCCCGCGTCAGACGCGCGATCAGGAGCATCAGAAGCCCGGTCATCTCCAGCGGCGCGCAGTCATCCGGCTCTGGAAACTGCGCGGAAATGCGGCGGAACAGGTCGATATACGCGTCCTCGTCCGACACGGTCAGAGAAACCGGAAGCGCATCCAGCGCCGCCCGCAATTCGGGATCCCGCACCGTGACGTGCAGATAGTAGCAGGAAAAATGAAACCGACTGCACCGCCGGTTCCCCGGCTTTGCAATCAGCACGGTCCCCCGCCGGTACGGCACCTGAACCCCGTCCACGATTCCGTACCGGTAGTCGTCGCAGAACAGCTCGATCTCATATTCGGTCACATTCCGCAAGGGAGACTGCTTCAGATTCCGGTATTCGGAGAGCTCGGAGCGGTACAGCCCTGCTCCGGAAAGATACGGAAAATCCATCCCATCCTCCATAGGTGAAGATTTTGCACAGATAAGCAAAGATTTTGCTATGATTTGCGAATATATTGGTGTATGATTAGGATAGCATAAAAATGCTGCGCTGTCAAGAGGGTTCTGCAAATTTTCCGGAAAACAGATCGGAGGAATCGGAATATGAGTATCGAACGGGCAAAGATCGGACTGTTGATGATCGGCGCCGAGCGGTTCCGTCCGCTTGGGAACGGAACGAAGGACGGAAATTACGAGGAACGGAAGGCACGGGAAGCAAAGACCTACCTCTCCCGCTTCTGCGATTTTGCCGATGTCGTCTGCCCCGCAACGGTCTACAGCCGCGAGGGCGCGGAGACTGCGGCGGCGGAATTCTACAACCAAAAAGTGGACTGCGTGGTGGCAATGTTCCTCTCCTGGGCGGAGGACTTTGCATGGATCCGCTTCCTGCGTGAGCTGCCGCCCATGCCGCCCATGCCGCTGATGCTTGTGTCGGTCGTGCGCGATTCGCTCTCCATCACCGACACGAATGACGAGAATCAGTTTGTCGACTTCCTCTCGGCGGGGGCTTTGGTCGGCTTTCAGGAGGCAAGCGGCTCCTTCCGCCGCTTTGACCGCCCGATGCGCGAGGTCTGCATCGGAACCTTGGAGCAGGTCACCGAGCGGGTGCGGGTCTTTGCCGCCGCCTCGCATATGCGGGCAAAACTGCGGCGCACCAACCTCTCCCTGCTCGCCTGTTACAACGAGGCAATGTGGGCAACCTATGTCGACCCCTACAACCTCTTTTACAAGATCGGTCCCGAAATCCATTTCCTGTCGGTCGCGGAACTGGTCAACGAGATCGAAGCGACTCCCGACAGCACGGTGGACGCGCTTCTTGCCGACCTGACAGCGCGCTATCGGGTAGCGGCCAATGTGGACGCCGAAAAATTCCGCGCTTCGGTCAGGGCGACCTATGCCATGGAGTCAATCGCCCGCAAGGCAAACACCGACCTGCTGGTGCTCAACGACATCGACACGGTTCTCTTCGCGGGTGTCGGTCTGCGCCCGGGCTTTGCGCCGCTCGACCCGGACGAGAAGATGGTCATCGTTCCCGAGGGCGACATCGGCGGCGGGCTTGCAACCTACATCCTCCAACACCTGACGGGACACCGCGCAAACTTCATCGAGCCCTTCTACATCGACCACCAAAACGGCGGCTTCGTTGCGGGTCACGCGGGACCCAACAACTACCACGAATGCCCCGAAAATGTCATCATCGCGCGGGACGAACGCTTTGCGAAGTCCCAATGGAAGCACGCGGGCGCGCCGTTTGCATGGTACACCTTCCCTGCGGGGACGAAAACCATGCTCCATATGTCCGAGCGGGACGGGCGGATGAAGATGGTCTGCACGCTGGTGGAGTGTCTCCCCACCAAGCATTACCTTGCCAGTTACTCCCACGCCGACTTCCGCCATCCCACGCTTTCGCCCGAGGAGCTGTTTCAAAGAATCGGAGAAATCGGCGTGACCCAGCACTACGCGATTGCGGACGGCGACTGTCTTGATGAACTGGAAACGCTTGCAAAACTCTGCGACTTCGAATTCCACCGCATCTGACGGAGGGCAACAGGCATTATGAAACGGATTCTTGTCATCACCTATGACAACTGCGACGACACCGAGGCGTACTACCCCCTCACACGCATGAAGGAGGAAGGCTACGCGGTCACGGTCGCGTCTCTTGAAAAGAAAACGCTCCGCGGCAAGCACTGGTTCACGGTAAACGCCGACCTGCTCCCCGCGGAAATCGACCCCGCCGCCTATGACGCGCTTCTGCTCCCCGGCGGCACGGCGCCCGAAAAACTGCGGCAAAACGCCGATATCCTCGCCGCCACCCGCGCGTTTTTCGATGCCGGCAAACCCGTGGCGGCAATCTGCCACGGTCCGCTGATTCTCATCTCGGCAAAGGTTCTCTGCGGCAGGCACTGCACCTGCTATCCCGGCATCCGGGACGATGTCATCAACGCGGGCGCGCTTTATGAAAACAGTCCGGTTGTCGTTGACGGCAACCTCATCACCTCCCGCCGTCCGGACGACCTGCCGGACTTCATGCGGGCATTCATCAGACAGGTCAATTCGGAAAAGAGGTAACAGCCATGAGTTTTATGTTCAATCCCTTCCCTTACAACGACCCGAACGCGGTCAACAACCTGACCAATGACGGCAGCGTGCATACCGACCGGATTGCGCGCGGTACGGCACAGCTGGCGGCTGTTTTTGCCGACCTCTGCCAAGGAAACAGGGTCATTGCCATCGACGGCTACACCACCGCGCCGTTTGACGCGCTGATCGGTCTGCTCCCCGCCGACTGCGAGCTGATTTCGGTTGCGGGCATTTACAAGTCCGCCGCCGAGCTCAAAGCCCTGTTTGCGGACTACCTCCCCGAGGATCGCGAAAAAGACCCTGTCCTGCTGTACGGTCGGCTGTTCAAGGAAGGCTACCGCGGGCTGTTTGACGGAAAGAAGCTGGCGGCACTGCAGGAAAGACTGGCGGAAAAACGCGGGACGGTGGTGCTTTACGGCAACGGCGCGCTGTCCAAAGAACTCTACGACCTTGCCGACCTTCACATTTTCGCGGACGTTACGCCGAAGCAGGCGGTGCTGAACATCAAAAAAGGCTCCTACCGCAACTACGGCTCGGACGAAACACTCCCCTTCAAGGCGACCATGCGGCGTTGCTACTATGTCGACTTTGAATTGGCGTTCTCCCTGCGCTCCCGTCTGCTCGCGGGCAAAAAGCTGGACTGGTACATCTGCGCCGATGCGCCCGACACACTTCAGATGATGCTGGGGTCGGTTCTGTCCGCGCTGATTGACCGTGCGCTGGACTATCCCCTGCGCCAACGCCCCGTTTACCTTGAGGGCGTTTGGGGCGGGTATCTGACGATGAAGGAGCGGAAACTCCCCGACACCATGAAGAACTGCGCATGGGTCTTTGACCTGATTCCGATGGAGGTCAGCACGGTGCTGAACATGGACGGCTACAGTGTGGAAGTCCCGTTCTATACCGTGGTCGCTTCCAACGGCGAAAAACTGATGGGCGCGCGCTGTCTGCAGGACTTCCACGGCTTCTTCCCCATCCGCTTCAACTATGACGATACCTTCCACGCGGCGGGCAATATGTCGATTCAGCTGCATCCGGGCGAGAAATTCCTCACCGAGAACCACAACGAGCTCGGCAGGCAGGACGAAAGCTACTACATCGTCGCAACGGGTCAGGGCGCGCGCACCTATCTCGGCTTCCGCGGGGATGCGGACGCGGACGAATTCGTCTCGGAGATCAAAAAGAGCGAAAAGCAACACACGCCCGTGGACTACAAAAAATACATCTACGGGGTCAGAAGCGAACCCGGCGTGCAGGTCATGATTCCCGCAGGCACGATTCACGCGTCGGGTCAGAACCAGTTGATTCTGGAAATCGGCTCGCTGACGGTCGGCTCCTACACCTACAAGATGTACGACTATCTGCGCCGGGACCTGGACGGCAACCCGCGCCCGATTCACTCCTATTTCGGGTCCCTCAACCTCAACCGCGATATGAAGGAGGACTATGTCCGTGCAAACCTTGTCAACGGTCGGCGGCGGGTTCTGCGGAGCGGAGAGGATTGGGAAGAGCTTGTCGTGGGCGAATGCGATCAGCTCTATTTCTCCCTGCGCAACCTCAAATTTGTTGACGGGATGGAGGACAACACGGACGGCGACTTCCATGTCCTCGCGCTGGTGGACGGCGAGAGCATCACGGTGCGCTCGAAGAAGGATCCCTCCCTGCACTTTGACATGAACTATCTTGACATGGTGGTCGTCCCCGCGTCCATGGGCGAATACGAGCTGACCAACAACAAGCCCGGCACATGGATCACGGTTCACAAGACCATGCTCAGGCGCTGAGCGTTCGGGCATCATGAAAGACTATCTTCTGGCACTGGACGCGGGCGGAACCTTTCTCAAGGCGGGACTGTTCGAGGGGCAGTCCCCCGTGGCGGGGAGTTTTTGCTCGCACCCCGCCAATTCAAACGGCACAACCGAAGAGGTTCACGCCGCCTACACCGCCCTGCTCGCCGAAATGCGAAACCGCGCAGAAGCCATGGGCGGGCGCATTACGGGCGTTGTTGCAGACATCCCGGGACCGTTCGACTACAAAAACGGCATCAGCCAAATGAAGCACAAGTACACCGCCATCTGCGGCGTCCCGCTCCGCCCGTGGTTTGCGGAAGTCCTCGGAGACATCCCCGTGCGCTTCCTGCACGATTCGGCGGCGTTCATCCTCGGCGCGGCGGAGACGGATTCCCCCTACCGCAGGATTGCGGGAGTCATGCTCGGAACGGGGCTGGGGTTTGCGCTGACGGTAAACGGCAAGCCGTGCCTGACCGACAGGGGAACGCCGCTCGTCAGCATCTGGAACACCCCTTACCGGGACGGCATTGCGGAGGACTATATTTCGGCGCGCGCGATTGTGAAGCATTACAACGAACTTGCCCCGTCTCCCCTTGCAAGTGCGAAGGAAATCGGCGACCGGGCGGATGCGGGAGACCCTTTGGCGCGGCAGGTCTACGAGGACATGGGGCGTGACCTCGGGACCGTGGTGCGCGGCATCCTGCGGGAGAACGCGATGGAAGCCCTCTACCTCGGCGGACAGATTTCCCGCTCCTATCCCGTATTCGGGGGAGCCCTGCGGGAAGCGCTCGGAACCATCCCCTCCCTGCGGCTCATTACCCCCGTGCGAAACCCCGACCTCGTCCACCTTGTCGGCGCGGCAAGGTTTTGGGCTGAGCAGGCTAGAGAGTGACCGACAACCACAGCATTCCGGTTCTCCCCAACCGGATCCTTTCAAGTGGGTCCTTCCCCTTCCCCGCTCATCGTGAACCGGGGCAGGGGTCAGCGGGGAGGCAGAGTTCCGTCTTGGCAGGAAAATTGTTTTTTTGGCAACTGCCCTTTTGCTGCCCCCTCCCCGTTTTCAATGCTTCAGCAGGTACAGATTGCTGTTCCTTGCCCCGTTTCTTCGGAGACGGGGTTCTTTTTTTGCAGCTTGCCCGCGAAGACAGAGACAGACCGTGACGGCGCGGGACGGGAGGTTTTGTTGGTAAAACAGATCAGGGAATCCCATGTCCCCCCCTGCTCCGGCGGGCGGTTTTCCGTCTCCCCTTACTTTCCTTTTATGAGAGCGGCAGGAGATTTCCCCTGAATGTCGACGAATCGGCGGTAGAATGCGGAATAATCGCGGAAGCCGACCCGAAGCGCCGCTTCTTCCGCCGGCACACCCTCCTGCAACCATTCTGCGGCAAGCGCCATGCGTTTGGTGTTGACATAGTGCAGAATCGACATTCCCGTATGGGCACGGAACAGGCGGCAAAGCTGGTATTTGCCGATGAAATGAAGCGTTGCGAGACGGTCGAGCGAGAGATCCTCGGTCAGATGGTGGTTGATATAGTCAATGAGGGCGGAAACGGTTTCGTTTCCGCTCGCGTTTTCCCGATCCGGACCTTGCAAAAACAGCGCGGTTACCGCCTGCGTAACGGCGGCTTGCAGCAGCGTTTCCCGCAAATCCGGAATTGCGTTTCGTCCGAGACGGTCCAACAGCGAAAAGGACTGCCGCAGGAGAGGAATGACCGATTCGGATGCGGAATAGACTCCCCTGTCCGAATCCTCCCGCGCGGAAAGAATCGGCAGGTCTGATGCCGCGCCGATTATGAAACTGCGCCTGAAATTGACCACATACCGCTCATACAGCGCCTCCGTTTCGGGGCGCACATAGTGATATTCCTGCGGACGGGTGAAGAGAAGCGTGCCGTCCCGGAGCGGGTAGCGCGTTCCCTCTACAATGAAATCCCCGCGTCCGTGCAGGACGAACAGCAGCTCGTATTCGGTGTGGCAGTGCCGCTCAAAGTTGGCGGCATCGGGATGCTCTGTGCGGGTGTGAGAGTAATAATAATCAGCCATGGAAGCCTCCTGCGATATGATGGTATCAGTATAGCACAAAAGCGCAAGATTTGCAATGTCTTTTGCAAAAATAACAATGGATTTTTTGCCTTCCGGGCGTTATAATGATGGTACAAACCCACAGAAAGGGGAGTGTATTGATGAAACTCGGTGTCAATCTGTATTCCGTGCGCAAATTCCTTCAGAATGAGGAGGATACGCGCAGAACCTTTGCAAAGCTTCGGGAAATCGGCTATGAAGTCGTCCAGCTGTCCGGTGCGGCACCCATGCCGGCGGAAACGGTGCGTCAGATTTCCCGCGAGAGCGGTCTGCCTATCGTCTGTACCCATTCTCCGCTGGACCGCATCCTGCACGATACCGATGCGCTGATCCGGGAGCACCGGGTGTTCGGCTGCCCTGTCATCGGGCTCGGATACCTGCCGGGGGAATACCGGAGCACGGAAGCCCTGCGCGGCTTGCTGGAGGCACTGCGCGAGCCGGTCAAAAAAATCGAGGCAGCCGGAATGCGGTTTGCCTACCACAACCACGCCTTCGAATTCGAGCCCTTCCCGGACGCACCGGGCTGTATTTACGACACGCTCCTTGCCGACTGTCCGGACTGGCAGTTCATCCTGGACACCTATTGGGTCGTTTTCGGGGGTAGAGATGTGAAAAGCACCCTTGAAGCGGTCGGTGCGGGCAGGCTGACCAATGTTCACTTCAAGGATATGTCCCGCGGGGCGGGTCGGGAGATCTGCGCCTGCGGAGAGGGGCGGCTGGAGCTGGCGTCCTATCTGCCGCTCTGTGAAGCGCTCGGCACCGAAAACATTCTGGTGGAGCAGGACAATGCAAACGACCATGCAGACCCGTTCGGTCAGCTGGAAATCAGCTACCGCACGCTGCGTCCGCTGGTGAAATAAGGAGGTCAGGCATGGCAGAATTTCTCATTTCCGCATTTGCGGACGAAACCTCGAACGACCCCGATCATCAGATTGCCGCGCTGAAGCGGAACGGCCTGCGCCTGATCGAGCCGCGCAACATCGGCGGCGGAATCGTGGATCGCACCGACGCGGAGCTGGACGCGTTTGCGGATAAGCTGGATCGCGCGGGCATCGGCATTTCGGCGCTCGGCTCACCGATCGGGAAATACGATATCGACAAGCCGTTTGACGCGTATCTGACCGTATTCCGCCGCGCACTGGAGGTCTGCCGCAGGCTCGGCACGGACCGGATGCGGATGTTCAGCTTTTTTGTGCCGCAGGAACGCCTGAAGGAGTGCCGCGCGGAGGTTCTGCGCCGCCTTTCGGTCATGCTGGAGGAAGCGGATCGCGCCGGCGTGACGCTCTGCCACGAAAACGAATCGAAGATTTACGGGCAGAATCCGGCAGAGGTTGCCGACCTGCTGAACGCCCTTCCGGGACTGTACGGAGTCTTTGACGCGGCAAACTATGTCATGAACGATCAGGATTCGCTCGCCGGCATCGATGCCACGCTGATCCGTCCCGCATACCTGCACATGAAGGACGCGATCGGGGCGGAGAAGGCGATCGTTCCCG
>CAVGEJ010000074.1:0-12195 GCA_963628215.1 Eubacterium sp. CAG:180
CATGTCTACCTTTTTGCTCTTTTTTTCTTTTTGCGAAAAATATTATACCTTATCGGGCGGGAATCGTTGATTCCCGCCCGCCGTTGTTTTTTTGTTGTTCAAAATTTTGCAATGTCACCGTCGGTACAGCGGACGATGAAGCTGGTACTGAAGTCCCAACCACTTTCCTTTGAAATTGCTTTCCACTGTGCTTGAGTACCTTTATATGTAATGCTCGTCAAGTAGGTGCAAATACCAAATGCGTCCTCTCCGATGCTCGTCACGCTATTCGGTATTGTCACGCTCGTCAAGCCGCTGCAACCGTAAAATGCGCCCTTGCCAATGCTCGTCACGACATCGGGAATGACGATATCCGTCAAGCCGGTGCAATCGGCGAATGCGTACTGCCCGATGCTCGTCACGCCGTCCGGTATCGTGATGTTTGTCAAGCCGCTGCAACCGGAGAATGCGCCATTTCCGATGCTCGTCACGCCATTCGGTATCGTAATACTTGTCAGACCGGTACAACCCCAGAATGCGCACTCTCCGATACTCGTCACGCTTCCGTCTGTTGGAATTATGCTGATTTTGCAAACGGCAATCAGTGTTTTGCTTTCGGTTTCAATCAAGCAATTCCCCGCCGAATGATATACAGGATTATCTTCTGCCACATGGATGCTCGCCAAGCCCGTGCAACCGGAGAATGCGCCACCTCCGATACTCGTCACGCTGTCCGGTATCGTAATGCTCGTCAAGCCGGTGCCCCCCTGAATGCGTATTGCTTGATGCTCGCCACACTATCTGGTATTGTGATGCTCGTCAGACTGGTACAACCCCAGAATGCGCACTCTCCGATGCTTGTCACACTTCCGTCTGTTGGAATTACGCTGTTTTTGAACCCCGCAATCAGTTTTTTGCTTTCGGTTTCAATCAAGCAATTCCCCGTCGAATGATATACAGGATTATCTTCTGCCACATGGATGCTCGTCAAACCAGTGCAATACTCGAATGCTCCATCTCCGATGCTCGCCACGCTGTTTCCTAATGTCAAGAGCCACAACACTATCCTTACCACCACTGAAAGCCACGTAAAATATATCAACTTTGTCTTTGTATTTCAGATACGTAGCATAAGCTTTTTTGATTGTAAATTGTGCCAAGTGGTCTATGATTGTGCGGTTCTTTTCAACCATTCTTTGTATATCTACAAATTGAAGCGGAGCACCGTTTGGTTCAGGCTCTTCAAGAATAACAATTTCGGGAGCGGTACACATCGTTCCACCTTTTGTTTTTGCTACCAATCTGCTTTTGTAAAAATAGTTGTTTGCTTCCGCCCACATATATGGATATGTATCATCTTTAGCATAGTTCCAATATTTATCAAAACCAAGTATGTCCAGTTCTTCGTAATATACCGGTCTTGGTTCTTTACTCATTTGTAGTGGAGTGCTATTTAATAAAAGTCCTCCTGTTTCAGGATCCCATTCGTAAGAATACATACTTTAGCCCTCCTTCTTCGCTTTTTCGATTAGTGAATCGATATTCTTAACTTTTCGTGTTCTGATAAACTCGTTTTCAAGCAAAAAATTAAATGCCTTTTCTCTGTCGAAGAGTTTACCATTTTTTATAACTTTTATCAACAAATCATCGAAGTTATTTATATTCGAGTTTGTCTTTACAATTCCCCCTACGGGTTTATCTCCATTAAACGATGCATGAACAAGTTTGAACTTTCTGCTGTTAACAAACAAATAGCTCTCCAATACATAGTTGTTCCACACATAGCCCGTAGGCGGAAATTCGGTAAAGTTGATGATGTCATTAAAGCCGATATAATCATTTACGCAATAGCCGCCTATGGCATCATCTATTTTTTGCACGTCAAAGTTGACAAAATTCCTTCTTATAAAGGTCATTGCGTTCACTCTGACTGATTGAGAAAACACTGCGTCCCAATCAATATAATTTTGGTTGATACTATCCCTGAACTCTTCTAATTCAGACAAAGTAAACTTTTCTCTCTGCTTGCAGAAGTTTTTATTAAAACCATTTACGTTTATCTTCATCAATAGATAGTTCCTGTAATGCAATCAATACACGTTGAATTTCTTCTTTTGTTGTAATCTTAAAAACATTCACGGACAATAAACCGTTAATCTCTCTAATAAAATCAACGCACTGTTGTGCATGTTTGGACGCCCTATATGCCTTGCTGTCATTTTTATGTTTCTCTTCATATTCTTCTTTTACGTAAGAATAAAAATCCGCCTCATCAAGTTCAACGGCATAAATAGGCGTGGATTTTTCAGAATTTTGTGTAGACAAACCATTTCTCTTTGAAAACTCAATTGTTAAGTTTTCGTAATCCACATCACATTTATCGAGCATAACTTTTATATGCTTCATTAGATCTGTAGCATTTCTGTTTCCTTCGGCGAATATGTTGTCGGCAATTCTTACTGGACGGCGTAACAATCTTGATTCGTTTGAAATCAGCGAATACGAAGTATCCTTAGCTAATGCAGAGATAATATGTGGGTAATCTCCATACAAGCAACGCATGATATACTTATAACAATCAGTCCAGCTTTCAAAACCACTTTTTTTATTGCCAAAGTAAACTACATTTGCTGGCTGTGTAAAGCTCAAATTCAAATTGCTATTAAAGTCAATTTTGCATGCAGAATTAGCTTTGGGCTCAATTTTTACTGGCTCACCAATAATCTTGTGTGCCTCTACCAAAAGCTTGTTAAATTCTTCTCGATCAGTTTTATACAAATCGGCTATCTCTTCAAAAATCGCTGTTTTATGCATTGACGCACGATTAGGAAAGAATGATGCCGCCAGATTAGAAAGTTGTATAGTCATTCCGTTATAGTTACGGAATTATCATCTATCTCTTGCCCTTGATTGATTGCTTTTTGCCTCAACGCTTTTGAAAGCTCAGTTAATATTTCCGTCCGATTGCCTTCTTTATTTTCTATTTTCCAAAAAGCCTCAATCAACAGAGCTGTTTCATATTTATCCCATCCCACTCTCTTAAAAGGTACTTGTTCGGCTAAAGGTGTTTCGCCCTTAGATTTTTCTTTAGTATCAACTTTAGATTGTTTATGTTCGTATTCTTCCTCTGAAATTTCAGTACATGTATAATGACCAGCTTGAATTACCTTTTCGTCATCTATATCGTCAAACTTGACTTTAATCAACTTGTCATTCTTTTCGATAATCTTACCAAAACCGAAACGAGAATGATAAATATAACCTTCGGTTTTATCATCAGTATCTAAATATTTATCTTGATAGGTTTCAAAGAACAAGTTAACATCATCTATGTTACGATATAGGTCATCAATATTATCCTTGTCCATGTTTGCAAACTTTTTAATTCCCACAAACTTAATGTTTCCTTCTTTGTCGGAATAAAAGCGAAGACGCTCACCATCAAGTTTTACACCTATTATTGATGAACGAACATCCATCTCCAACAGATTATTGTTTTCTTTGGCATGCACAAAAAGCCTATAAAAAATATCGGACAATTTATCATTTTCAAAGAAAGCCTCCATATTCTTTTGTTCTTGAGAATACTCCACAGGCTTTCCACCAACCAATGTCTGCCTTATTTCTGCCTCAGATGTTTTATCTGTAGTTTCGTTGTGTTCTACTTCGTTTATTATGAGAAATTTGTAGTAAAGTTTTGCTCCAACAACAAGTGATTTATATAATTTCTTTTCATCCTTCTTTAACTTTCTATTTGAATTTAGTTCTTTGCGAAGAGCATTGTATTCGTCCGGATCATCTATAGCCCAAATATTTTTTCCGCAATAAGACACGAAAACACGCTCCAGTAAATTAGCAAAATCTACCGGAGTTATATTTTTTAATTTGTTGGATGAAACCCAGTCGATAAATAATTGTTTTCTGTCCATCTATAGCTCTCCTCTGTGCATCGAAATTTACTTTTTTCTTGCTTTGGGCTCATCATCATACTCATCGACTTTTATCCCATACTTTTTGAAATATGGTTGTAATCTTCTCTTGGTCTTAATTGTCGGAGTGAATTTACCACTTTCCCATCTACTTATCGTTGTAAAAGAAACGCCAAGCTTTTCCGCAAATTCAGTTTGTGTCATTATCATTTTAGTTCTTAGTTCTCTTATCAACTTTGAGTAATCCATGGCTCTTTCCTCCATAAAAATGGTGTGCCATAATTTTAGCACATTTTTATCATTTTATCAAGCAGTTTGAATAACTTTTTTGAGAGTCAATAAATAATTTACTGTTGTCTAACATTTCATAATAAAAAAGCCTACTTAAGAAAAATCTCAAGTGGTCTGCTAGCACCTTGTTTGCTGTCTTTGCTCTATTGTTGTATGACACAACGCTTAATAAATCAATTTGAACCCACTTTGAACTTAAATCGGGTGCATCGTGTAATTGTATCAATCGGGTGAAAAAGATATCTCCGATGCTCGTCACGCTGTCCGATATCGTGATGCTTGTCAAGCTCGCGCAAACCTCAAATGCGCTATTTCCGATGCTCGTCACGCTGTTCGGTATGGTAATGCTCGTCAAGCCAATACACCAACGAAATGCGCCTTCTCCGATGCTCGTTACCGCTTTCCCGTTATATGTAGCCGGAATCACCACTTCGGTCAAGTCTTTCGATTGCACCCCAGCGACCTCATAAGTCTCGTCCGAAAGCAATTCATAAATCAGTCCCTCGGTTGCCGGCTTTTCAGGCACTTCGGGTTTCTCCGTCGTCTCCTCGGGCTTCTTTGTCGTCTCCTCGGGCTTTTCCGTCGTTTCTTCCGATCCCTTTGTCGTTTCTTCGGAGCGTTCAGTCGTTTTTGACGGTCTTTCACCCGATTCCTCGGTTTTCGGTTGCGGCGATGGCGTTTCCCGCTTGTTGCAGGAAGCAAGCACGCCACTCACAAGCAGTGCAGACAAAAGCAAACTCAACAGTCGTACACCATTTCGTTTCATAACATTCCCTCTCCACACTTTCATATAATTGGCATATATCCCATTCCTTACTATTATATCACGCCCCTTATATCTTGTCAACCCGTTTTTTAACAAATGCCTCATCTCACCACCATATTCCCCCAATACCTCCCACCAAGCCAAAAAACTTCCCCACAAGACCCGCCACCGGAAAAAGCGAAACAAATTATCGCTTCGTAAGTGGCGGGGTCATGGGGGAAGTTCGGGGAGGATGAGGGAGGTTTGGAGGGAGAAGGGACACCCTCCGAAAGGGGGTCCCTTCTCCCTCCAAGGTCTTCCTCCCCCCCTCAGTTCTTCAAACTATGAATCGGAGCGGGGATGCGACCGCCGCGACGGATGAAACGGGACGGCGAGTAGGTGTTCAGGGGCATCACGGGAGCAGTTCCCAGTAAGCCGCCGAAATCCACGCGATCTCCCGCCTGCTTGCCGTATGCGGGAATCAGACGAACCGCAGTCGTTTTCGTGTTCACTACGCCGATCGAAATCTCGTCCGCAATGATGCCGCTGATGACATCTTCCGAAGTGTCCCCCGGAATCGCAATCATGTCAAGCCCGACCGAACAGACCGCCGTCATCGCTTCCAATTTTTCCAACGTCAGCGCGCCGCGCTCCGCCGCCGCAATCATGCCCGCGTCCTCGGAAACCGGAATGAACGCACCCGACAAACCGCCCACGTGAGAGGACGCCATCACGCCGCCCTTTTTCACCGCGTCGTTCAGCATCGCAAGCGCCGCCGTCGTTCCGTGCGCGCCGCAGGACTCCAAGCCCATCTCTTCCAGGATGTACGCCACCGAATCGCCCACCGCAGGGGTCGGCGCAAGCGAAAGATCCACAATCCCGAACGGCACGCCCAACTCCCGCGCCGCGTCGGAGGCAACCAACTGCCCCACGCGCGTGATCTTGAACGCCGTCTTTTTGATAACCTCCGCCAAGGTGGAAAGATCGCAATCCCCCGCCCGACGGATCGCAGAGGCAACCACCCCCGGACCGCTGACCCCGACGTTGATTGCCGCCTCCGGCTCGCCGATACCGCAGAACGCCCCCGCCATAAAGGGGTTGTCCTCGGGTACATTCGCAAAAACCACCAACTTCGCGCAGCCGATGGACTCCTCGTCGCGGGTCAGATACGCAGCCCGCTTGATCGCCGCGCCCATCCGCGCGACCGCATCCATGTTGATGCCCGCCTTTGTGCTTGCCACGTTGACCGACGAGCAGATGTTCTTTGTCTCGGCAAGCGCCTCGGGAATAATTGAAATCATCGCGTCCGCCCCGCGCGTCATACCCTTCTGCACAAGCGCCGAAAAGCCGCCGAGGAAGTTGATGCCGAGCGTATCCGCCGCCCGCTGAAGCGTGTGCGCAATCTTCAGATACCCCTCGGGCGTTGCTTCCCCGCCGATGAGCGAGACCGGCGTGACCGACACGCGCTTGTTGACGATCGGAATGCCGTATTTCTTCTCGATCGCGCACCCGACCGAAACCAACCGCTCCGCCTGCCGGGTAATCTTGTCGTAAATCTTCGTGCAGAGACGATCCGTGTCCTCGCTGACGCAATCCCAGAGCGAAATGCCCATGGTGATGGTGCGGATGTCGAGGTTCTCCTCGCGGATCATCTGGATGGTCTCCAGCACATCCTGTGTGTTAATCATTCGGGCGCCTCCTCAGACATGGTGCATGGTGTTGAAAATATCCTCGTGCATGGTGTGGATGTCCAACCCGCGCGACCTGCCGAGTTCCGCAAGCGAATCCACAAACTGCGCGAACTCCACCTTCAGTTCGTCGATTGCCGCCAACATAATCATCGCAAAATAATCCGACAGCACCGTCTGCGTGATGTCCAGAATATTCGCGCCGTACTTTGCGCAAACGCCCGCAACGTCGGCAATGATGCCCACGCTGTCCTTGCCCGTAACCGTAATGACTGCTTTCATGCCTGTTACCTCGTGTTTTGTAGAGTGTCAAGAAACCGCTCGATTCTGCAGAGCGCTTCCTTGATATGATCGGTGGAATAGCAATAGGACGCGCGGATAAAGCCCTCGCCGCCCTGTCCGAACGCCGTCCCGGGAACTACCGCCACCCGCTCGGCATAGAGAAGCCGCTCGCAGAATTCGTCGCTCGTCAGCCCCGTGGATCGGATGCATGGGAACGCGTAGAACGCCCCCTTCGGCTCGCGGCAGGAAAGCCCCAGACGGTTGAATCCCGCAACAATCAGCCGCCGCCGCATATCGTATTCCTCTTTCATCGCTTCCACCGCGTCGTCGCCGTGCCGCAGTGCCTCAACCGCCGCATACTGCGCGGTCGTTGGCGCGCACATGATGGCGAACTGGTGAATCTTGGTGATCTGCTGCATCAGTTCGGCAGGACCGCAGGCAAATCCCATGCGCCAACCCGTCATGGAAAAGGTCTTGGAGAACCCGTTGACCACCACCGTGCGCTCTTTCATGCCCTCCAGTGCCGCAGGGGAAACATGGCGCTTGCCGCCGAAGGTCAGTTCCGAATAAATTTCATCGGAAAGCACCAACACGTCCGTCCCGCGCAGAACTTCCGCCAACGCTTCCAGATCCGCCCGCTCCATAATGCCGCCCGTGGGGTTGCAGGGATAAGGCAGAATCAGCAGCTTGGTGCGGTCGGTCAGCGCGCCGCGCAGCATCTCGGGGGTCACGCGGAAGTCATGCTCCGCCGTGGTTTCCAGAATCACGGGAATCCCGCCCGACAGCCGCACAAGCGGCTCGTAGCAGACATAACTCGGTTGCGGAATGATGACCTCATCCCCGGGGCAAACCACCGCACGTATCGTCCCGTCAATGGCTTCCGAGCCGCCCACCGTGACCAGAATCTCGCCCGACGGGTCGTAGGAAAGCCCGTATTTGCGCTCCATCCAGTGCGAAATCTCCTCCCGCAACTGTTCCAGACCGCGATTGGCGGTATAGCGCGTTTTTCCAGCCTCCAACGAGAGGATGCCCGCCTTGCGGATCTCCCACGGGGTCGGAAAATCGGGTTCTCCCACACCAAGCGAGATGACATCCTTCATCGTGTTCGCGATATCAAAAAATTTCCGGATGCCCGATGGTTTCACCTCCTGCACCACAGGGGAAAGCAGTTTTGCGTAGTCCATCATAGCAGATAACTCCCGCGTTCGTCCACGCCCTCGCCCATCAGTTCCACGTCCATTTCCTTATAGCGGCGCAGGACGAAGTGCGTGGCGGTGGAGGTCACCGATTCGATTGTGGACAACTCCTTTGCCACAAAGCGCGCCACGTCATGCAGAGTCCGCCCCTTGACCACAACGTTGAGGTCGTACACGCCCGACATCAGGTAGACCGACTCAACCTCGGGGTACTTCATAACCTTTGCGGCAACATCTTCAAACCCCAGTCCCGCCTTCGGAGTGACCTTCAACTCGATGATGGCGGACACATACGCGTCATTCAGGCGCTCCCAATCAATGACCGCTTTGTAGCCGCGGATGATTCCCGCCGCTTCCATTTCGTCGATCTCGCGGCGAACCTCCTCCTCGGTCATGCCGAGCATCACGGCAAGATCGGCAGGTTCTGTGCGTGCGTCCTTGTTGAGCAGTTTCAAAAGCTTTGTGTTCATACGGATACCTCCTTTTGGTGCGTAACAGATTATACGCGCTCGATTTTTTCAATCATGACCGTTTCGCACGGCACATCCTCATACCAGCCGACCGTCCGCGTGGGGGTCGTGGCAATGCGGTTGACAACGTCCATCCCCTCGGTGACCTTTCCGAAGCCCGCATACTGACCGTCCAGATATTTTGCGTCGCCGTGCATCACAAAGAACTGGGAGGAAGCGGAGTTTGGATCTGAAGTGCGCGCCATGGAAAGCACGCCCGGTGCATGGTGCAAATCGTTTGCGCCAAAGCCGTTTGCAGCGAATTCGCCGTAGATCGCGCCCGCGTCCTTTTCGGCAAAATCCTCACCGTAGCCGCCGCCCTGAATCATGAAGCCGGGAATCACGCGGTGAAAGACCGTCCCGCTGTAGAAGCCGCTGTCAACAAGCGACAGGAAATTCGCCACTGTCTTGGGCGCTTTGTCGGGGTATAACTCGGCAGTGATCTCGCCGAAGTTCTTTACAGTAATCTTGATTTTCGGGTTGTTCATGGTAATTACCTCTCTGAATAAATAATAAGACCTCGGGCTTTGCCCGATATGTACCGACCGGAAGGGCATTCGCCCTCACCCATTCCCTTCACCGTCCCCCTTCTCTCAAAGGGAAGGCTTTCGGAGGCTTTGCAAAATTGAGGGAAATAGATCTTTGTTGACTGTCCGCCCTCATCCGCCGCCTTCGGCGTCACCTTCCCCCTTGAAGGGGAAGGCTTCCAAACGTTCTGCAAATAATATAAGTTGTGCTATAAATGACGATACACGAAAGCATCAATTGATAAAGAAAGAAGTCTGCACAATAGCCTTCCCCTTCAAGGGGGAAGGTGACGCCGAAGGCGGCGGATGAGGGCGGATCACCGCTTTACAAAGCGCGCATGCTCGCTTTCCCTCTTACGAAAACACAATCCACAGAATCAGGCAGAGCGCGGCGGCGGGAGTGGCAAGCGACATGGCGGTCAGCTTTGCCGTCTCTTTCAGCGACGGAATCTTGTCCAACTTGGAATCCTCGCGCCTTGCGTAGCGGTGGAAAATCTTCCGCGCCTCGCCCGCCGCAAATGCCGAGAAGAGCAGGAGCAGAACCATCAGGCAAAAGATAAACAGTTCCCCGCTCCCCGCGTTCACATAGAACGCCGAAAGATACGGTTGCCCGAACAAACAGAACAGATTGTAAATCAGGTGCAACAGCATCGGCGTCAGTACCGACCGCGTGGCATACATCGCCCCCGCCAACAGGAAGCCGAGCCACAGGTAAACCGGAAACAGACGGAACGAAAAATGCAACATGGCAAAGAACAGCGTGCTGACAAAGATCGCCGTCCCCGTGCTGACCCGCTCGTATTCCGCGCACAGAATGGAGCGATAAACCAATTCCTCGCAGAATGCGGGAAGCATGCCGAACGCAAGCAGGAGGTAGACGGTCTCCCACGCGCTCCCGCCCGACCGCGCCAAGAACGTGTTGTACAACGTGAAATTGCCCGTCAGCGACGAGATTCCGCCCGTCAAAATGCTGATGAGCAGGCTTCCCGTTACCATCATGGCCAACATGCAGACGAGAAACCACGCGTGTTTCGGCTGCAGTTTTTTGAATCGGATACGGTCGGGGAATTTTTCGTCCCGTAACCGGATATACACCACTGCGGGAATCAGGAAAATCAACACCTGCAACAGGATCACCCCGATGTATTCGCTCCCCCGCCGCGAAAGGTTGTCCTGCGCGATACGCGACAGGCGCACCAACAAAAAGGTCACCGCCACCAGAATCGGCGGAATCGGTCTTGCCACCGCGCGCCATCCCGTTTTGGGCTTCGGCTCTGCCGCAGGCGCGGCTTTTGCCGCGTCGTCCGCGTCTCCCTTGCGGAAGAAGCGCCGCCAGAGTCCCACCGCCGTGTCCTTTACCTGCTTCACGCCCTTTTGCGCGTATTCGGTGATATGCAGGCGGTCGGAGGTCGCTTTGAGTTTCCGTCCCGCGCGTTTGACCCCCCGCACAAGCGGCGCGGGCACGCCGAATTTCCGCTCCTTTTCTCCAAGGCGCAGGATTTCCCGCTCGGTGACCAACACCTTGACCGGCAGGTCGTGCGCCTCGGTCGGAATCGTCTCAAACAGCAGTTCCTCCCAGACCACGCCCATTGCAGTCCCCGCAAAGGAAGCGAGGAAGCGGTCGTAGCACCCTTTCCCCTGCCCCAGTCGGTTGCCGCTTCTGTCGTAGCACAGCCCGGGGAGGATGCAGAGCGTGTGCCGATCCGCCATGCAGATCGGCGCGTCGGCGGGCGGCTCTGGGATTCCGTAAGCCCCCGCCGCCAGTTTATCCCCCTGCCGCAGAGTGCGGAAGGTCAGGCGGTCGCTCCCGACTTCGGTCACGGGAAACGCGATGGTCTTGCCCTCCCGCCGACAGCGCTTTGCCAACGGGATCAGGTCGATCTCCCCCGCCATCGGGACGTACAGGAACACCTTTTTTGCCCGTCGGAACTCCGGGGACTGCGCAATCAGCGAGCAGATTGCCTCATCCCGCGCCTTTTTCTCTTCGGGCGGCAGTTTGGCGCGCGCATAGCGGCAGGCATCCCGCAGTTTTTTCTTGCTGACCGTTTCTTCCATCGTAATCCTTACTTTGCAAGCACCGTCCCGGCGAGTTCCCGCGCTTTTTCCTCGCCGCAGAGGCAGGCAACCAGTTCCAGTCCGAACTCCAACGCCGCACCCATGCCGATGGCGGTTACCACTCTGCCGTCCCGTGCAACGCGCGTATTTCCGACCGTTGCGCCCATCAGTTCTCCCTCGAATCCGGGGAAGCAGACCGCCGTTTTCCCGCGCAGATAGCCGCCGTGACCGAGAACCATCGGCGCGGCGCAGATTGCGGCGAGATAGCCTTCGTTACGCTCCGCCGCGCGCAGCGCCTGTTTGACCGTTGCCGACTCGTCAAGGTTCTTCGCCCCGGGCATTCCGCCGGGAAGGATGACCATTTCGGGCTTCGCGTCGCGGTACATGGTATCGGGGATATCGGGTCGGATCTCGATTCCGTGCGCGCCCGTTATCCACTCTCCGCCGCCAACGCCGACCGTTGTTACCTGCACGCCCGCGCGCCGCAACAGGTCAAGCGGGCACAGCGCCTCGATCTCTTCAAAGCCGTTTGCCAAAAACAGATAGGTCACGGTACTCCCTCCTTATTTCTCATTTCTCTGTGTTTATGACTTTCCCGCCGTCAGGCGGATCAGCAGTCTGATATCATCGGGTTGGTTCTTCGCCTCATGCGCCGCGCGGTTTCGTTTGATCTCCCCGCATTTTGTGCACCGATGGACGATGATATACCCTTTTCTTGCGTCCGGCTCGACCCGTATCGGTTCCATCTGTCCGCCGCACGCGTTCGCCCTGTCCCCCGGGTTCACGTCTACGTGGAGCGACCACAGGCAGAACGGGCAATGATTCCGGGATGTATATCCCAGTGCTTCCACCTCCCGCCCGCAATGCGCGCAGGTGAACCCGCTATCGTTTTTTGTAAATCGTTTCATGTTTTTTAAGACCTCGGGGCTCTGCCCCGAACCCTGCTTAGGGGACTTCTTAAGGAGAAGTCCCCTAAGAACCTTCAAGACCTTCA
>CAVGEJ010000075.1:0-12184 GCA_963628215.1 Eubacterium sp. CAG:180
CCCTGCTTAGGGGACTTCTTAAGGAGAAGTCCCCTAAGAACCTTCAAGACCTTCGCTGCAATTGGGTTATTGATTCTATCTTTACATTGTACAAATTTTGGATGTAGCCGTTTGCCGTGCTACGAATTCCGGCTGCTCCCGCTACCGGATAGAAATGGTAGAAATTTAGTTGGTGGACGGCAGGCGGGTTGATTTGCGGGGCGCTCCCTTCGGATTGCGCCCCTGCAGAGTGCAAAGGTGTTTGATGATGTTGTGTAAATCCGCGCCCGTCAAAAATCGATCCGCATTACCGCTTTCTGCTCTTCTCCACCGCTTCGAACAGACCCGTCAGGTAGCATGCGCCGAGGGCGCGGTCATAGAGACCGTAGCCGGGTTTGCCGTCCTCGCCCCAGATATTTCTGCCGTGGTCGGGGCGGACGTAGCCGTCAAAGCCGCTCTCTACCAGTGCTTCCACGATTGCAAGCATATCGAAACTGCCTGCGGCGGTCTGGTGTCCGCACTCGCAGAAGTCCCGCTCCCCCTCCAAGCGAAGTGTGCGCAGATGTGCGAAGTAGATACGGCTTGCAAATTCCCTTGCGAGCGACGGCAGGTCGTTTTCCCGCCCTGCGCCGAGAGAACCCGTGCAGAACGTGATGCCGTTCTCCTTTTGCGGGACAGCCTCAAACAGGCGCAGATAGCTTTCCCGCCCCGTGATGATACGCGGAAGCCCGAACATATCCCACGGCGGGTCATCGGGGTGGATTGCCATATTGATACCCGCCTCGCGGCAGGCAGGCATGATGCCGCGCAGGAAGTAGACCAGATTATCAAACAGCTTCTCATGCGTCATGCCCGCGTAAGCCGCGAGCAACCCGCGCAGTTCCTCGGGGGTATAGCTTTCGTCCCACCCGGGCAGATGCAGGTCGTGCGGGTCGAGCGCAGTCAACTCCGCGTGGCGGTAAGAAAGCGAATTCGAACCGTCCGGCGCGGGGGTGTGCAGATTCGTCCGAAGCCAATCGAACACGGGCATGAAGTTATAGCAAACGCACTTCACCCCGAATGTTCCGAGGTTGCGGATGGTTTGGGCGTAGTTTTCAATCAGGCGGTCGCGCGTGGGTCTCCCGAGTTTGATATCCTCATGCACGGGAACGCTTTCGATGACCTCCATCTCCAGTCCCGCGCCGTCGCACAACGCCTTCAGGCGCGCGATCTTTTCGCGCTCCCAGACCTCGCCGACCGGCACGTCGTAAACCGCGGTCACAACGCCCGTCATGCCGGGAATCTGGCGGATATAGGAGAGCGGGATGCTGTCCCCCTCGCCGTACCAACGGAATGTCATTTTCATCGGTTTTCCCCTCCGATTCCGAGAAATTCTTTGACGTTGCGGTAGCAGACATCGGTCACCAACGCTTCCGCCGCGCGAGGGTCGTATTCGCCGCGCTCGACATATGCCCCGACCGTATCGCAGAGAATGCGGCGGAAGAAGTCAAAGCGCGGGTAGCTTGCAAACGAGCGGCTGTCGGTCAGCATTCCGAGATGCATTCCGAGCGCGGTATATTCCGCGACGGTCGACAGCTGTTGGCGGATGCCCGCAACGGTATCGTTGAACCACCACGCCGCGCCCACGCGCACATTACGGAACGCCCCCGAAAGGGTTGCAACAGCGGGGACTGCGGTCGGGTTCAGCGAATACAGCACGGTTTTCGGCAGGCTTCCGCGCACGTCCAACGTATCGAGAAAGACTGCCAGACGGTCGGCGTCCACGTGCCCGCGCATGATGTCAAAGCCCGCGTCGCGCCCGATCTTTCCGAACATTCCGCTGTTGACGTTGCGGTAAGTTCCGAAATGCAACTGCATCACCATGCCGCGCTTCCGGTATTCTCCCGCCAGGAAGTACAGCAGATGCGAAGCAAGCGCCTCGCGCTCGGCGGGGGTCGGATTCCCGACGGGATTCCCCGTCAGCTTGTCCAGTACCGCCCCGGCATAGCCCTCTCCGCAGTCCGCCACAGGCAGGAAGTCCATCCCGTGATCGGAGATGACGCACCCGTGCGCGCAGAACCAATCCAGACGGTTGACCAACGCCGCCTTCATATCGTCCAAGGTCGCCATGCGTTCCATGCCCGCAGACCGCCGCAGATCGTCCAGCGGCGCGCGCTCGCAGGTCAGTATCCGATCGGGGCGGAAGGTGGGCGCAACCCTTGTGCCGCCGCAGATGCCGTGCGCGTCCAGTTTGTCGGTCGGGTCATTGGTGGTTGCGATATACTCCACGCGGAAACGGCGCAGGATGTCGGACACGCGCAGATTCTGCAGTTGTTCGTTCGCCGCGCCCCAGATTTCCTCCGCCGTCCCGTCCGAGAGCGGCTTGGTAATGCCGAACAGTTCCTTCAACTCCAGTTGAGTCCAATAGTAGAGCGGACTGCCGCACAGGCGCGGGAAGATTTCCGCATATTTGCGGTATTTTTCATAATCGGTCGCATCGCCCGTGATGAAATGCTCGTCCACGCCGCACAGTCGCATGGCGCGCCATTTGTAATGGTCGCCGCCGAGCCAGAGCGCGCCGAGATTCGCAAAGCCGATGTCGTCCCGGATTTCGTATTCGTTCAGGTGGCAGTGATAGTCGATGATCGGCAGATCCCGCACCGTCGCATACAGGCGCTCTGCCGCCTCTGAAGAGAGCAGCAGACCGTCTCCGAAAAATTCTTTCATCGTGTTTCCTCCGTCACGGGGATCGCAGTCCCCCGTTTTGCCGATTCGTACATTCCGAGGATCAGGCGGATGACCCGCGCGCCCTCGTGCGCTCCCAACGGGAAGCGCGAACCCTCTGAAAGATGCCGATAGAAATCGGCGATCAGGCGGCAATGCCCGCTCCCCCAGACCGTTTTTCCGAGCGTTGCGGACTTCTCCCCGGGAAGCGGCTCTCCGTCGCGGCAAAGCGACGTATTGTCGGCAAAATACCGATGCCCCGCGCGGGTCATAACCTGAAGTTGCGCGGGAAAATCCGAGGTACAGGCAGTCGTGGCGAACAGCTGAAAGGCTCTGCCGTCCGACAGGCGGAAATGCGCCGTTGCGGTGTCCTCGACCTCGATCACGCCCTGCAGATGGTCATCGGACAGATGCGCCGTGACCGTTTGCGGCATTCCGCAAAGCCACTGCAACAAATCAAGGGTGTGGAGCGCCTGGTTGATCATCACCCCGCCGCCCTCGGTTGCCCATTTGCCGCGCCATGCGCCCGAGGCATAGTAATCCGCGTCGCGCCGCCATGCGACCACGCCGAACGCCGCCGCAATCCCCTCTTCTTCGGCGA
Source organism: Eubacterium sp. CAG:180 (assembly GCA_963628215.1). Classification (GTDB taxonomy): domain Bacteria; phylum Bacillota; class Clostridia; order Oscillospirales; family CAG-272; genus UMGS1865. Next base: position 3,284 of record CAVGEJ010000075.1, read on the forward strand.
TCGCCTTCAGGCGGAGGAAATTCGGCTCGTAGCGGTTTTGCAGGCAAACGCCGAGCATTGCCGCGCTTTCCGCCTCCGCCGCTTCAATGGCGCGCAGATCCGCTTCGCTGATGCCGAGCGGTTTCTCGCACAAGACGTTGATCCCGCGCCGAAGCGCCGCGCAGCACATCGGCGCGTGCAGATAATGCGGCGTGCAGATGTGCAGGACGTCGGGGCGCTCGCGGTCGAGCAGTTCCTCAAGGTCGGTATAAACCGGAACGGACAGTCCGAATTTTGCGCACAGCTTCCGGGCGCGTTCCGCGTCGGCGTCGCAAAGCGCCGCGAGGGTCTGCCCCGCTTCCTGAATTCCCCGCACATGGTTCGGCGCGATTGCCCCGCAACCGACCACGGCGGCGCGGAAGGACTTCTCCCCCGTCATTTTGAGGTATAAGTTCCCTCGGTGTTCAGCACGACATCCGAGGCGGTTTTGAGACGGCTGACCGCAATGTGCTTCTGCAGTTCGTCCCAATATTCGTCATCGTCGATCGGCAGGGTGACCGTGCGATCCTTCCATGTGGAAAGGAGCATCGCGTCCATCAGTTCCACGCCGTGAATGCCCTCGCGACCGTCGACAAACAACGGTTTCAACCCGAGAATCGCGTTTGCAAAGTTGTTCAGAATTCCCACGTGCTGCGGGTTCTGCCCGTCGGTTTCCACCGTGATTTCCTCCCGCTCCGGTTCGCCGAAACCGCCCCGGTAGGTCGCGTTGAATTCGCGCTCCGGCATCGCCAGTTTGGTAAAGGTCAGGCGGTCATGCTCGCAGACCAGTTTTCCCTTATCGCCCAGAATCTCAAAGCGGTTTGTTCCGGGCGTGTCGCCGGTGGAGGTGATGAACACGCCCGTTGCGCCGTTCGGGTACTCCAGATAGGAGGTTACGTCGTCCTCCACCTCAATGTCGTGCCACTTTCCGAAGTGGCAGAAGGAACGGATGCGCGCGGGCATCATGCCGGTGACCCACTGCAGCAGATCCAACTGGTGCGGGCACTGGTTGAACAGCACGCCGCCGCCCTCGCCGCGCCATGTTGCGCGCCAGTCGCCCGAATCGTAGTAGCTTTGGGAACGGTACCAGGTTGTGATAATCCAGTTGACCCGCTTGATCTCTCCCAGTTCTCCGCCCGCAATCATCTCGCGCATTTTGCGGTAAACGCAGTTGGTGCGCTGATTGAACATCACCGTAAACAGCTTTTCCGAGCGGCTTGCCGCCTCGTTCAACTCCTTCACCTGCTTGGTGTACACGCCCTCGGGCTTCTCGCAAATAACGTTCAGTCCCGCCGCGAGCGCGTCCATCGAAATGCGCGGGTGGAAATAGTGCGGTACGGCAACAATCACCGCGTCCACCTTGCCGCCCGCAAGCAAGTCGTGATAGTCCGTGTAGGTTGCAAGATCCGCCCCGCCGTCCAGCGCGCGGATTGCCTCCATGCGTTCCGGCTTCAGGTCGCAGACCGCCGTCAGAACGCCGTTTTCCACCTTGCCTTCCAACAGCTTTTTGGCGTGTGACGATCCCATGTTGCCCACGCCGATGATTCCGAATCTTACTTTCTCCATACCAGATCCTCTCCTTCCCGGTAGCCAAGTCCCGTCAGCATCTTCTTTACCGCCGCGACCGCGCAGTCAAACGCGTCGTCCGAATTGTCAAACTCGATTCCCGTTTTCAGCTTGTGGCTGTCGATTCTTTGGTAGACTTCAAAAATGTGCAGATGCGGTTCGACCGTGAGGGTAACAAGCCCGTCCATTGCGCGATCCACGCGGCGCAGAACTTCCTCATAGTGACCGTCTCCCATTCCCACGGGAACGATCGCCTTCTCCGCCCCGATCGCGTCCTTCATGTGCAGGTATGCGGGGCGGATCAGCGTTGCTTCGATTCCCGCCAACGGATCTGCGTCATTCATCACATAGTTTGCCGCGTCAAAGACTCCGTACAGCCCCGGGAGCGAGTGCAACAGATCCGCCACTTCCTCGGGGTTCTGCCCGTAAATCTTCGATTCGTTTTCGTGGCAGAGCGTCACGCCCGCGCGATCCGCTTCCTCCAACATCACCGAGAGACGGCGCAGAACCTCCGCGCGGCACTCCTTCAGGCGATCCTGCGGCACAAAAAAGCTGAACATCCGCATGCGGTCCGTGCCGAGCCTGCGGCAGACCTCCAGTGCGCGGCGAAATACGGTCAGATACCCGTCAAAATCCTTGTCGATTGCGAACTTTCCGATCGGTGATCCGAGCGCCGAAATGCCGATGCCCGCGCGATCCAGTTTATCCGCAAATGCGTCCAGTTCCGCGTCGGTGCGATCCACGATTCCGCCGCCGATGTTGCGCGGCTCAATCAGGCGCAGGCGGTTTCTCTTCAGTGCTTCAATCTGGTGGTCGGGGTCGGTTGAGGTTTCGTCCGCAAATGCGGAAATCAAAAATTCTGCCATGTTTTCCTCCTTAATCTATCATGCTCCGCAGACAGCGGAAGCTGTTTTCCAGTTCTCCGAACGGGTCGTCCGCATCGTTTGCATTGTCCTGCTCGACCAGAATGTTTTCCGTGCCGAGTGACCTGCAAAGCGGCAGATAAGAGGCAAAGTCCAACACCCCCGCGCCGCAGCTGCAGATGCTCTTCTTTTCGTCGCGCGCCATGTCCTTAAAATGAACGTTGGTCATCCGCCCCGCGCCGATGCGCTCCAGCGTTTGCGCAACATCCCCGCCCGCAAAGGCAATCCAATAGGTATCGGGAATCAGTTCCCAATCGGGGCATTCCGCAAGCAGAATGTCATAGATGCGGTTGCCGGTGTCGGTCAGCGGCAGGAATTCAAAATCGTGGTTGTGGTAGGCAAACGACAGCCCCGCCGCGCGGATTTTCGCAACGGGCTCTCGCATTGCCGCGAGCCATTCGCGCAGATCCGCCTCTTTCGTGCGCAACTCCTTCGGCAGTGCGCCAAGCCCGATGACGGGACAACCGTAGGTATCGTGGTCGCGGATCAGCGCGTCGGTATCGTGCAGGATGCGGTCAAGCGGCGAATGCGTACAGACAATCGGAAGTCCCGATTCCGCCGAGATCGCGCGAACCGTTTCCGCCGCCATCGGCGCTGCGCCCGAAAGTTGGACAACCTCGTAGCCGATATCGCGGATTTTGCGGAAGGTCTCGCGGACATCCGTTTCGTTCTTCAGAAAATTCCGAACGGAGTACAGATTCACGCCCAATTTCATATCGCTTTCACCTCCATGTGGTATTTCGACTCCATTATACCGCGCTTTCGAAAATTTTTCCATTGTCAAATTTGCAAAAAACATTGCAAATCTTGCTCTTTTATGCTATACTGATAACAGCTGACAGGAAAAATTCAGGAGGCTTCCATGGCTATTTATACTTATTCTCACTCCCGCGCGGAACATCCGGACGCCGCAAGCTTTGAGCGGCACTGCCATACGGAATACGAATTGCTGTTTGTCCTGCACGGGCGCGGGGATTTCATTGTGGAGGGAACACGCTACCCGCTGCGGGACGGAACCGTTCTTTTCACCCGTCCGAGCGAATATCACTACGTGCACCCCGAATCGGAAGCGCTGTATGAGCGGTATGTGGTCAATTTCGGGCGCGACTTCATCATCGGCGCGGCGGCAGACCTGCCGATTCTTTCCGCGCGGGAGGATTCGGTCAGGGGAATCTATTCCTCGTCCGAATCGGTCATCCCCCTGCTGCGGCAGTCCTTTTCGCTGTTGGATCGTCTCGGGCGGAACGCCCTCCCCGACTTGCGGGAAACGCTGTTGCAAACCGCCGTTACGCAGGCGGTAACCGCGCTGTTTTTGCAAGGTCCGGATCGGGAAAACGCAAGCGGAAACGAAACCGTTTCCGCCCTCATCGACTATATCAACCGCCATCTGACCGAGGATCTCTCGCTCGACCGTCTCGCGGCGCTCCATTTCATCGGCAAATACCACCTCTGCCGTCTCTTCCGCGAGCATACGGGAATGTCGATTCTGCATTACGTCAACACCAAGCGCATGGCGCTTGCCGCAGAATGGTTGCAGGAGGGTGTGCCTGCGGAAGAAGTGGCGTTACGGGTCGGTTTTCACGACTATTCCGCATTCTACCGCCGTTTCATCAGCATCCGCGGCAAATCCCCCGCCGCGCGCGGGAAAAAGCAATAAAAAAAGGATTCCCTCCGAGGAATCCCTTTTTTATTTAGTTCCGCTTCCTGCATGCGCGGATCGCAAGCGCCATCAGAAGCACGCCCCAGAGGAACATCCGCAGGACTGCGGAGCTGTCCCCTGTCGGGATTATCAGACAGGCATACAGGAGCACACACGCCGCATACTTCGGAAAGCGGCTGTCCCGCCCGTATCGGCGGTATCGGTTCAGGAAAAAGGCAATCAGCGTACAGATCACAAAAATCGCCAGAAAACCGAACCGCCCGAAATTGAGATACGCTTCCGCGTCGGGAGAAAAGCCGACCTTGGCGGTCACCTCGCTGAAATAGCGCGCCTCCCATGTCTCGTAAATCCGCGTGTCGGCGGTCAGGCGCTCCAGCGTCCCGCTCGGGTCAAGTTCGGGCGGCAGAATGCCGCCGAGCAGATTTTCCGCATAGGAAAGACCGAATCGGAACGACTCCGTGCCCGGAACAATCCGCAATGCGGCAAGCAGCGCGAAGCAACCGTAGCCGATGCCAGAAAAAGCGTTCACCGCAATGCTCTGCAGGGAAAACGACTCTCCCCCCATCAGATTCCGCAGAATCGTTGCAAGCAGGGAAAGAAGCAACAGCAGCACCCCGGTTGCCGCCAACGCCACATGGGTTCGCGCGCGGTTGCCCGGAGTCTGCGACAGCAGGCAGATCAGAAATACCGTAACGAACAACCCCGCCGCGCCAAGCGGCAGATTACCGCAAAAGAGCGCGAGCAGGAAATACCCCGTCAGCGCGCCGATTGCCACAGCGCCGAAACGTTCCTTTCCGTAAAACGCGACCGCCGCCATGCCGAACGGCACAAACAGCGCCTCGCCCCACGGAAGAATCGCGGGCAACCGACCGCTCAGCGCGTCAACCGCCGCCATGCCGCCGGACAGGAACTGCGAAAAGCGAAGAATCGCCAACGTATACGCAACCGCGCCCGAAAGAAGCCCGCCAACGCAGAGGAAAACGAACAGCCGTCGGCTGTCGGCGCAGTCCTGCTCCGTCGTGCCTGCCCGCGGCAGTTCCGCCTGCGGAACGGTTGCAACGATGCCCGCAAAGCCCGCCCAGATATTTCCGACCGAGGTCAGAACAATCGCGCTTTTCAGTTCCGCCTTCATCATCACCAGATGGTGCACGTCAAACGACACGCCGAACAGCATCAGCAAAAACTGGCTGTTGCGCACCAGATAGAACGCTGCCAGAAAGAGGATCAGCGGCGTAATCCTGCGGTCGGAGCACAGGAAAATCCATACAAGTTCCGCCGCAAAGAGAATCAACGAAGCAATCATGCTGGCATAGTACACCGACTGTTCCGCATCACGATAGTTCTGATAGAACAGCCAGAGCGTCAGCGCGATCACCGCAATCAGCCAAAGCCCCAGACGAAGCCTGCGGCGTTTATCGATCCGAAACAGGTCGCGGATATCAAAAAACTCCATCGCTCGGTTTCACACCGCCTTTCCGCAAAGAATCCGATTCATATTATTATACCACATCGCGGAGAAAATGTCAAGAACATCATCCGAGCACGATCCGCAGTCCTGCAAGCGCCGCAAAAAGCGTTGGAATCGCGACTGCCGCTCCGTAAAGCAGGAATCTGCGGAAGGAAAACCGAATGCCGAAGCGCCGCAGAATCGACGACCACATGATGCCCGCCAACGCGCCGACCGGGGTCAGATACGCGCCGATATTCGAACCGACCACCGCCGCAAAAACGCCTTGCCGGTAAACCTCCGGGTCGGTCACGGTCTCCAGTACCGAACTGAACAGCACGCTCATGGGAATATTGTTGATGAGATTTGCCGCAAAGAAAGAAGAGACCCCAACGCTGAGAATCGGGCGGTCGGTCACAAGCACCGCCGCAAGGCGCTCGGTCAGCCCCGAATAGTTCATGCCGAGCACCAATACGAACATCGACAGGACAAACGGGATCAGTTCAAACGGCAGACGTCTGACCGCCGAGAAAAGAACCGTCGGTCTTGCATGGCGGTGCAGGAACAGCAGAACGGTCAGAACCGCCAGCGACAGCGCAAAACCGAGCGCCGCCCAGACCATTTCCAGATGCAGATAGGAACTGAGCGCCAGAAGCAACGTCGCGCCCGCAAGATGGAACACGCCGAGTTCCAGTTCGTGCGGATCAGCGATCGTTTCCGCCTCCGTCTCCCCGCCCCCCATCGGCTTCCGCAACTTCCGGCGGAACAGAAACCACAGAACGCAAAGCGAAGTGACCCCCGCCATGCAGGTCGGCAGCGCCATAACCGCAAGGTACGGGACAAACCCGATCCCCGCCGCCGTGGCAAGGTAAATGTTGGTCGGGTTGCCGATGACGAACAGCAGACTCCACGTGTTCGCCGCCACAAATTCGGCAATCAGATACGGAAGCGGGTCGATCTTCGCCCGCCGCGCAAAAAAGCAGATGAAAGGCGTGAAGGTCAGAATCACGATGTCGTTGGAGGTAAAGACCGTCAGCACCGCAACGGTGAAATAAAGCGCAAAAAACAGCGCGGTCTGGCTTCCGCCCGCCCTGCGAAGCGCCGCCGAGGCGAGATAACGGAAAAAGCCCACCTCGTCCAGATACACGGACAGGAAGGTCATGCTGAAGAACAGCAACAGAATTTTGATGGGGTTGACCGATGAATCGGCTGTCAGTTCCCGCCCGATGTAGGAGAGCGGAATTCCGCACAGCGGGACAAGCAGAAGCGCGCCCGCCAACGAAATGACCCAATACGTGCCAAACCGGAGTTTACCGATCGTAAACTCCGGTTTCAGAAGCACCGACAGAAATACACCCAAGCCGGTCAGTCCGCAGAGGATGGCTGTCAGTTCCATACGGTATCAGTCGTCGCAGTTCTCCCAGTTGTGGTAAACGTCCATCACGTCGTCGTCCTCTTCGAGTTTTTCGATCAGGAGGTTCATGAACTTGATGTCGTCCTCGTTCTCGAGCGTCACACCCATGGAGGCGCGCTTGGTCTTTTCCGCCGACAGGATCTCATACCCTGCCTTTGCAAGATCCTCCTGAATGGCGTACACGTCGTCCGGCTCGGTGGTGATGACGAACACCTCTCCGTCGGACTTGAAGTCGGTTGCGCCCGCCTCGAGCGCGGTTTCCATCAGCTTGTCCTCGTCCACGTCGCCGTCCTCGTTGTCCACAACGATCTCGCCGACGTCGGTGAAGAGGTAGCCGACGCAACCCGTCTGCCCCATGTTGCCGTGGTACTTGGAGAAGTACGCGCGCACATTGCCCGCCGTGCGGTTGCGGTTGTCGGTGGTCGCCGTGACCAGAACCGCGATGCCCGCAGGACCGTAGCCTTCGTAGGAGACTTCCTCGTAGGTCTCGCCCGTAGAACCGAGCGCCTTCTTGATGCAACGTTCAATGTTATCGTTCGGAACGTTGTTCGCCTTCGCCTTCTGGATCAGGTCGCGCAACTTGGAGTTCGACGCGGGATCTCCGCCGCCCTCCTTGACGGCAATGGTAATTTCCTTGCCGATCTTGGTAAAGACCTTGCCTCTTGCGGCGTCGGTCTTTTCTTTCTTGTGCTTGATGTTAGCCCATTTGCTGTGTCCGGACATTGTTTCTTACCTCACTTTAACTTAATTACTGCTGTTAGGTTGGTGTAAAGCTACCGTATGATTTGCATATGTATTCCATGTAGGCTCATATTCATCGGTTGCCTGATTCCCCCACATATCCCAACCTTCCCGATCTCCTCGCGCAAACATTTCCAAATAAGGGGCTGATGAACAACTTTCAATCAAAGGAATAAATTCATCCGGCTTTCTTGAATGCTCACGTTTCATTGCTCGAATCAAATTTACTTGTTTTCTCCCGGCTTCTAAGGTTCGGTTCTTATCCCCTTTTATACCAAACAAAAGAAGTTCGGTGACATTTCTAAAATAGAATCCGACACCTCTTCCATCTGGCATACCATCTCTACGGATCTTTTCCCATACAATATTTGTTTTATATTCAAATCCCCATGCTTTCATCACCGCCAAGCCATCTGGAAGCAACGCATTAGGAACCCATAAATACAAATGTGCTTTTTCTTCAGCAACATCCGATACGGGCAAACTCATAATATCATTGAGTTTCATTGTGCAATAGCGATTCAATCTTTTGTTTTCGGGAGCAACTTTTCCGGTTCGATTTTGAAATTGCCACGGTGGATCAGCATATATAGTTTTATACTTTTTTCCCTCGGTAAAAGCACGAAACTCTTTTATTGTGGATTCTAGAATTGCTTCAGGCATTTTCAAATTCCCTCCACACAAGATTTTCTGATTCCGATAGCCAAAATCGGACACCCGCCATTTCTTCTCGATTTCAGTCGATATTCAAGTTTCCCAAGCCATGTTGTACTTGCCCCATATTTAGAAATAAGAGATTTTCCTTGATTGTCTGATATTGTTTTAAATACATCATTTAATTCTTTTGATCTTGTTACAATGATCCCTACCTCAATCAAACCACAATCAAAATAAGTTCTCATTGCTAACAAATCCCGATCAAAAGTTTGGTCTTTGCTGTTCCATTCCAAGTCAAAAGCAACTTTATCCTTAACAAAATCAATATTATGCCCATCAATATATCCCTCAATGATCTTTTCATCAAAAGGTCGATCCGAAAAACGACCTCTTTGATTTTCGCGACGAGGAAATAGCTTAACCAACAGATCTCCGGTAATACGAATTTCCCTCCATCCCAAAGGATATAAAACAT
>CAVGEJ010000076.1:0-12103 GCA_963628215.1 Eubacterium sp. CAG:180
TCTTTTTAGGGTCGTAATCCGTAGGGAACGACCCGCGTGTCGTTCCGTTCCATTCAAATGTAACATCCCTACCATTTCTATCCGGTAGCGGGAGCAAGGCGTAAGCCGTCCCAATCCCGCTCGACGGGATTGGGTGCGGGAGCAGCCGGAAATAGTAGCACGGCAAACGGCTACACCAAAATCTGTACAACGTAAAAATAAAGACCTAAATCCAAGTGGGTTAAGGTCTTGAAGGTTCTTAGGGGACTTCTCCTTAAGAAGTCCCCTAAGCAGGGCTTGGGACAGAGTCCCAAGGTCTTCCTCCCCTCACTCTGCCACACCAATCCGCAAAGCGAGAGCGGAGCAGTCGTCGTGGGAGGGGAAGCCCGCCGCGTGACTGCAAATGTCGTAAACAATGCCCTCAGGCTCGCGCGTGCCGCAGGAGGTCAGATAGGAGGTCAGCCATTCGCACTCGGGATCGTCCTGAAGAATCCCGTCGCTCACCATGACAACCGTGTCCCCCGCACGCAGATCGAATTCCACAGCCTGCGCATCCAACTTGCGGATAATCCCGATCGGAGCACTGCCCGCCTGCAGACGGCGAACCGTACCGTCCCGTACAATGAAACTCGGCGCAGCACCGCTCTTGATGAACGAAGCCTTGCCCGTAATCAGATCCAACTCCATCAGATCCACCGTTGAGGAACACTCCCGCTCGCTGTCGGGACAGCGGGAAAGAATCAGATTGTTCAGCATCCGCAACGCCGTTGCCGCACGGTTGCCCGCGCGAAGCATCTTCTCCAGAAAGACCGAGCATAAACCGGAGGTCAGAGCCGCCTCCTTGCCCGCGCCCATCCCATCGTTAATCAGCGCGTAGAAATAGTCCTTGCGGTTTGCGAAAAGATTCACCGTGTCCCCGCTGACATCCTCGCCCGCAAGATTGTACTGCGCCCCCGCCACCGACAGACACCGCTGTGCCTGAAGCAGCATCGAAGAAGTTCCGTCCTCCACTTCAAACGTCGGCTTCCCGAGCGCAAGACCGCACATCTCGCCCAGATCCCCGCACAACGTGTCAAGGGTCACCTTCGACCGCTCGGTATCAACTCCGCGCACAAAAATCTGCCTGCGCCGCTTGCCGTAAACCGTCACGCTCCCGAACCCGATGCCCGCGTCGCGCAGATAAACGCTCACGCGGTTCTCGAGATCGGGATCTGAGCGGTATTCGCCGCCGTCCTCCGCCAACGCGTCGTTAATCAGATTCGCCGCCGCTTCGTAGTCCATCGCCAATACCTCGGTCCGACTGCTCCGGAGCAGTTCTCCGGTCAGCCGCGCACAGCCCGCGTTGATCTGCCGAAGAATCAGATCCATGGATTGGCAACGATGCCGCAGATGCTCGGGTACTAGCTCGCCGTCCACGCGCCCCTTGGTGTGCAACTGGGCAATCAGCGCGCTCATCACCGCAAGGGTCTCGGAGTATTCCAGACCCCAACAAACCGTCTTGTTCGGACAGTCGGAACAGACCGCGTCAAACGAGGAATCGCAAATGCGGCGCAGATCCAACGTGCCGGGGCGGCGCAGGCGGTCGCTGAGATTGTAGAACATCTCCGAAAGCCCCGAAAACGCGTCCGAAAGATCGCGGAAGCGCTCGTTGCTATCCTCGTGGCGGTCGCGCGCCTGCCGCAGGGTGACCGAATCCGCCCCGCCGTCGGACGGAATCTCTTCCGCGGCATGCCGATCCGCAAGGCTGACCGCAAGCGTCATCACCGTTCCCACCGCGAGGTAAGCGGGCAACAGCATGACAGCCTCCGCCGCGCCGAGGATGTAGACCGACCACCCGAGCGCGCCGAGGCAGGCAAGCGGGATTCCGACCGTCCCCTTCCCGCGCCCGCGCAGACCGCCGCAGATCAGCGCGGCAATCAGGAACGCGGGAATCAGCACGGGGCGGCAGGCAACGCCGCACACCACACCCGCCGCAGCGCCGTACCAGACCCCCGCAAAGCTTGCAACCGCAAGGCTGAGCAACAGAGCAAGCAAAAGCGAAACCGGAACGCCCGCAATCTCGGCAAAGTCCGCCGACCAGACCAACGCCACCATCACGAAACCGACCGAAATCGGATAGAGCAGATAGCGGTCGCGCCTGCCCTCCAACGCGTTGGCAAACAGGATCACCGCCGCAGGCGCGACAATGACCGAAAGCGCCATTGCAAACCAATCGTAGAAGCGGAAACCGCCCGAGATGACCCGCGCCATCGAAACCGTCAGCATGCCCACCGCCGCAGTCGCGCTCCGCAGAGCGAGACTGTCGGAAAAGGTGGCGCGAAGCTGTTCACCGAGTGCCGCGCTCCATTTTCGGTCGGGTCGCACGGGAGAGCCTGTCCGCACGTCGGGCGCGGGGTTCAGCAACTGCCGCAACGCCTCGGGCAGGGTAACCGCCGTCACGGGGGACTCCATCAGCATCCGCGCGGTCAGACGAACCACCGCCGCAACCGCGTAAACCACAATCATCGGCACGGGGTTCTCCCCCAGTGCGACCTCGGCAAAGATCAGCCCGCCGAGAATGCCCGTCACCTGCCCGCCAGAGGCGCAGAGCAGCGCAATGCCGAACGGTCGGGTGTCAAACGCAAGCCGTCCAAGCCCCATCAGATACGCGATCCCGCCAAGCATCAGCTGTTTCCCGAGCCAAATCAGCCTGCGGCGGCTGACGGCAGGGTCTTTCTCCCCCAATCGTTCGGTCAGACGGCTGACCCGCTTCGGTTTTGTGTTTTCCTGCATGTTCAAAGTCCTTCCCTTCTCCGGTTGCCCGATTTTCCGCAGTGCGTTTTTGTACGTCTACCATTTTATACCATTTCCTGCAAAAAACGAGTCGGAAGAAGGCTGCAGAATTCCGCCGAAATCCCTCGCTTTTTTGCCTTTCCTGTCAAACGGCGTCGGCTTTTGTCGTGCGAACGGTCTTTATTGGAAGAATTTTACAGATTCCGAGATTTTTTTGTCGTGCGATTTTTCGCCGACAGACTTCCAATTTCGGAGGAAATGTGGTATAATAGACTTGCTCCGCTCCGGAGAACATACTGTTTGCAGAAACGCCCTCATCCGTCGCCTGCGGCGACACCTTCCCCCTCGAAGGGGAAGGCTTTTAAAAACACTGCGTATACGAAAAAAGTACGCTCGGGACGGATGCGCATCTGGAAACTTCACGATGAAGAGAGTTTGCAGATAGCCTTCCCCTTCGAGGGGGAAGGTGGCGCGAAGCGACGGATGAGGGCGATTTCCTGCGCTCTCTTGAAATTACAGAATCGGAAAGGGACGGACAAAACGGTGGAGAACGACAGAATTGTATGCTTTACGGGTCACAGAGTGATTCCGCAGACCGAACACGCGGCGCTGAAGCGGCGGTTGCGGCAGGAAATCTTACATCAGATTAAGGCGGGCGCAACGCATTTCCGTGCGGGCGGCGCGCTCGGGTTTGATACCATGGCGGCGCAGACCGTTCTGGAATTGCGCGAGCAGTACCCCTTCATCCGTTTGGAACTGGTGCTCCCCTGCCCGAGCCAGCCCGACCGTTGGCAGGCGCAGGACGTGGCGGTGTATGAAGAGATCCGCGCGCAGGCGGACGAGGTGCGCTACGTCAGCGGGCATTATTTTACGGGTGTGTTGCAACTGCGCAACCGTAAACTGGTGGAGAATGCGGCGGTTTGTATCGGGTATCTGACCGACAGCCACACCCACTCTGGCGGAACGGCTTATACGGTTCTGCAAGCGTTGAGCAGCGGCGCGGAGTTTATCAATCTCGCGGAGTGACCAAGAAAGAGCGTACCGGGGCTAAGCCCCAGTACGCTCTTTCTGTTTTCAACGGAAGCGGAAGGAAGTCAGCTTTCCGTTCACGCCTGCCAGATGAATTTTGTCGGTTGACACCGTATCGGTCAGATACTTGCACGGCTCGATGTTCTCGGTATACCGCACATATTGGAACAGGTTCTCCCCTGCCGGCCAGAACAACTCGTCGGGGGCGATCAGACGGTACGCTTCCACCGTTCCGCCGCCTCTTGCGCCGTGGTGCGGCACTTGCAGATAATCGGATTTCAGGTAGTTCCCGTACTTCTTCGCCAACAGATTCCACGTTGCGGTTGCGGCGTCGCCCGTCATCAGGACGGTTTTCCCGTTCACGCTCAGCCGCATCACCATGCTTGCGTCGTTGTAATCGTTCAGACTGCCGACGGCAAGGTCGGAAGCCGTGTAGAGCACCTCCAACGTCATATCGCCGAGGGTCAGCTGTTGCCCTGTGTGCAGGCGAACCACCGCCGCGTTGGGCTGATAGCGCTGCATTGCCGCCTGTGCGGTGGAGAACAACGAATTTCCGCTTGTTGCGGCGTTCCCCTGCTCCGGGGAAGTCGAGCCGAACACTGCGCGGTCAATCTTCACATATTCGGAATACTTCGCCACAAACGGCTCGAACGCGCCCGCATGGTCGCCGTGGAAATGCGTGATGACCCATGCCGAAATGCGCACCTCGGCAATGCCGTTTTCGGTTGCAATGTCCCGCAGATGTTCATAGAGGTTGTCGGCATCCGAAGAATTATGTCCGCAGTCAAAGACCAGAAACGTTCCGTCCGAGAGCAGATAGAACATCGCCATGCCGTTCTCGAAATCTCCGCCGCCCCAAACGCCCATCAGGTAGCCTGTGGTTTCGCAGACCGCCTCGGCAGTCGGTTGCGCGCCAAGCCAGCAAGCCGACAGCGGGTCGTACTGCACGCGCAGTTCGTCACAGGAGAGCGTGACAAAGAGCATGTCCGCGTCCTTTCCGTAGGCGGCGTATTCCAAGCCCTGCACGCTCCGCTTTTCGCGCACGGTGTAGCCCTTTTCGGTCAGCAGAGTGCAGTACGCTTCAAAATCCGACTTCTGCGCGTTCGGGAATACCATCTCGTAGGAATCCGCGCCCGTGTCGTAGCCGTAAACCGTCAGCGCCGCGTCCAGTGCGGGGATTTTCTCCGCTTTGGAGGAAACGGTGTAGCTCTGTTCCTCCACGGTCACGGTAATACTCCCGTCCTTCGCGCCTGCGCGCAGAATCCGCTTGAAACGGTTGCCCGCCGCAGTCAGCGCGTCGCTCACGGACGCCACCAGATAAAAATTTCCGTCCTTCTCCGCCATACGGTAGCCGTTGTAGGACACGCCGTCGGTCAGTCCCGCGCGCTCGGTCGCACGGCAAAAACCGATATAGACCGAAGGGCGCTCGGAACGCTCCGCAATGCTCTCCCGCTGAACCGCGGGGCGGACACCGACCAACGTTTTCACCAGATCGGCAAGTTCGTCCCCGAGAGCCTGGAACATCGTCCCCGAATCGTCGGGATACACCATGCGGTAATTCACCTCGCCGTCGGTTGCGAAAGCAATTCCCGCGGCAGGCTCGGGCGCGTCGGTCTCGGTCTCCTTATCCGTTGCCTCGGTCGTCGTGCGCGGCGCGTCGGTGTCCGTTCCGGTCGGGTTGCCCTTCCCGCCGCAGGAGGCAAGCAGGGTCAGCAACAGCGCGGCGCAAAGCGCAAGGCAGAGGAGCATTCGTTTGTTTCGTTGCATAAAACTCTCCTTTGGGTTAGCCGCAAAGGGACAGAGAACCGTATGTTCCCTGCCCCCTGCGTTGTATTATTGCAGAGCGGTCCAATTCTTGACCGCCGAGGTCAATGCGGAGACCCGCTTGTCATACAGCGAGGTAAACTCCCTGTCTGTTCCCTTCTTGTTCATGATGTTGCTTGCAATGGTGTTGCCGATATCGCAGAGAAGTCCGACTCCCGACGCGTTATAGTAGAGATAATACCCAAGATCGTAGGTCAGCGAATCGCGGATGATGCCCATCATGCGGATGGAATTCCGGTCCGACATCGAGCCGTAGGTCAGCATTTCGTTGTAGTAGATCGGCAGAACGTCCTTCTGTCCGTAGTAACCCATGTATTCGAGAATAGCCGAGACCATTTCCTTGCTCGTCTGATTGGTGAACACCACATTCGGGATGGTAAAGACGTTGGTTGCCGCGTTGACGAAGGTGTAATTCTTGTCCACGGTCTTCGTGTACTTCGGCATCGGAACAAGACCGAAATTCTGGGTCTTGGTCTTGATCTCTGCGGCGCGGAGCGTGATCTCATCGTAGAACGCCACGCGGTCGGAGGTAAACGCCGCCTGCGCGTCCCCGTAGTTTTTAATCACAATCGCGTCGGTTTCAAGGAAACTGAAATAGCTGTCGAACGCGTCGGACAGATTGTGGTCGGTCTTTCCGATTACGGTAATTCCGTCGTCGGTCACGATCAGCCATCTGGCGCCCGTCGAATAGACCACATTCATCGGACCTCTCCACACGCCCGTGGCATAGCCCGTTTTGTCGGTCTTGATGTTTCCGGTCTTGTCGCCGTTAAGGTCATCGTTCAACTGCTTGACATACTTCTGGAAGTTCTCATAGGTCCAGTCGCCGTCATCCACCAGCTGATAAGGGTAATCCAGACCGGAGCTGTCCAACAGGTTCTTGTTGAAGAACATTCCCACAGCCTGACCGACCGACAGATAGCTGAGGTCGCCGATCATCATGTAAACGCTGCCCGAGGGGGATCTCCACTGGTTCAGTGCGTCCTCTCCCCACCACGAAGCGCTGAGATTCGTATAAGGCAATTGCGTCCAGTCCCCCACCTCGCCCTTGAGCGCGTAGGTGTTGCTGTATCTTCCGTGTTGGGCAACCAGATGGAACGTGTCCTTCAGGCTCGCCCCAATGGATGTGACATTCATCCAGTTCGAGACTTCCGATTCCGACTTTGCCTCGATCCGGAAGGTCACATTGAAATCTTCTTCAATTTTCTTGTATCTGCCGTAGACTGCAGAATCCACCTCGGATTTGATGGCGTCCTCGGCGATCCACAACTCGGTGTTGTAATAATCGGAAGCGTTGCGCGCCAGGATGCGGAACTCGGCGTTGTCAAAATCCAACTCCGAGGGCACGCCCGGCTTTTCTTCGGCTTGCGTGGTCTCCTCGGTCGGCGCGTCGGTAGACGGAGTGGTTGAACTTCCGCCCGCGGTTGTGCCCGCAGGGGTCTGCGGATCTTTTTTTCCGCACGCGCAAATCCCAAGCAGCAGAACGCCGCACAGGAACAGCGCAAGCAACCGAACAGTGTGTTTCATGGTTTTCTCCTTGTGTTTCATGGTTTTCTCCTTTTGGGTAAATGCGTTGCGGCAACACCGCACATTCGAAGTCGGCGCACGGTGTTGCCATGGATGCTCACGCTCAATAATCGCCGTCGCCGTAGGGATCATCGGCAAAGCCGATTCCCGGGACATTGGAGGGCGTGGTGCTCGAGGTCAGAATATCCTCCGAAAGCAGACGGGTAAACGTCATTTCGGGCGTTTGATAGCTGTTTTTCATGGTTTGTTCTCCTTTTCAATCAATCGTGAAGATCTGCGCGGGGGCATCGCTTCCCCACACGCGGAGATACGCGTTTTCATCGTGCAACAGAATTTCGTAAAGTCCGCTTTCCGCAAGCGCCTTCCGCACCGCGCCGTTGCGCCGCCAGTTGTCGGCAAACGCCCGGCTCTCGCCAAAGTCCCCGTTCTCGCCGCGATAGAGCAGTTGCCCTGCGGGATAGAAGAAAACCTTTGCATTCAGCGAACGGTAGAACTCCGCAGAGGAATTATCCACGCCGTGGTGCGCCACCTGCACCATGTTGGTGCGGAGATGGTCGCCCCAGATCGTCTGCAGGCGGGACGTGACGTCGTTCAGCACGTCGCCGAGGAAGAGCATCCTGTCGCCGTCTCCCAAGAGGCGGTAAACCGTTCCCGAAGAGTTGAAGTCGAAGTTTTCGGGCTTGCCGTCAATCAGCCGCTCGTCCGGCGTGAAGAGAATTTCAAGGGTCAGGTTGCAGAAGCGGAAGACCATGCCCGTATGCGGAACGGTCAGCACCGCGCCCGCGTACTGCGCAATCACCTTCGGCAGGGTGTTGTTGAAGTACAGGTCTGTCGCGTCCGCCTCATTGACAGGAGCGGCGATAAAACGTTCTAACGTCACTTTACTTGCATAACGGCTTGCAAAAGTCTGCAGAATGCCGTAATGGTCGCCGTGCGCGTGGGTGAGACACCATGCGCGGATGACGATGCCTTCCTCGCCGCCGTTCTGCTTTACAAGCGTTTGCCAAAGCTGATCCGCCTGTTCCGCGTAGCCGCCGTCGAAGATCAGGAAACTGCCGTCCGCCAGACGAACCACGTAACCCATGCCGTTGGAATACTTGTTTTTCTCGGTCAGCGGAAGCTGCAACTGGGTTACGGTCGTTTCCTTCGTGCCGTCGGTTACGGTCGGCGCTTCGGGCAGGTTCGCACAGTCGGAACGCACCACGCGCAGAGTGTTTTCCCTGTCGGCGGGGATGTAGAAATGATAGAGTTCATTTCCTTTGCGGTAGGTTGCGAACACAGAGCCGTTTTCGGTGTAGTCGGAGAGGCACTCCCACCCCTGCGCCGTCAGAAGGCGGCACAGGGTGCGGAATTCCTCAATGTCTTTTCCGGTGTAAGACCGCAGGACAGAGCCGTCCCCGGTTGTATAGGTTTCGTTGGGGTCGCCAAGATAGTTCATGATATCAATCGGCGTTCCCGCGAAAAAAGTTGAGAACGTCCTGCTGCGC
Source organism: Eubacterium sp. CAG:180 (assembly GCA_963628215.1). Classification (GTDB taxonomy): domain Bacteria; phylum Bacillota; class Clostridia; order Oscillospirales; family CAG-272; genus UMGS1865. The sequence continues at coordinate 8,619 of CAVGEJ010000076.1, forward strand.
TCCGTCGTTTGCGTTCCACGACGCGGCAAGATCGCCGACCTTTGCGTTCAGCTGATTGCCGTAAATCGTAAACGTTCCCAGACCCTCCACGGTCACGGTGACATAGCCGATTCCGACCAGTTCGCCCGAAACGGTGGCGGAGGAAAGCTTTACAATCACGCCTGCATAGAAGTAGAATCCGTCCGCCTCGGCGGTTTCGGCATTGTACCAACCCGAGTTGACGATATCCACCTTGCACTGCTTGCCTGCGGCTTCAATCGCTTCTTTGGTGAACACGCCGTTTGCCGCGTCAACATAGCTCTTCGGAACAATCAGCGTGCCCATGCTGTTGATCGTCACGCCTTCCATTGCGGTAATCGCGTCGTACCAGTTCTTGTCAACCTTTGTGGTGAACTGGATACCCGAGTTGTTCTTGGTTGCAACGTTGCCCGAGGGCATATAGATGGAAGCTTCGGTGTTCTTGAATTCCTCGGGGGTAGGTCCTTGGAAAATGACCTTGCCGTTGAGGGTGATTGTGCCGCCGATGGTATCCACCATATTCTCGGCAATGATCTTCTTCACGGTATACGTTCCGCCAAGCAGATTGATCGTGGGCTCGGTTTTGCCGTAGGTTGCGATCAGATCGCTTTCGCTTGTGCTGATGAACGTTCCGCCCTTGATAGTCAGGGTATGACCTGCAGCATTCGATTCCCACATCCAACGGGCAGTTGTGATCTTACCGCCGTTAATGGTAATCGTGGTCGGGCTTGCCGCATTTGCTTTGAAGGTGTTACCAACGGTCGTAATCTCCGCGCCGTCGTTTACAATCAGTTCCGCATTGGCGCTGTGCATCCGAACGCCGACGCTCTTAGTACCATCCGTGGTAGCGCCCTCGGAAATCACCTTTGCGCCGCTTTCCAGAATCAGCTTGCCGTTTACGATAACCGTTCCGTAAGGCGTTGTCACCGTGCACTTGACAGAGGAATCCCGAACCGTTGCGGTTGCGCCCGCATTGACCTGCATTGCCGCGCCTGCACCCGTCTGCACGATGTTCAGGTTGCGAACCTCTGCGGTGGAATCAAAACGGAGCGCATAGCTGTCGGTATCCACGAAAACGGTGTGTCCGTTTCCGTCGAAAATCACATTTTTCGTAATGATAAAACGCCCGGTATTGTCTTTCGTTGCCTTGTAATCCGCAAACAGGGTTACGGTATCGCCCGCATTTGCCGCAGCCAACGCGGTTGCAAAGTTGGTATAGTAGCAGTTATTCAAGCCTCCGCCCAGACCAACCATCGCGTTCGGCGCGCCGGACAAATCAAACGTAGTGTTCACTACATTTGCATGGTTATTGGTTTCATTATAGAATACAGGCTTATCCCCTTCCGAGGTATACTTGAAGGTCGAGTTTGTAAAGGTCATGTCGCCGCGCTGAACGAAAACCGCCGCGCTGGGCGTTCCGCTGACAACAATATTACAACTGTCGAAAACAATCGTATTTCCGGCTTTGCTCTGCATAAAGCTACCGAAATACCCACCCGTCATCGCCATTGAGAAATTGACATTGCGGAAGGTAACCTTCGCCGCCAAATACCCATTCGAAGTATCAATATCGTCCGCGCGCCAAGAAGCGCCGTTGATGGTATGACCGTTGCCTTCAATCGTCACCTCGTTCCGCAGATAAACCCGCTTGTTCAGTGTGATATCGGTCAACAGCGTAACGGTGCTTCCCTTTGCCATATTCGCAGGGTCGAGCGTCGTGTCTTGATTGGTATCGCCTTTATCAAATTTTCCGTAAGTCACAGTTCCGTCCGAAGAGGTCACCTTGAACTGATAGCCCTCCGCTACCGCCGTCTCGTCATCCGACGGACCTTCGGCAAAGACCGAGAGCATACAACAGGAGCAAAGGAGCGCGAGAATCAGGAGCCACGAGATTGTTTTTTTGAGCATTTCTACTTTTCCTCCGTTTTTTTGATTCCGGAATGGAATTCCTCCCTGTTTTGTTATTTTATACAAACAGCGAGTCACCCCCCCCCAGTTCATTGTCAATTATACCATATTCCGTGTGCTTTGTAAAGTGCAGAAACGCGCCTCCCTTTCTCCAAATCGTGCAAAAACGATTTTCTTTTGTTTTTTCGCTCTTTCCGTTTGCTTTTCTGTCGGATCAAAAGATTATTTGCGCTTTCCCTCTTGACTTTTTGCCCGCTTCGTGTCATAATAATATAGATAGTCATTTTGCCCGATTTTTGCAGACGGAAAGGAGTCTCGCCATGAAAGAAACAGCCGCGCCGCCCGCTCTGAGGGGTGGGATTCTCGATGAGCCGCTTCCCTGTCTGTTTGAAACCTCTCCCCGTTATCTGCGTTGGTCAATGTGCCGCGTCAGCACCTATCATCTGGATACCCGACCGATTGAATTTCTCCATTATCACTTGGAAATGGAGATCGGGCTATGTCTGGGCGGCTCGGGTTTGCTGTATCTCGGAAACCAGATCATTCCCTACCATGCGGGGGACGTGCAGATCATACTGCCCTACCAGAGCCATTATAATGTAGCAATCGGTCAGCCTGCCGAATGGCATTTCATCAGCTTTCTGCCGACTTCTCTTCATGCGGCGCACATGTCCCCCGACCCCGAATTTCTGAAAAGTCTGCTTGACGGTTGCCGTCTTGGCGGTGTATTCCCGCCCGACCGTTTCCCCGCGCTGTCCGAGGCGATGCAGGCGATCACGGCGCTGTCCCAAGGCTCGCCCGAATCGCCCTATGACGAGGACAGTCTCCTGACCGAGTTGGTCAACCTGATGGTTCTGCTCTCGCGGACGCGGGACGGGAGCGCCGACACCACGCAGGTTCTCAACGCCGAAACGAACAAGATTATGCCCGCTCTGGTTGCCTTTTCCAAGGGGTTGGAAAGCGGCAACTGCATCGGTATTGCCGAAATGGCGGAGATCTGCCATTTCAGTCAGCCCTACTTCCGCAAGCTGTTTACCGAGCTGATGGGGGAAAATCCGAAAAAGTACATCACGCGCGAGCAGCTTTACCGCGCGTCGCTTCTGCTCTCCACAACGAATCTACCCATCAAGGAGGTTCACAGGCGGGTCGGTTTCTCCGAGCCTTCCATCTTCTTCCGCAGTTTTATGCGCCGCTACAAGATGTCCCCCACTGCCTACCGCAAAGCCAAGCGCGGGGAGCGGAGGGGAAGACCTCGGGGCTCTGCCCCGAACCCTGCTCAGGGGACTTCTTAAGGAGAAGTCCCCTAAGAACCTTCAAGACCTTCACTGCAATTGGATTTATGTCTCTATTTTTACGTTGTACAGATTCTGATGTAGCCGTTTGCCGTGCTACTATTTCCGGCTGCTCCGAGCCAAATCCCGTCAAGCGGGATTTGTACGGCTGTCGCCTCTCTCCGCTACCGGATAGAAATGGTTCAGGTTAGTTAAGGAACGGAAAGCGGAATGGAATGCGGGGCGCTCCCTTCGGATTGCGCCCCTGTAGAGTGCGTAACCCATTGG
>CAVGEJ010000077.1:0-11853 GCA_963628215.1 Eubacterium sp. CAG:180
CACGCCGCGGTTCTGTTATGTTGGTAATGCTTTCTTTCAATTCGCTTACTTTCATGTCCACTATTATACCATGTTTTTGTGAAAAAGTAAATGCTGTTGCCCTGTTCTTTTTCCCCTCCCCACTTGCTTTTTTCTGCAAGCCGTGGTATAATAGAGTATATTCCAAAGGAGACGCAAACATGGAAATCAGAAGAGCAAAAACGGCGGATATTCCGCAGATTATCACCCTGCTGTATCAGGTTCACAAAGTTCACTCGGATGCAAGACCGGATCTGTTCCGCGCAGGGGCAAAGAAATATACTTCGGAAGAATTGGAGAAGCTGATTCCGGATGACGAGCGCCCGATCTTTGTGGCGGTTGAGGATGGGCAGATTCTCGGATACGCGTTTTGTATTTTTCAAAAACCGCATGCCGACTCGATGCAGCCGATCCGCACGCTGTACATTGACGATCTTTGCGTAGACGGAAAGATACGCGGCAAAGGGATCGGGAAAGCGCTGTATGACCATGTTCTCGCCTTTGCGGAAGAGAACGATTGCTACAACGTAACGCTGAACGTCTGGGCATGCAACGCCTCCGCCATGCGCTTTTACGAGAAGTGCGGTCTGACGGTTCAGAAGATCGGGATGGAGCAGATCATCGACCGTGGGAAAAGTGACAAAAAGTCTTGACAAACGGCTGAAAAAATGGTAAAATAAAAGGAACAAAACGGGCGTGTGCGGAAACCTCCGCCGCGCCCACAGCGCGGGCGTGGTGGAATTGGCAGACACGTAAGATTTAGGATCTTATACCTCCGGTGTGCAGGTTCAAGTCCTGTCGCCCGCACCACCAAGACACACGCAAAAGGAGCGTATAAAACTCCGCCGCGTGTGTCTTTTTCTATGCAAAACAGGGGTAAATTGCCGTTTTTATGGCAGTTTACCCTTTTTGTTGTTTCTTCGCGTATCGCCGTAGGGATTTGTTTCTCGCGCGCTTTGGGCAACCTCAAAATCTTAACGATTGCACAAAAAGGATTTTTGCACGATAAGGAGCGTATGATCACAGGTCTCGGACACCATTATCCCATTGTGTTTCTTGCGGTCTTGAGTACCATAAAAGAGCATTTTCTTGCTTGTTGAGACTCTTGTTCAATAAATCAAGAACGCACTTTCTAATATTACTTGCGGACTTAAATCAATAAAAAAACGACCAACTGCACTCTTACGAATACAGTTGGCCTCTTACTTATAGTGTTTCTCTTACCATTATTCCGCACTCGAACTCTATTTCGATTTCCTTGTTGGATAGCACGGTAATTTTCCGTACAAGACTTTTGAACATCACTCGGTCGAACTCTTCAAGTATCTTCCCCGTCTGTAGCAGTTCGGTCACTTCTTCGATTCGGTACGATGCGAGTTGGACTTTCCCTTGTTCGGACAGTATCTCTTCTTTTCTCATAAGCAGTTGGTCTATTTTCATTCCGACCTGCTGACTTTGATGTTCGTACTCTTTATCGGTAATCTCCCCGTTGTTCCTTTTCGTCAGCAGTTCCATCATCTGCTCTTGTAGTTTTTCTATCTCGGCATTCACTTCATTTATCGCTATCGCACAAGAGTCCGTTATTTCGCTCACAGTCGCACTTTGCAGTTTTTCGAGTATTTGTTCCTTGTCTCCTATAAGTTCGTTCAGCGCCCTTACAAACGCTTTCTCAAGGGCTTCTTCCTTGATAGGTCGGCTCTTGCAGTATTCCGCTCCCGCGTTTTCGTGCCTTTTACACACCCATATGTAGTACTTCTTATATTTGTTGTACTGTTGGTGTCTTCGGTAGGTTTCTCCGCATTCGCCGCATACTATCATTCCGCTGAACGGATACTTCCCTGAAAACTTTCCGCATCCCGTTTCGCCTGTGCTTCGTAGCGACTGCCTGTTTTGGAACTCTTGCTGTACCATCTCAAATGTCTCTTTTGATATGATTGCTGCGTGACTATCTTCCACATACCAACTCTGTGCGAAACCTTCGTTTTTAATTCGCCTTGGGGATAGGAAGTCAGGTAGGTATGTTTTTTGCAGGTGACAATCGCCTTTGTACTTTTCATTTTGTAGTATTGATTTCACCGTGGACGGATGCCATGTTTCTCTGCCTGACGGCGATGCTATACCATCTCGCTCAAGACCTTCGGCAATCTCTTTCAGGCTTTTACCGTCAAGGAACTCCGCATATATCCTTCTAACAGTTATTGCCTCTTCTGGTACTATTTTTAGCACCGTCCCTTTCTTGTCTCTCGTATATCCAAGGAAGTGTTTTGTGTTAAGTATTACCTTACCCTCTTGGAACTTTTTCTTGACGCTCCACCTTATATTATTGGATATGCTCCGACTTTCTTCTTCCGCAAGGCTTGCCATTATCGTAAGGACGAACTCGCTCCGCTCTTGCAGCGTGTCAAGGTTTTCCTTCTCGAATATGATTCCGATACCATCCGCTTTCAGTTTCCTTGCTGTCTGTACGCAGTCGAGCGTGTTCCTTGCGAATCGGCTGACCGATTTTGTAATAATCAGGTCTATTTTTCCGTCTTCGCAGTCCTTTATCATTCGTTTGAACTGCACTCGCTTGGTATTCTTCCCGCTCAAGCCGGGGTCGGCATAGATATCAACCATCGTCCAATCGTCATGGCTTGCTATAAGTTTGGTAAAGTGGTCTACTTGTGCCTCGTAACTGCTTTCCTGTTCTTCGTGGTCGGTCGACACTCGTGCATACGCAGCCACTCGTAGCGGTAGGACTTTTGGGCGTGGTTTCGCACACTCTTTTTCATTCCCGCTTGTTTGCCTTTCATCACAGAGTGAAGCTTTTGTCAAGGGCGGCGTTTTCGCCGTTCATCTTGACCCTTGACAAGAGCTTTTTCTCTGTGATTTTTCTTCCCCTGCGGGAATGAAAATTTTTTTATTCTTTTTTCCATTTTCCTATTGACTTTTTATAGCTGGTCTTTCAAGAAGTCCATTATCAGTATACCATAGTATTTTACATTTGTCAATAGGAAATGATAAAATAGTATTTGAAAAATTGACTTTTGGGGAGGATCAAATGTTAAACGAACGCATTCGGCAGTTGCGCGAGGCGCGCGGGATGACGCAGGTGGAACTTGCGCGGCAGTTATCGGTTACAAAGCAGTCGGTTTCCAACTGGGAAAACAACAACATTCAGCCGTCGGTGGAAATGGCGGTTGCAATCGCGGATTTCTTCGGGGTCACGCTTGACGATCTGCTCGGGCGTGCCGAACGCCGTCAGCTTTGCGTGGAGGGGCTGACTGACGCGCAGATTCAGCACCTGAACGCCATTGTCCGCGATCTGCTCAACCGATAAGCGGCAGTCCGGGCACTGCAAAACGCCGCGCGGGTCGTTCCCTGTCCTTGCAGGAAACGACCCGTGCGGCGTTCTGTTTCTATGCGGCTTTTTCGCCTGTTCGCTTTTCGCTTATTGCTTGTCCAGTCCCATCAGGACTTCAACCGACTTTGCAATCTGCGGCTTTGCAACGTTGAGCCATGCGGTATCTTCGCTGAGATAGCAGCTTCCGATTGCGTGTGTAAGATAGATTGCCGAGGTGTGGATATCCATCACGGGCGTTGCGCCGTTTTCCACGATCATGGAAATGATCTCCTCCACATAAGGCTCTACGGTTGCCAACGCATGCGCGCAGATCGACCAATGAACCGAGCGATGCAGATTTTCACCGTACTTGGTGCGGAAATCGATCGCGGCTTCCTGCAGGTAATTGAAGAAACGGAACAGTTCCGCAAATGGATCGGCTTTCGCGTCCTCCACCATCTGTTCAAACGTAGGCTTGTACGGCTCCATCAACCGCTCCAACACGTCGCTGAACAGATCGTCCTTGGTGTTGAAGTAGTAGTAGAAAACACCGACGTCAGCGCCGACGCGCTCCATCACCGCGCGGATACCCGTTCCGTCGAATCCGTTCTCAAGGAACATTTTGCAACCGATCTCGACGATCCGATTCTTTGTTCCGCCCTCAAACTTTTGTTTCCTCGCCATAATAAAATCCTCCCCGATTTTTACCATACAATGAATTATAACACAAATGTCGGATTCTGTCAACCGTCAAGCAAAAAGCAACGAAAAAAGTTTACGTTTTTTACCATCAATTTACAACCTGTACAAAATCGGAAACGCATATTGAAAATCGTTTTGGCAAAACAGGGAATTTTACAGAAGTCCGGGCGCAACCACGCGATGCCAACCGAAGTGACCCGCATATTCTCCGTTCCGTTTTTTGTCCATGGGAAGCGGTGCGGATTCCAATTCTTCAATGCGGTCGCAACCGCCCGCGAGATAATCCTCCACGCGCAAAGCGGTTGAGCGCAGACGCTCTTTCAGTCCGCCGATGCGGATTTCCTGCGCAGAGAAGCCGAAGGTCTTGTTTTCATGATACCACTGCTTGCGGAACGCGACGAGGAAGCGCTCGGTGCGTTCCAGAATCTCGGGAATGACCTCATGCGCCAACCGTCCCAGTTCGGCGCGATCCCCTGTTCTGTATGAGTCGTACAGCTGCCAACCCAAGGTCGCCTTCAACTCCAACATCTCGCAGAGTCTGCCGAGCGCCTCAAACCCGTAGCCGAATTTTTCGTTGCCCGACAGCGACAGAAGCCGTTCCGCACGGGCGCGATACTCTTTTCCAACCGTCTCACGCACCATGTGACAGTCGCACAGCCGCTCCAGCGGGTCGTTGAAGAACAGATCCTTGGCGGGCGCCCTCACGCTGTCGGTCACCTCCGCCGAGCATTCGGGAAGCGCGTTCGGCAGATCAAATGCCAGCAGATCCGCAATCGGGGTCAGGAAGCACTGCCGCGAACGGACATCCAGCCATGCGCGATCGGTCTTGCCGTGGTAACAACGCTCGGCAAAGTACAGAATCGATGCAAGATTCGACACCTGCGCCGCCTCTCCGCCGTCGTCGCCCCAGCCCGTTACGATAATTTCATCCACACCGTATTTCTCGCAGGTGTCCAGCTGAATCTCGGAGGATTTGATCGAAAACGCATTGTGCGCACCGAAACCGTACCACTTCCACGCGCCGCCCGCAAACAGCACGGGGTTTCGGAATTTCCTGTGGCACATCATCATGTGGTCGCACAGGGCGGGATTGGTGGTATAGTAATCCCAATAAATCAAACCCAGTCCCTCGGGAACGCGGTCGATCACATTCTGCGAAACCTCGCCCTTATCGGTATAATACCGTCCGCCGAACGCCATGCGGAAGAACATATCGCTCCAGATCATCGGGCGGAAGCCGACCTCACGGCAGAGCGCCACCACGCGCCCCAGATGCTCCAGCATAATATCCGACGGCTTTTTGTAACCGTTGCGCTTGAGGTATTCGCCGCAACCGATCATATGCGCCTCGTCCATGCCGAGGTTGATGCGACGCGAGCGGAAGCAGGAAGCCATCTGACGGAGCACGGCTTCAATGAAGCGGTAAGTCCGCTCGTCCCCAACCATGAGGATATCGCCCGTATCGGTGTAGCCCGAGAAATCCGGCCACCGCAGAGCCGTTGCCAGATGTGCCAGAGACTGCACGCAGGGAATCAGTTCCAGACCGAAGCTGTATGCGTAATCGTCCAGTTCCCGCAACTCGTCTGCGGTGAATCTGCCGCGCATATGCCCGAAATAAGGGTAACCCGGCAGTTCGTAGGTATCCTCGGTATAAAGCATCATGGAATCATAGCCCATGCCCGCGAGATAGCGGATCATCTGCTTTGCAAACGGGACGTTGAACACCGCGTTGCGGGAGCAATCGCCCATATAGGAAAGCAACCGATACCGCGCCGTTTCGCGCACGGGCTTGCCGTCGGTCAGGAACGTGGGCAGGTAGCTCAGCGCGCGGAAAAGTTCGCAGGTCTTGCGATAGGTCAGGGTTACGCCCCCGGCAGTTCCCTCCACGGCAAGGCAGTCCCCTGCGCGGCAGGACACCGGCACGCCGTCCGTATCCGAAACGGTCAGACCGATGTCGGCGCAGTACTCCCCGGCGGGGCTTCGCAGGGCTTCGGGCAGATCGGTAAAACGAATGGTTGTCATAGCAATTCTCCTTCTCAAAAATCAAATGTAGTATAGCATAATCAAACATCAAATGCAGTATAGCATAATCAAGCATCAAAATCTATAGAAAAACAGACACTTTATCTTGGGTTTCAGACCCTTCCAACCAGTTTTTCGGCAGTCCCGTTCCCCTCGGAAAAGGTGACGTCGCCCGTCGCATTGACCGTCTCCAGTGCGTTACAGCCGCGGAACGCGTTGTCCCCGACCGTGCGCGCACCGCCCAGATCAATGCTTTTCAGTTTGCGGCAACCGAGGAATGCGCCGCTCGGCAGGCTCTCAAGCGTTTGCGGCAGGGTCACCGTTTCAAGCGCGGTACAGCCTGAAAACGCGTTGACCCCAAGTTCGGTCACGCCCTCGGGCAGGGTCACAGACTCAAGCGCCGTGCATTCCGAGAAGGCGTGTTCCCGTACCGCCGTAACGCCTGCGGGGAGCGAAACCTCGCGCAGATTCTTGCAACCGCCGAACGCGCGGACGCCGACCTCGGTCGCGCCCGTTCCGACCGTTACCGACCGCATCGTTGCGGCATAGAACGCGTAGTCGGCAAGCGGGACAGTGCCGTCGGTGAGAATGACCTCGCGCAGTCCGCCGGGGTAAAGCCCCTCGGCTTCGAGCGCCGTCCGCGCGCCGAACAGCCAACCGAGAAAGCGGTTTTCGGTGCGGCTCTCCCCCGCAAACGGCAGGGTCAGGCGGCGCAGACCAGTGCAGACGCCGAGCGCCTCGCGCCCGATCCGCTCCAGTGCGGGAAGCGCAACCTCGGCAAGCGACGAGCACCCGATCAGCGCGCCCTCCCCGACCTCCTTCACGCAGGACAGATCGATCTGCTTCAGCGACGCGCAACGGGCAAACGCCCAGTCTCCGATTGCCGTAACCGTTTCGGGCAGGCGAACCGTGACCAGATCGTTGCAATCGTACAGCGCGTAAGCGGGCAACTCGGTCGGAGTCCCGCCGATTTCCAGAAAGTCGACGCGGCGCAGATCCTCCACGTTGTTGCGCTCGTAACTTTCCGCGCCGAACAGCCAACCGAGGAACTGCTTTCCCTCCTCTGCGGGAAGCGGGGTATGCAGGGCGTAGAGCGAAGCCGTTCCGACCAGAATGCCGCTCCCGAAGGTTGTCACGCTGTCGGGAATCCACAGCACCTTCATGCCGGAGATTCCGCGGAATGCGCCGTCCGCAATGGCGACAACCGGCTTCCCTCCGATGCGGTCGGGAATGCGCACCCGCTCGCCCGATCCGACATAGGCGGTCACGGTCACGCCGTCCGCCCCTTCTTCAACGGTGAAATCGCTCTCCGCCGACGTTTCCAGATTTGCAAAGGGAATCCGACCGAGCGCGTCGTAATCGATCGGATCTTCGGTTTCGGGTGCGGTGTCAACCGTATCCGCAGGCGCTTCGGTCTCTTCTCCGGCAGTCGAAGCAGCCGGATTCTCCGGTTTCCCCGCACAGGCGGAGAACAGGACTGCGGCGGCAAGCAACGCGCCCGCCCATATCAACTTGTTTTGCTTCATTTTTTGTTTCTTCTCCATGCGCTTTTCTTTGCTGATATTGTATCACATCCCGCCCGTTCCCGCAAGCTTTTTTTTCAAAAATTCACAATAACTTTCCATTCTTTCCCGCCTCTTCCCTTGTAAAATGCAAACAAAAATGGTATAATAGTATGTAGTTACGGAATCCGCAGAAAAAGTTGCGGAATCCGATTGACAGGGAACAATGGCGCGTTGCCCCGAGAAAGTACAAGTCCCATCAACGCTTTTTCTTTGACCATAGAGGCGCAAAGAGAAAAGCACACTTTGCCTGCGGCAAAGCTGCAAAAAGAAAACGCCGTAAAGAAGGATTTCGCGCTCTGCAGAGCGCGACGAGGACTCCGCGTCCTTGACCGCGCCGCCTTTTAGAAAAGGCGGGCGAAAACCTTCACTGCAACAAGAGCCGATTGTTTCATCTACGATCCGACGGAGGAAGCCATGCAATACACGGTAAAGGCGGAGGACAGCGGCAAGACCGTAAAAACTTTGATCGCCGAGTTGTTACAGCCGTCCTCCAAAATGCTGAAACATCTCAAATACCGCGAGGACGGAATCCTGCTGAACAACTCCCGCGTGACGGTTCGCGCCACGGTACGGGAAGGCGATCTGCTCACGCTCTCGCTTCTCGATCCGCAGGACGCGCAGAGTCCCGAAGCGGTCGACCTGCCGCTCACGATTCTTTACGAGGACGGCGATCTGGTCGTGCCCTCCAAGCCCGGCAATATGCCCACGCATCCCTCCCGCGATCACTACCGCGACACGGTGGCAAATGCGTTGGCGTACCGCTACCGAAACGATCCGACCCCGTTCGTATTCCGCCCCGTCAACCGTCTCGACCGCGAAACGAGCGGACTGCTGTTGGTGGCGCGGAACAAACTGGCGGCGGGGCGGCTGACAAAATCCATGCAGGCGGGCGAGATTCACAAGACCTACCTTGCAATCCTTTCGGGCGACAGTCTGCCAGATGAGGGCGAGATCAACCTCCCCCTGCACCGCTCGGCGGCAAGTATCATTGTGCGGGAAGTCTGCTCTCCGGACGCGCCCGACGCCGAGCCTTCCAGAACCCTCTACCGCGTGCTTGCGCGGCGGAACGGATATGCCATGGTGGAGGCGAAACCTCTGACGGGTCGTACCCATCAACTGCGGGTTCATTTTGCGTCGCTCGGTTGTCCGATCGTCGGCGACACGCTCTACGGCTGTCCCGACCCGCACATCGGCAGGCAAGCCCTGCACGCGAGAACGCTCTCTTTCCCGCATCCGTCGGACGGCGAGCGGCTGACCATGACCGCGCCCCTGCCCGATGATCTTTCCAACCTGATCGGCGCTCTTTTTCCCGATCTGAAAGGAGTTTTCGATGAACCGTAACCCAACCTCCGACAAGCCGCGCCTGCCGCTTGCCTGCAAGATCATTTACGGTATTTTTGCCGTTTGCGGACTGCTCTATTTTCTCTTCACGCGCAGCGCCGCCTTCTCGGATTGGTTCAACACGCACGTGAGCCTTGGGGGGCGCAGACTGCTCTCGTTTCTGACGGTCTGGATTCCCTTCTCTCTGGCGGAGTTCCTGATTCTCTCGCTCCCCGTCCTCGTTGCGGTGCTGATTCTGCTTGCCGTGCGGAAATACAGCGGAAGCTGGCGCGCGGCGGGCGTTTATGTGGGCAAATTGGCGGCGATCCTGTGCGTAATCGGCATTCTGTTCGTCCTCTGTTTTGCCCCCGGCTACTACGGCACGACGCTTGACAAAAAATTGGGGCTTGAGCGCAAGCCCGTTTCCGCCGCGGAACTGGAGGCAACGGCGCGCATTCTCTCCGCCGAATTGGCGGCGGTCTCGGACGATCTGATCTTCACCTCGTCCAAATCTTCGTCGGTCATGCCGTTCTCCTACAGCGAAATGAACCGCCTTCTGATGGAGGCTTACGACCGCTACACCGAAACGCACGACTTCCCCGACCACTTCTACAGCCGCACCAAGCGCGTCATGCTCAGCGAGGCGATGTCCTACACGCACATCACGGGGGTTTACTCCTTCTTCACGGGAGAAGCCAACATCAACGTCAACTTCCCCGACTACACGATCCCCTTCACGGCGGCGCACGAACTGGCGCATCAGCGGGGCGTTGCGCGGGAGGACGAAGCGAACATGATCGCGTTTCTGGTCTGCATGGAGTCGGACAATCCCTATATCCGCTACAGCGGCTTGCTGAACGTTTACGAATACGTTGCCTCGGCGCTCTACTCCGCGAACCGGACTGCTTACGGCGAGGTCTGGAGTTCGCTCCCCACCACCGTGCGGCAGGAGGAGCGCGCCTACTCGGCATTCTTTGAGAAATACAAGGAAAACACCGCCGCAACCGTGAGCGAATCGGTCAACAACGCGTACCTGCAATCGCAGGGCTCGAAGGAAGGCACACGCAGCTACAACATGGTGGTCGACCTTACCGTGGCTTACTACCGCGATAAGGGGTAAGCGGGCTTGGGGAACGACAGATAACGCCTTATTGGTAGAAACAGATTTATCCCCCCTCATCAGTCGCTAACGCGACAGCTTCCCCCCAAGGGGAAGCCTACCTTACAGAGTGCCCCATCCTCTAATATAGCTTCTGATTCTCACGCTATTCGGGTTGTTATACACTGCAAAGGGAATTTCGCAAAAAGGCTTCCCCTCGGGGGGAAGCTGTCGCGCAAGCGACTGATGAGGGGGGATAATTTTTATCCAACCATTGTAACTGTCGTTTTTCTACAGACTCATATTACCAATCGCGTACAACGGTTCTGTAACCCCTCCCCTCCCTCGCGCATATTCTGTAGGGGAGAGAGAAGCCGGCAGAATCCGGATTTTTCGTTTTTCATTTCCTGTCTTTACTGTTCTTTACTGTTCTTTACTGTCAACTGTCATCACATCGTGCGGAGTCGGCACTGACTTCGCGGAAAGGCTTACTATGGCAAACAAACTCATCATCGAGGGCGGAAAGCCCCTTATGGGCGAAGTTCCGATCAGCGGCATGAAGAACGCCGCGCTCCCCATCGTCTTTGCCACGGTGTTGGTGGGCGGGGTCTGCGTTCTGGAAAACATCCCGCCCATCAGCGACATTGCGCTCTCGCTGGACATCCTGCGGCAGATGGGCGCTTCCGTCAGCTATCGGGATCGCACCACGGTTCGCATCGACACCTCCGCGCTCACGCAGGGCGCGTCCCCCGACGCGCTCGTCAGCCGCATTCGCGGGTCGTCCTATCTGGTCGGCGCGGAGTTGGGCAGATTCGGGCGCGCGGACTGCGCGCTCCCCGGAGGATGCGACTTCGGCTCTCGTCCGCTTGACCTGCACGTCAAGGGCTTTGAAGCGCTCGGCGCGACGGTTCACTGCGGGAATCGGATGCAAGCGAACGCTCCGGACGGATTGCGCGGGGCGTCGATCTACTTCGACAAAAGTTCGGTCGGCGCGACCGTGAACGTCATGCTTGCGTCCGTGATGGCGCAGGGTACGACGGTGATCGAAAACGCCGCGCGCGAACCGCACATTGTAGACCTTGCAAACTTTCTCAACACCTGCGGCGCGCAGGTCTCGGGCGCGGGAACGACGACCATTCGGGTGCGGGGTGTGGAAGCCCTGCACGGTTGCCACTACTGCATCATTCCCGACATGATCGAGGCGGGCACTTACATGGTTGCGGCGGCGGCGACGGGCGGTTGCGTGAAGGTGACGTCCGTGATTCCGAAGCACGTGGAGAGCATCAGCGCGAAGCTGTCGGAGATGGGGTTGGACATTGAGGAAGAGGACGAAGCGGTGACGGTACGCTCCACGGGGATTCTGCGGAGCATCAATCTGACGACGATCCCCTACCCGGGTTTTCCGACCGATATGCACCCGCAATTTGCGCCGCTTCTCTGCTTGGCGAACGGGGTCAGCACGATTACGGAGGGCATTTTTGCAAGCCGTTTCCGCTATGTGGAAGAATTACGCCGCATGGGTGCGAACATCATCATGGGCGGCAACATTGCGACCTTTATCGGCGGTTCTCCGCTGATGGGCGCTGAAGTAACGGCGACCGACCTACGCGCGGGTGCGGCGATGGTCATTGCCGGCACTGCGGCGCGCGGTGTGACCGAAATCTCCGGCGTTGAGCTGATCGAGCGCGGCTACTGCGATCTCATCGACAAGTTCCGCTCCCTCGGTGCGGAGATTTCGGGAGGGTAAGGAGAGACCTTGGAGGGAGAGAGCCCCCTCTTTCGGAGAGGGGGCTCTCTCCCTCCAA
>CAVGEJ010000078.1:0-11749 GCA_963628215.1 Eubacterium sp. CAG:180
CTGTCTGTCTGTCTGTCTGTCTGTCTGTCTGTCTGTCTGTCTGTCTGTCTGTCAAGGCATTATACACGACCTGCACCCTCCTTGTCAAGTATATTTTCCGAATTTTTTTGCAAGTTTTTGCTTCCATTACGACATTATCGTTAATAATGCTTCTGTAAATATTATACCAAAATTCGCTCGAAAATTCAAGTGACATTCGGCACAATCTTTTTCTTATTTTTTTAGTCACCTTGCACAAAACACCCCATTTTTGTCGCGCGCCCAAACTTTTGATCGGCGCATACAGCCGCCCGAGGATCGTCTTGTCCGCTACGGCGGCGATGAATTCCCGTATCGGAGCAGGTAAAGGCATCACCGCGCAATTCACGATTGGCGCAAGTGAGTGCGCCAATCGCGGATTGCGCTATTGCCTTAACCGACGATCCCGTCGCAATACCCGCAATGAACCGCGCCGTTTCCGTCACGGTAGAAGCGCGACGGCAGACACCGCTCCGAGCGGGTTACGCAATGCGGATTGGGACAAGTCCATGTCCCCGTGACCGCATCTCCGCGCTTGCGGTCGGTGTTGGGCAGATTCCGCTCGTTCATCAGCTTCAGAATCAGCGCCATGCGCATCAGCTTGCCGTTTCTCGTTTGTTTGAAGTAGCAGGCGCGCGGGTCGCTGTCCACATCCACGGTAATCTCGTTCACGCGCGGAAGCGGATGCAGAACAATGGTGTCGGGCTTTGCCATGTTCAGCTTTTTCCCGTCCAGAATATACAGATCTTTGAGCCGTTCGTACTCCGCAAGATCCGTAAAGCGCTCCTTCTGAACGCGGGTCATGTACAGCACATCCAAGTCTTTGATTGCGTCCTCCAGAGAGGTGCAGACCGTGCAGGGAATCCCCTTCGCTTTGACAGTCTCTTCCATAACGAAATCGGGAAGCGCCAACTCAGGCGGCGAGATCAGAACCAATTCCGTTCCCTCATAGCGCGCCATTGCGGCAATCAGGGAATGCACGGTTCTGCCGTATTTCAGATCGCCGCAGAAACCGATTTTCAGGTGATCCAGTCTCCCCTTCTCCCGCTTGATCGTCAGAAGGTCGGCAAGGGTCTGGGTCGGGTGGAAATGCCCGCCGTCCCCCGCGTTGATAATCGGAACTTCCGAATGTGCCATGGCAACATACGACGCTCCTTCGGCTGGATGCCGCATGGCGATAATATCCACATAACCCGACACAACCTCGATTGTGTCCGCCAACGTCTCCCCTTTGCTTGCCGAACTTGTTCCCGCGTCCGAGAATCCCGCAACACTGCCGCCAAGCGACAGCATTGCCGTCTCAAAACTCAGCCGCGTGCGCGTGGACGGCTCGAAGAAAAGCGTTGCAAGCGTTTTGTGCCGCATTGCGTCCTCGTATTTTTCGGGATGCGCGGAGATGTCCTCCGCCGTTGCGATCAGATCGTCGATCTCCGCAACCGAGAGATCCGAAATATCCGCCAGATGCTTCATGCCCGACCTCCGATCCAGCTCTCGTCCGCAGGATTGTTGCGGAAGGCAATCAGCCGCTTCACATCCTCTGGCGCGATGTAGCCGTCCTCGCCCGCAATCCGCGCAATCGTATCGAAATCGGTCAGGCTGACATTCCGCACATTCGCCGCCGCGAGACGATCCAAGCCCTTCTGCATTCCGTAGGTGAAGATGCTCACGATTCCGAGCACCTCCGCGCCAACCTCGCGCAGGGCTTCCACCACCTCGATCACACTGCCGCCCGTGGAGATCAGATCCTCGATGACCACCACCTTCTGACCCGCTTCCAGTTTGCCCTCGATGCGGTTCTGTCTGCCGTGATCTTTTGCGCCCGAGCGGACATAGCCCATCGGCAGTCCCATCAGATGCGCCGCAATCGCCGCATGCGCAATGCCCGCCGTGGAAGTTCCCATCAGCACCTCTGCCTCCGTGTATTCCCGTCTGACCGTTTCCGCAATGGCGGCTTCCACCCGACCTCTCACCGCAGGCGCGGTCAGAATCAAACGGTTATCGCAGTAGACCGGGCTTTTGATGCCGCTTGCCCATGTAAACGGCTCGTTCGGGCGGAAAAAGACCGCCTTGATGGACAGCAGATCTTTTGCAATCGTTTCCTTGATGGTTTCCATTCCTGTCTCCTCCTTATTCGTTTCCGGAAAATTCTCTGACGCAGCGCCCGTAAGCCGCCACCGGGTCGGGCGCGGCGGTAATCGGTCTGCCGACCACAATGTAATCCGAGCCGATTTTCTTCGCCTCAGCCGGCGTCATGACCCGCTTCTGGTCGCCCTTGTCCCCATCCGCAAAGCGAACGCCGGGGGTAACGGTCAGAAAGTCCTTTCCGCACCGCGCGTGAACCGCTCCCGCCTCGCGGGGCGAGCAGACCACGCCGTCCAGTCCCGCCGCTTTGGCGCGCGCGGCATAGGACAGTACCACTTCTTCCATCGGGCGGTCGATCAGCAGTTCCTCATGCAAAGCCTGCTCGTCGGTACTGGTCAGCTGTGTAACCGCAATCAGGAGCGGACGTGTCCCGTCCGCTCGGGTCAACCCACGCACCGCCGCTTCCATCATTTCTTTCGTTCCCGAAGCATGCAGGTTGCACATATCAACATCCAGACCCGAAAGCACCCGCATGGCTTTCCCGACGGTATTCGGGATGTCGTGCAACTTCAGATCAAGGAAAATTTTATGCCCGCGCCGCTTGATTTCGCGCACAATGGCAGGTCCTTCGGCATAGAACAACTCCATGCCGATCTTCACAAACAGCCGCTTGCCGCCGAAGCGGTCGAGAAACACGTAAACCTTTTCCGCGCTGTCAAAATCCAGCGCAATGATTACTTTTTCATCCATTGTGTGCCGCTCCTATGATATCGGTCAGATTTTCGATTCCGTATTTTTCCATCACGCGCGGAAGATCCTCCACGATTTTTTTGGAGGCGTAAGGGTCGATCAGATTTGCCGCGCCCACGCCGACCGCAGTTGCGCCCGCCATCATCATTTCGAGCGCGTCCTCCGCCGACGAGACCCCTCCGATGCCGATGATCGGAATTTTCACCGCCGCAAAGACCTTGTACACCATGCCGAGCGCCACGGGAAAGAGCGCTTTACCCGAATAGCCCGCAATCTTGTTTGCGATAATCGGTTTCCGCCGCCGCAGATCGATCCGCGTTCCCACCAACGTGTTAATCATGCTGATGCCGTCCGCGCCGCCCTCTTCGCAGGCAAGCGCAATGGAAACAATGTCGGTCACGTTCGGCGAAAGCTTCATATACACGGGTTTCTTTGCCACCGCCTTGACGGCTTTGGTAACCTCCAATGCTTTTTCGGGCGAAGTTCCAACCGACATTCCGCCGCACCGCACATTGGGGCAGCTGATGTTGACCTCCAGAATGCCGACCTGCTCTTCTTTCCCAATTTTCTCCGCCAGTGTGACATATTCCTCCGTGGTCGCGCCGCTGAGGTTGGCAATCACTTTTTTGTGGAAGAAGGTTTTCATATCGGACAGTTCATATGCGATGACATGATCCACGCCGGGATTCTGAAGCCCGATGGAGTTGACGATGCCCGCATAGCTGTCCGCAATGCGCGGCGTGGGATTGCCGAAACGTTCTTCCACCGTAGTTCCCTTGAAAGAAAACGTTCCGAGAATATCCAGATCGTAAAGCGCCGCAAATTCGCGACCGTAACCGAAAGTTCCGCTTGACGGAATGATCGGGTTGTCCAGTTCCCACCCCGACAGATTGACTTTTGTATTCACCAGATGATCTCCTCCCGTTTCAGTACCGGACCGTTCACGCAGATGCGCTTCGTTCCGTATTTCGTTTTGCAGGAGCACCCCATACAGGCGCCGAACCCGCACCCCATGCGTTCCTCAAAGCTGTATTCCCCTGCGGTCTTGACCGTGCGCTCCAGTGCATAGAACATCGGAAGCGGTCCGCAGGTGTAAAAGTAAGTGTAGGTCAGTTCCTTGACAACATCGGTCACAAATCCGCGCGTGCCGACCGAGCCGTCCGCCGTGGCAATGTGCACTTCTGCGCCGAGCGCCTCGAATTCCGCACGGTAAAAAACGTCCTCCGCCGTGTTGAACCCGAGCACCACAACCGGCTTTGCGCCGTTTTCAATCAGTCTGCGGCAAAGCAGATACATCGGAGGGACTCCGACTCCGCCGCCGACCAGAAGCGGGCGCTCCCCCGCGCGAGTCACGTCAAAGCCGTTTCCAAGTCCCGAAAGCGTATTGATCACCGTCCCGGACTGTGTGCGGGAAAGAATTTCCGTTCCCTTGCCCACCACCTTGTAAATCAGCGTCAGGCGGTCGCCTTCCACATTGCAGACCGACAGCGGGCGGCGCAGATAACAGCCCTCAATCAGAAGATTGACGAACTGCCCCGGGCGCGTAATCGCCGAATTGTCGCCGCAAAGGGTCATTTCCATGATGTCCCGCGCAATCCTGCGGTTGCTCTCAACGGTATAGTTGACTTCCTTCATTCCTTTTTGACCTCCTGTCAGGAATCGATCGTCGACACGCCGAGCGTGGTTTCCTCCAGAACATCCAGAAGAACCCGCACGGTGTCAAGCGATGTGAACATGGTGATAGTATTCTCGGTTGCAAGCTGTCTGATACGATGCCCGTCGGTCTTTTGTTCCTCGCTTGCCACATCGCCCGTGTTGATGACGTAGGCAATGTGTCCCTGCCGCAGGGCGTTTTCGATATCGTGCGACCCTTCGCCGAGTTTGCCGAGAATTCGTGTACGTATGCCGTTCTGCTTGAGGAAGCGCGCAGTTCCCTCGGTTGCCTCGATGTTGAAGCCGAGGTTATAGAATCTGCGCACCAACGGAAGCGCTTCCTCCTTGTCGCGGTCGCAGACGGTGACAAATACCGTTCCGTAATTGTGCAGTTTCATGCCCGACGCCTGCAACGCCTTGTAAAGCGCGCGGTTGAGTTTGTCGTCGTAACCGATCGCCTCGCCCGTGGATTTCATTTCGGGAGAGAGCGACGCGTCCACACCCGTGATTTTACTGAAGGAGAACACGGGAACTTTGACATAATGCCGCTTCTTTTCGGGCGCGTAAAGGTCAAAGATGCCCTGCTCCTTCAGCGACTTGCCGAGAATCACTTCGGTTGCGATATCCGCAAGGCTGTAGCCGGTCGCCTTGGAGAGGAACGGCACGGTGCGGCTCGAGCGCGGGTTGACCTCGATGATGAACACCTCGTCGTTGCGGTCTACGATGAACTGAATGTTGAACAGCCCCACAATTCCGATGGCAAGCCCCAACCGCTTGGTGTATTGCAGAATCACGCCCTTGACGCGATCCGAGATGCTGAACGGCGGGTAAACGCTGATGCTGTCGCCGCTGTGAATGCCCGTCCGCTCAACCAGTTCCATGATGCCCGGGACAAACACATCCCGCCCGTCGCAGATGGCGTCAACCTCAACTTCTTTTCCCACAATATAGCGATCCACCAGAACGGGGCGGTCGCGGTCGACTTCCACCGCGCTTTGCAGGTAGTGCCGCAAGCCCGCTTCGTCCGCCACAATCCGCATGGCTCTTCCGCCCAACACGAACGACGGGCGCACCAGAACCGGATAGCCGATTTCCGCAGCCGCCTTCACGCCGTCCTCCACGTTGGTCACCGCGCGCCCCTTCGGCTCGGGGATTCCGAGGTCGGCAAGCAGACGTTCGAACACGTCGCGGTTCTCCGCGCGCTCGATTGCTTCGCAGTCTGTTCCGATGATCTTCACGCCGCGCGCCGCCAGTTTTTCGGCGAGGTTGATTGCGGTCTGTCCGCCCAGTGACGCAATCACGCCTTCGGGCTTTTCCAGTTCGATGATGTGCATCACGTCCTCGGCGGTCAGCGGCTCGAAGTAGAGTTTATCCGAGGTGGTGTAATCGGTGGAGACCGTTTCGGGGTTGTTGTTGATGATAATCGCCTCATAGCCCGATTTTTTGATGGTCTGCACCGCGTGAACCGTGGAATAATCGAATTCCACGCCCTGCCCGATGCGGATAGGACCTGCGCCGAGCACCACAATCTTCGGCTTTCCCGTATCCCGCCGCGCCTCGTTCTCTTCGGCATAGGTGGAGTAATAGTACGGAATATACGCGTCAAACTCCGAAGCGCAGGAGTCGATCGCCTTGAACACGGGAACGATGCCCGCTTCCTTCCGCATCCTGCAGACCCTTTCCTCGGTCGTGTTCCACAGCTTTGCAACCGCGCGATCCGAGAACCCGTATTTCTTGCATTCCGCCAGTTCCGAGAGGTCGTTCGGCGCAGCCGCAAGCGCGCGCTCGAGTTCCACGATATGTCTGAGTTTCCGCAGGAAGAAGCGGTCGATCTTCGTGGCTTCAAACAGTTTGTCAACCTCCGCCCCGCGCCGCAACAGTTCGGCAAGCATAAAGAGTCGGTCGTCGGTTGCATTGGCGATATAGTCCCACAACTCGCCGTCGGTCATCGCCTCGGCTTTGGCGGAGAAAAGATGGTACGCGCCGATTTCCAGCGACCGCACCGCCTTAAGCAGGCTTTCCTCCAACGTCCGACCAACGCTCATGACCTCGCCCGTTGCCTTCATCTGCGTGGAAAGCCGATTGGAGGCGCTTGCGAATTTGTCAAACGGAAAGCGCGGCATTTTGGTTACCACATAGTCGAGCGCAGGCTCAAACGACGCGGGCGTGTTGGGCAACATGATCTCGTCAAGCCGCAGTCCGACCGCAATCTTTGCCGACACCCGTGCAATCGGGAAACCGCTCGCCTTGCTTGCCAGAGCCGAGGAACGCGACACGCGCGGGTTGACCTCGATCACGTAGTATTGGAAGGAATCCGGGTCAAGCGCAAACTGCACGTTGCAGCCGCCCTCGATTTCAAGGCTTCGGATCAGCTTCAGCGCGCTGTTGCGGAGCATCTGGTATTCGCGGTTGGTCAGTGTCTGGCTCGGGCAGACCACAACCGAGTCCCCCGTGTGAACCCCGACGGGATCGAGATTCTCCATATTGCAGACCACAATCGCGGTATCGTTCGCGTCGCGCATGACTTCGTATTCGATTTCCTTGTAACCCTTGACGCTCTTTTCTACCAGGACTTCATGCACAGGTGACAGTTCCAACGCGCCCGCCATCAGGATGCGGAATTCCTCCTCGTTTGCGGCAAAACCGCCGCCCGTTCCGCCAAGCGTGAACGCAGGGCGCAGAACCACGGGATATCCGATCCGCTCTGCCGCCGCAAGCCCGTCCTCCACGCTCTTCGCAATCTCCGAGGGGCAAACCGGCTCGCCGATCTCCTCGCACAGCTTCTTGAACAGTTCGCGATCCTCGGCGCGTTCAATGCTTGCGCTCTTTGTGCCGAGCAGTTCTGTTCCGCATTCCCGCAGAACGCCCTTCTTCTCGAGTTGGATTGCAAGGTTCAGTCCCGTCTGTCCGCCAAGCCCCGGGATAATCGCGTCCGGGCGCTCGTAGCGGATGATCTTCGCCACATATTCCAACGTCAGCGGCTCCATGTAAACTTTGTCCGCAACGGTGGTATCGGTCATGATGGTTGCGGGATTGGAATTGCAGAGCACCACTTCGTAGCCCTCTTCGCGCAATGCCAGACAAGCCTGCGTTCCCGCATAGTCGAACTCCGCCGCCTGACCGATGACAATCGGTCCGCTTCCGATGACCATCACTTTTTTCAGATCCTGTCTTTTAGGCATTTCGGTTTCCTCCAAAGCGTTTCATGTTTTCCGCAAACAGATCGAACAGATACCCGCTGTCCTCAGGACCGGGGGCGCTTTCGGGATGGTACTGCACCGAGAACACGCAGTCCCGCTCGCACCGCAAGCCTTCCACGCTCCCGTCAAGCAGATTGACGTGCGTAACCTCCAGTCCCGTCCCCGCAACAGACGATTCCCGCACCGCGTAGCTGTGGTTCTGCGAAGTGATTTCCACCCGCCCGTTCAGAAGATTCTTGACCGGATGGTTTCCGCCGCGATGACCGAATTTCAGCTTGTAGGTTTCTGCGCCGTAAGCAAGCGCGATCATCTGGTGTCCGAGGCAGATTCCGAAAATCGGCAGTTTCCCGCGCAGTTCGCGCACCAAGCCGATAACCGGCGTGACATCCTGCGGATCTCCCGGACCGTTGGAAAGGAAGAGCCCGTCGGGATTCATCCGCTCGATCTCTTCTGCGGGCGTGTCAAACGGGAACACCGTCACATCGCATCCGCGGCGGTTGAGCGACCGCACGATATTTTCCTTCATCCCGCAGTCGATTGCCGCCACGCGGCAGACCGTTTTCCCGATGGCGGGAGAGAAGCGCACTTTTTTTGTCGATACCCGCGCCACCGCGTCATGCGGAACGCGATATGCGCCGATTCGCCGCACGCCTTCTTCGGTCGGCGTGTCGGCAGAAGTCAGAAGCCCCAGTCGGCTTCCCCGGTCGCGGATGCTTCCCGTCAGGCGGCGTGTATCAAGCCCTTCCAATCCCGCAATGCCGCAGGATTTCATCCAGTCCGAAAGACTCCGCGCGCTGCGGAAGTTGGAAGGTTCATCGTTGCACTCGCCCACCAGAAGCGCGCTCACGCTCGGATGCCGCGTTTCGTTGTCCTCGTCGTTGACCCCGTAGTTTCCGATCAGCGGGTAGGTCATCACCACCGCCTGGTCGGTGTAGGACGGGTCGGAGACAATCTCCTGATACCCGACCATCGAAGTGTTGAACACCACCTCGCAAATGCGTTCGTCCGCCGCGCCGAAGCGATACCCGTAATATTCGCTTCCGTCCTCCAGAATCAGTTTTCCGTCGTAAGTTCTTGCCATACCGTTTTCCCTCCCGTGACCGTTGCCACGCATCTTCCTTTCACCGTCCACCCTGCGAACGGCGTGCTTTTTCCCATCGACGCAAAACGCGTGGGATCAACCGTGTAAGGGCTTGCCAATTCAAACACGGCATAATCTTCTCCGCAGGTCGGAATTCCGAACCGCCGCCGCGGATTTGTGCCAAGCAGTTCGGTCAGTTTCCCAAGCGTCAGCACCCCGCCCGAAACCAGTTTCGTATACAGAACCGCAAACGCCGTTTCCAGTCCCGTAATGCCGAACAGACTGCCCTGCAATCCGCACGCCTTTTCTTCGGCGCTGTGCGGCGCGTGGTCGGTTGCAATCATGTCGATTGTTCCGTCCGCAATCCCCTCGAGCAGCGCTTCGCGATCCGCTTCGCTCCGCAGAGGCGGGTTCATCTTAAAACGCCCATCCTCTTCCAGATCGCGGTCGGTCAGCACCAGATAGTGCGGCGCAGTCTCGCAGGTCACATTCACGCCCGACTGCTTTGCCTGTCGGATCAGTTTCACGCTCTCTTTGGTTGAAACATGGCAGACATGATAGGCAACGCCGGTTTCCTCCGCCAGGAGCAGATCGCGTTCCACCTGTTTGTATTCGCTCGCCGACGGGATTCCGCGATGTCCGTGCGCCCGCGCATAGTCGCCGTCGTGGATGTATCCTCCGTTAAGCAGGGACTTGTCCTCGCAGTGCGCCGCAATGATTTTGCCGAGCGCCCGCGCCCGCAGCATGGCTTCCCGCATCAGCCCCTCGTCCTGCACCCCGCGCCCGTCATCCGAAAACGCGCAGACGTGCGACGCCATGCCTTCCATGTCCGAGAGTTGTTTTCCCTCTTCGCCCATCGTAATCGCTCCGTAGGGCAGAACCCGTATCACCGCGTCGCGGCGGATGATCTCCTTTTCAACCGCAAGCGTCCCGGGTGTGTCGGGAACAGGATCAAGATTCGGCATGGCACACAGCGCCGTGTACCCGCCGCGAGCCCCCGCGCGGCTTCCGCTTCCGATGGTCTCCTTATAAGAAAAGCCCGGCTCTCTCATGTGAACGTGAACATCACAGAAAGCCGGACATATCAAATAGGAATCGGAAAAAACAGGAACAAGACCGTCGCCCTTGGCAAACAGTTCCAACACGGGACGAATTGCCGGATTTTCGAATCGGTCGGTGCGAATCGTCATGTTTCGTTCTCCTTTCCAATTTTCAAAGGGTAAAAAAACCTGCCCGATGGGGCAGGTTGGATACGGAAAAGAGACGGGCACCTATCGCCCCGCTCGGGTTCTCCGCTTCCGACGACCGTCTGCCCCGCCACCATCGGTAACCCTTATCATGTTGTCTTTATTGTACCACAAATCGCAGGTTTTGTCAAGGGGTTCGGAAAATTTTCTTTCGCCTTTCCGTCACCTTGCGGAAAGAGACAGATACGCGCGGATGATCGACTCGCCCGCAAACAGCGCAACCGTAAAACCAAGGGTCAGAAACGGACCGAAGGCAACCGTTTTCTGCTTCTCTTCTTTTCTCCGGATCAGCGACCCAAGGCATCCGCCGACCGAGGCGAGCAGAAGCGTCAGCAAAAGCCGCTTCCAACCGAGGAATGCCCCGCTGACTGCGACGAACTTCACGTCCCCCCAACCGAGCGCTTCCCGCCCGATCCGTTTCGACACCAGAAATCCGACCAACGCAAGCGCCGCGCCGCCCGCCGCCGCGCCGATGACATGGGAAACCCATCCGTCGTAGGTGTCCAGAAGCGTTGCGGGAATGGCAAGCAGCGCAAGCATGATCTGGAATCGATCCGGGATGATTCCCTGCTCCCAATCAATGAAGCACACGCAAAGGCACACCGAAACGGCGAGCGCCGCCACAACCGCCATGAGGATATTGCTCCGCCACACGAACACTGCCGCCACCCACAGCGCGCCGTTCGCCAGTTCAACCACGGCATAGCGCGGAGAAATGCGCGCCCGGCAGGTTCTGCACCGCCCGCGCAGGAAGAGGTAGGACAGAATCGGGATATTTTCGAACCACCGCAGTCTGCGGCCGCAACTCGGGCAGTGCGACGGCGGCATGGCAAGACTCATCCCCTGCGGCAGGCGATAGATCACCACGTTGAGAAAACTTCCGACGCATACCCCGATCAGTCCCGCCAGAAACGCCGTGACCGCAAACACATCGGGATCGTTCAGCGTGATCCGCATTGCCTCCAACATTTTGCACCTCCGGAAGAAAAGCACCCGACACCCTAACGGCGCCGAGTGCTTCGGTCTCATTCTTTTTATTTCGCCTTAACGGTCCACTCGTTCTTCTCGAACACGCAGGTGTAGGTCTTGCCAGACTTCTCCACGCTCACGGTATATCCGTCGGTCTCGGCGTTGTAAGTGCCGCTGAAGGTTTCGAGCACAGAATACGTCGTTCCGACCGTGCCCTCGCTTGCTTTGGTGTAGGTAACCCCATCCGCAGTTGTGTAGGAGTTGTCGGCAAGCTTATCGCCCTCTTTGAGCGTGTAGGTGTAGGAGACGTAGTACTGCTTGCCTTCCTCGCCCTTTTCCACGGTCACATCGTCCATGTTGGTCAGCGCGCCGCCCGCATGAATCAAGTCACGGCTGAGGACATTCGCGGCGTCCTGCATTGCGGCGGTTTCGTTCTTCACATTCTTCAGGTTCATGAAATGAGGAATCAGAAACGCGGCAAGCGCAACGATCACCACAATGACAAAGAAAAGCTCAACAGCGGTAAACCCTTTTTTGAAATGATTCGTGTGTTTCATTTTTTACCTCGCAATTCAAATGGTTTTGTCACGGGGAGCGCCTTGGCGACAGAGCGCCGTGTCCCCCAAGATTACAATTATTATACCATGCTTTTCGGCATGTGTCAAGAGGTTTGACCAAAAATCTTTCTTTTTGTTGTAGTGTTACAATAGATGTGAGACCAAAAGCGAAAAAAGGTATAGAAAAAGTGA
>CAVGEJ010000079.1:0-11714 GCA_963628215.1 Eubacterium sp. CAG:180
TCATTGGGATTCTATCCTTTCTTTGTGTGGGGGAAGACCTCGGGACTCTGTCCCGAACCCTGCTTGAAAACTTCTTGAAAGAAGTTTTCAAGACTTTCAAGAACTTTAACCAAGGGGATTTTTACCCCTTTCTTTTTGTTGTACAGATTCTAATGTAGCCGTATTCCGTGCTACTATTTCCGGCTGCTCCCGAGCAAAATCCCGTCGAGCGGGATTTTGTCGGCGGCAACTTGTTGCCTTGCCTCATCTCCCGCTACCGGATAGAAATGGTAGGAAAGTGAGTTGTTAACGGAGAGCGGGATGGAATGCGGGGCGCTCCCTGCGGATTGCGCCCCTGCAGAGTGCGAACTCCGTGAAGAAATGAGAGATTGTAGCGTGTGGAGGAAGATTCATCAGACGGCATCTTCAATTCCCAATGCGTGGCGCATGGCGACCAGTGCATAGGAAGCGAAGCCGTGATCAAGACTGGCGCGGCATTGGCGCAGTTCCCACAGCGTTCCGGTCTTTTCAGCCATATCGCCGAAGAAGGCGGAGAGGCTTTCAAGCACCCGTTGGTTCTCGCCCAACTTCAGAAGCACATCCAGTCGCAGATAAGCGCCGATGAAGGCGTTGACGGGGATAATTTCCGCCAACAGTTCGGTACGGTCGGCGCGGAAAACATCCAGAACCAGATGCTTCAGTTCCGCATAGGCAGGCTCATGCAGATCAATGCCGCCGAAAAGAATTGCGTAGTACTGGCAGGTCTCGGAACAGTCCCGACACAGCCGCAGACCGCTCTCTTCCCGCACTGCGTGATCCAGAAACACCCTGCCGTCAAAGGACTGGCGGACGGCTTCTTTTGCAACCCGCTCCGCTTTCTCGCCCGCCGCGCGGTCTCCGTACAGCCGACCGACCGCGCGAAGCACCTCGGCATAGAGGAAATTGGTTGGGTAATTGACGTTCTGCGTCCACTTGTTTGCGTTACTCCACTCAATGAAATTCCACGACGGCAAGGATTCGAGCAATCCGTCCGAATTCTCGTAGCGGGCATAGAAAGCAAGCAGATCGTACACGGTTTTGCGGAATTTTTCGCGCTCCGCTCCGTGCCCGCGGCGGTTGATATGCTCCTCCGTCTCCAGAATGTACCACATGGTCCACTGCGGGATGAAGGTATGGTTTCCCTGCGTTTCGGAGGGATAGCACATCGGCAGAATGCCTTCGGGATATTCGCCCTCGTTGCGGAACAGGCGGTAGTTCTCCAGGAATGCGTCCTCAACCGGCGTTTTCCCGCGCAGGCAGTACTCCACCCTGCCCATAAAATAGCTGTCGCAGAGCCACCCGCCACGCTCTCGGGAGGGGCAATCGGTAAAGAGATCGACCGCGTTGTGCGCATAGGTGCGGACTGCAGCCGCGTAGATACTCCGCAGGCGGGGATCTGTAATCGCTTCGGGAATCTGCGCGTTCCCGGTATCCCCCATATAGGTTTTTGCGCCTGCGCCGTCCAACCGCAGGCTTCCCCGCTTGACAAAGACCGCCGCGTAACGGAAGGTGTAAGGCTCGAAGGACAGGAGGTCAAAGTCACCGCCCAGCGTCAGGTCGATGACATTCTGAACATTCATATCGGTAAACGCAAACCGATCGGGGTCGCAGTTTTCGGAGAACGTAAGCACCGCCTCGGTGTCCGCCTCCGCACTGCCCGAGAGGTGCAGAAAGCCCGTTTGCATGATCGGAAACCGGAACATTGCGTACTGCCCCTCCGTAAGCGCGACGGGCAGAGCGGTCTGCCCCTGTTGCGGGAGTTGTTTCTGCTCCTGCACCCAGATATAGGAGTGCTTGACCTCGTTCTCGTCGTAGCATCCCCAATACGCGTCGGGCTTGAAGGAATACGCGTTCGTTTTGATCTTTTCGGGCGGCTCATGCCGGAAGCGACCGATCGCCTCGGCTTGGGTCAGATCCGTATCGATGTACACGGGGTACGGCGCAACCCGTTCGATGACCTCGGGCGGGTTCTCCATGACCGAGACCGAAGCAGTGCGCGTCTTTCGCGGTTTACGCAGATCCCATTCCTCCAGAAAATGCCGCTGAGACGAATAGCGCGCGGTTTTACGAACCTTTTCATCCGAAAGCAGACAAGCGAAATCGCGCCCGGTTGCCGCAAGGACTTCCTCGCCGCGCACCACTTCCGCCCACAGGAACATCGGCTGTTTGACCGCCGACAGGGCACGGCACTGGTAGCCGGCGACCGAGATATCCAGTCTGTTCCGCCCGGCTTTTCCCAAGCCGTCCAGCGGGATGCGATCCATGCGCGCATACCCTTTCGCGGTTCGCGCAGGTCCGTGCGCAACGAAAGCGCCGTTGAGCGTAACGCGATAGAAATCCGCCGCGCAGATGTGCAACTCCGCGCCCGCGAGCGATCCGACCTCTGCCGTAAAGGTGGCGAATGCGTTCAGAACGTCCTGTAATTCATCCGCTGCGATCGGTTTTGCGATTCTAAATTGATTCATATCCTGACCTCCGTTTTTTGACTTGCAAAACACCGCGCAACGCCGACGGCATTGCGCGGTGGTGTCTTAAGAAAGCGGCTCTGTGATGTTTTCGTCCATCGCGATGAGGAAACGCCGTTTACCCTCGTCGTATTCCTGCTTCATGACGATGGTTGCGGGGAATTTCCACATCTTGCAGGCGGGATTCCACCAGTCCTTGCGGCGCAGCGGCCAGAGCAGGGTCTCGGGGTTGACATCGTCATAGAACAGCAGGGCGTCGGTGTCCCACGCGTGGTGCGCAATCTGGTAGTATTCGCTCTTCAGGTACGCGCCGTACATATCGTGCAACAGGGCGCAGGGCGCGTTCGACTGCACGTCGGCGGGGAAGAACAGCTTTTTGCCGTTCAATATCACGCGCGTGACGAGCGAGGAATCGTTGACGAGCATCTCGGCGGGGTAAATCTCTTCCTGCGTCGAGAGAACCTCCACCTCCGCCTGCCCGACCGAGAAGCGCTCCCCCGTGTGAACCTTCCAGAACGGCGCGTTCGGGAAAGCGGCATGAATGCCCGGCAGCCATGTTGCGTAGCAGTCGCAGACTTCCTTCCACAGGCGGATCGGGAAGATATGCGGGTCTGCCATATTCATCACGAAATTGCGAACCTCAACCGCGTCGCTGTAGCGCTGCGCGAACTTATGCACGCCCGCGATATGGTCGTAGTGCGGGTGGGTCAGAATCCACGCGTCAATCACGGGCTTCTGTCCTTCGGGCGTGTCCGCCGCAAGCGTTTCCCACAGCTTCACTTCGTCCTCGCCCGCGCTTCCGAGTCCGTCGTAGACGAGGAAGTGCCCCTCGCCCAGTGCGAAGATGTAGCACATTCCGAAGTTGACCACCTCCGCGTTGGGCGTAATCTGCGTGACCTTCTGCTCCCCGACGTAGCAATCCTTCTCGCCCAGTTGCGCGGGAATCCGCTTGCCGTTCGCGGTATAGAGCAGGCGCACCTGTCTGTGGCTCGGGATGTAGATTGCCCAGATGTAGCCGTCGCCGACCGTTACGCCGATAAAGCGGTTGCCGCAAAGGGTGCGCTCCGAAATCGCTTCGGCGGGATAGCGCGCGCGCAACTCTTCGGTCAGACCCTCCGCCTCCGCTTCGCTCACCTCGTCAAAGATCTTCAGCCAGACGCCGTCGCCGCAATGGTACAGCGTTTTCCCCTCGGTTTCCGCTGTCTCCGACATCTCCGCTTCCCGCTTATCTGCGGTTTCCTGCAAGCGGTCGATCATGGTGTTCCAAAGATTTTTCATAGCCTTGTTTTCTGCTCCGAATTTCAGTAAAATTTGCTGTAATGCCCGTCTCCCTGCTCGCCGTCCAACCTTCCGAAGTCGGGCGTTTTTGCAAAGGAGATGGTTTGCGTGCCGTCATAGGCGAAGAGCACCCGCTCGCACGAGCCGACGATATAGCGGTTCTGCTCCAGATTTGCAATCGAGCGGTACAGGCTTTCCGCCACGGGGAAGAACGCGATTTTTGGGTTGCAAAGCTCAAAGAGTTCCAACGAACCGCCGTTTACGCCGTGGTGCGCCACCTGCATGACGTCGCATTTCATGTCTTCATAGTACATACTCTTGATGCGCAGAGCGGCTTCCCGCTGTGCGTCGCCGAACCAGATGAAGCGCGTGTCGTTCGTCACCGCGTCAAACACCATGGAAAGGCTGTTGAAAATCTTGTAGGGCGTGGAGGTACTGCTGTCCTCCTGCGTGAAGAGGATGGTAAAGGTCACGCCGGGCAGGAAAAACTGCTGCCCCGTGTGCGCCTTCTGGTAAACGCACCCGCCGAATTTGCCCTTCACGCTGTTCGGGTTGAAGCCGCGCGTGGGCATATCGCTCTTGGAATAGAGGAAGTCGGAGGGGTCGTTTGAAATCAGCTGTTCCACCTTCACGCGGTCGGAATAATCGCTCATAAACTGTTGCAGAACGCCGAAGTGATCGTGATGCCCGTGCGTGAGAAACCACGCGCGGATGACGATATCCTCCACGCCCGCAGGCTTGAGGCTGTTCAGCGTGTTCCAGAGCGTGAGCGCGTCTTTTTCGTTCGGATAGCCGCCATCGATGACCGCAAAAGTGCCGTCCTCCAACAGGATCACATATCCCATGCCGCCCACGTTGCCCGCAAGATCGTCTTCAACTGCGCTGTCTCCGGTCTCGCCGATCGGGTAGTTCAGCCCGAGTTGGGTCACGCTGACATCGCAGATCTTGGTATATTCGCTTGCGAGAATCGGGAAGTTGGCGTTCTCCTGCGCGCTGACCCGCATTTCCGAAAGGTGCTTGAGCCAATACGCGTGAACCTGCGTGTTGTCCTTGCGGTAGGTTGCCGCCGACACGGACGTGCCCTTGTTTGTCTGCCAGACCGCAAAGCCCTGCGCCTCCAGTTCGCGGCAGTATGCGTCAAAGACGGATTCGTTCACGTTCTTCCAGAACAGCTGAACCGTCTTGTCGCCGCAGTTGAACACGCCGTCATAGTACCGCCCCGCCGCGCTGACGGGCAGATCGCCGTAGTAGCCCGCGTTGTTGCTCGCCACGATGTTCTCGCGCGGATAGCTGACGCTGACTTTTCCGTCTTTGTCGGTATAGCTTGCGTATTTCAGATTTCCCACAAACGCGTCCACGGCAAGCGTGACATCCTCGTCCGTCCAACCGAAGAGAATGATCTTCTGCCCCACATAGTAAATGCCGTAGGTGTCGGGCGCGCAGGACTCCTTCAGATTGTTGAACTCGTCGTAATTGGTCTGCCCGACCAGAATTTCAAGCGCTTCGGAATCGTGCGCGGCGCTGTCGGTCTTGACGTCGGGCGTTTCGCTTCCCAGATTCTCCAACGTCTCGGCAATGCGGTACATCCCGTCCATTGCCCCGTCGGTTGCGTACTGCGCGCGGATCAGGCGGTAGAGCGGCTTGCCCGCTTCCACCAGAGTGACCGCCTCGGCAGTGCCGACATGGTTCAGGTCGCCCGGGATTTCCGCCGCCGTTCCCGTCAGATAATTGGCAAGAAACCACTGAACCGCCAACGGCGTAAAGGCTTCGGTAAAGCCCGTGATGACCAGTTTGTTTCCAACCGCCGCAACCGCAAATTCGCCCGCCTTCAGCGTTTCCAGAACCTGCGCGGTCTCGGGACGGTTGGTGTGCCCCACCAGAATTTCCTTTTTGGAGGAATCCGCTTCCTTCCCCGCTTCCAGAAAATCCGTGCCGAAATCCGGTGTGCCGCCAAGGAGGGTCAGCATCGCCTCGTAGAGATCGGAAGCGCCGGAAATCACGCCCTCGGAGGTCATTTGCGGGCGCACCAGACTGTAGCCCTTCAGTTGCTCCGGCAGAATCGGTTCTGCGGAGACCTCGGTGTCAGCCGGCGGTTTCTCGCTCCCCTTACACGCCGAAAGAAACAGCATGGCAAACAGCAACAGGAAACACCCGCAGCGGAATACCGTTTTTTTCATATAAGCCTCCTTACTTAAAACATAATAGCCATGACAATGCCGATAGATGTCAGCTTTGGAAATATGGCGGGCGGAAATTTATCCCCCCTCATCAGTCGCTTACGCGACAGCTTCCCCCCAAGGGGAAGCCTTTCATAAAGAGTGCGTTTGTTTTTGTATACAGCTTCAAATTTTAGCTGATTCTCATTTATGCCAATACACAAAAGGGATTTTACCAAAGGCTTTCCCTTGGGGGAAGCTGTCGCGCAAGCGACTGATGAGGAGGATCTGTCCGCATCCGCCAAACCCGCCTCACTTCCCGCTTTTCGCCCTCTCACCTTGTTGTGTAGTGCGAATAGAGTTCCGCAGAAAAGCTTCCCCTCGGGGGAAGCTGTCGCGTAAGCGACTGATGAGGGGGAATCTGTCCGCATCCGCCAAACCCGCCTCACTTCCCGCTTTTCGCCCTCTCACCTTGTTGTGTAGTGCGAATAGAGTTCCGCAGAAAAGCTTCCCCTCGGGGGAAGCTGTCGCGTAAGCGACTGATGAGGGGGAATCTGTCCGCATCCGCCAAACCCGCCTCACTTCCCGCTTTTCGCCCTCTCACCTTGTTGTGTAGTGCGAATAGAGTTCCGCAGAAAGGCTTCCCCTCGGGGGGAAGCTGTCGCGTAAGCGACTGATGAGGGGGGATCTGTCTGCGCCCTCCAAACGAAAAAGCTCCTTCGGGGTGACAATTGCAGGGCAACTGTCACCCCGAAGCGTTACGCTTTGGGAAATGCTCTCCAAACGCCGTAACAATCTTTACAGGTTTCCGATGTTATCGAGATTCCAATAGGTCGGCTCGTCGGTGTAGTGGTCGTTGAGCAAGCCCGCACTGCCCGTCAGGATGTCGACGGTATCGGGGGTCAGCAGTTGAATTGCGGGAGATACATAGCGTTTCATATGTCTGTCCTCCTTAGTTTGCAAATCCCGAAAGGACGGTGCGTTCCGCCTCGGTGTAGGGGCTGACCAGATCAAGCGTTCCGTCAACGCCCGCCAATGTCTTGCCCGACTCCACAACGTTTGTGTAGTCCGCCGCGTCGGCTTCGGTGTATTCGCTGCCGTCCGCCCGGTAAAGCTTGCCGTCGGCGGCTTTGTAGAGCAGGTCGTTCAGCGCCGAGGTCGCAACCTCCTTCACACTGCGGGACTGCTCCGCGCCTGCGTAAAGCGTGCGCACGGTCTGCCCGTTCACGGTCAGGTCGAGATACGCCAGACCCGAGAACTTCGCGTTATAATGGTTGGTCTGAATGTTTGCGAGCGTGCCCGCGATACAGCCCTCTGTGCCCGTAAACCACTTGTCGGTATTGTCGATGGCAACATAGGCGCTCTGATCCTCGGTGTAGCCGAGATTTTTAGCGTAAGCGTCAAGAGCTTCTCTTGTAAACGCGCCCGCGCCCGAGACAAACACGGTGGGAGAAATCAGCATCCCGTACCCGACCTCGGTGTACATGGACATCCGCTCCCAGTACAGTCCGTCGGTGTTCACAGTCGCTTGGAAGCGCAGACCCGCAGGGGTCTCCAGACGGACGGAAGCGCCGGTTTTCATCGTGAAATTCAGGTCGCTTGCGGCAGTGGTGCAGGCGAGTTTGGTGACGGTGTAGCTGTCGGTTGTATTGCTGTCGTTATAGAAGGCATCGCCTGCGGTTGTGCCCGTGATTGTGCCGAGGTTGACGGAATTTACCATGAATGCGGGATTTTTCGACCACGCGAAGAAGCCGGAAGCGTACTTGTCGGAAGAGATATTACCGAAATTGGTGCAGTTAAACATCAGTTCCGTAGAAGTGCCGTCCGGGCATCCCCAGAAGCCTGCCGCCGTCGGAGTGGTGCCTCCCGTCACGGATACATTTCCAAAGTTCGCACAATTGATGAAATCAGCGTTTTTCGTTGCGTAGCCGACAAACCCGGCGGTGCGGAGTTCCTTTCCGACAGTCGTGACAGCCGTAATCTCCGCATAGTTCGCGCAGTTCAGATACAACGTCTGATCCTGTTCCAGTTTACCGGAAAAACCGCCGAAATTCACATATTCCGCATTCGTCAATGCGGTAGCGTCAACCACAATTTTGCCCGCCAGTGTGCTGTTCAGATACGAGCACCATCTGGAAATACCAAAGAAACCGCCCATGTTGACCTGTGCCCCGGTATGCGTCAGATTCGTGTAAAGGTGAACGCCGTCAATCAAGGTGCTGTACGTATTACTGCAATATGCCGCAAAAGCGCCGACGGTCTTGCCCCCTGCCGCACTCGTATTCAATACATACGGATTTTGAGCAGAGCCAATGGTCAGGTTCAGAATCAGAGAATCGTTGGTCTTTGATACCGTTCTGAAGAACGCCGCGTCACTGGAAGCGCTTCCGTTGACGGTAAAGTTATAAATGCTGTGTCCGTTTCCGTCAAACACGCCGTTGAATCCGTTTGCATTTGAAAAGACAAAGTTGTCAAAACTCTTGCCGTCCAGATCGAGGTCGTTCATCAGCTTATACACGCCACCCGCAGTGGTCATGCCCTGTAGCTCTTCAAGCGTGGTAATCTCGGTCACCGCAGTGTCCTCATCGCCGCAACCTGTGATGTAAAGATAACGGGATGCTACACCGGATGCACTGTTGTTGCCGCCATACAGAGTACCCTTGTTGGTCGCAGTCTCTACTGCTCCGGTGGAGTTGCTGTTTTTGATATACAAATCAGATCCCCACCGAACGCCAACCAGTCCGCCCGCATAGTCCTTGCCGCTGATGTCACCTGTATTGGAACAGCCCTCAATTTTGAGTACAGAACCGGAGAATCCGATCAAGCCGCCCACGCGAACCGAGCCGGAGCCGCTAACCGTCACAGAAGCGTTGTTCGTGCAGTTCTCCATGACGCTTGTAACCGTCGGAGTTCCCGATTCGGTCAGCCCCACCAGACCGCCAATGTTTTCTTCCTGCTTATTGGTCGTCGAATCGACGTCCGCAAAGCTTCCGTTCATTGTACAATCACGCAATACGAATCTGTATGTACGTCCGATGATACCGCCCGTAAAGCATTTTGCGTTTTGCGAATTGGTATAATTGCCGTATACGGTAATGTTCTCGAATTGACCGATGTAGAACGCACTCATACCCTGCCCCGCAAGGAAGCCGTGCCATCCTGTCCCCGTCAACTCGTTTGTCATGGAAATCGGTGCGTCAGCCGAGCCAATCACCAGATTTTTCACAATCGTGTTTTTGCTGTTGCACACCTTACCGAACACGCCCATGTGTCCGTCCGTTGCGCCCGCGTTGGAAAGCGTGAAGCCCGTCAATGCGTGTCCGCGTCCGTCGAGAACGCCGTCAAAAGTTGCAACCAGCGTAGCATACGTCTTGCCCGCAAAGTCAATGTCGTTTTCCAGATAGTAAGACTTTCCCGATTCCATCGCGAGGAATTCTTCTGCGGTGGAAATACCGATCTGTTCGGCGCTGTCGGTCGCTTCGTCCGAGACTGTTGCGGTCTCCTCCGTTGCGTATGCCGCATACGGAATTGCCGCCGTCATCACCGCCGCGGTCAGGAGCAGGGTCAGGGTTCTTTTCAATGCTTTCATGGGGTTCTCCTTTTCTTCGGTTTATTTTTTGGGGGTCGCGTCAGGTCAAGCCCTGCAGTTTCTTGATGTTGTCCTGCATGGTCGTCAGCTTGGTGCGGATGGTTTCCGCAATGCTTTCGTTGTAGGTCGTTCCAACCGTGTTGCCTTTGTTCGCGTTGATGATACTCCGCAGTGCCTGCGTCACACCCAGACCGTTCGAATTGATGGTCAGCACCTTGGTGTAAAGCGCGCCTGCGTCCATCTTGATGTTGTTCGTAATCAGGTCGAGCATTTTCCACGAAGCCTGATCGTCCATGTACCGCACCTTCAGCGCGGTTTCGTAGTAAGCGGGCGTGACCTCATGGTAGCTTTCCGACGCGAGCACTTCCAGAACCGCGCCGAGCATTTCGTGCCGCGACGTGGGAACGGTGCTCGGGATCGCAACGCCCGTGTAGGAATCGTGCTGATAGGAATAGTAGTTGGTCTGGGTTTCGTCGAGTTTCGCGATCGGCAGAATCATGTATTTGTCCTTCAGATTCCGCACGCACTCGTCCTCCACATGGAGCAGGCGGAGCGTTGCCATCAGCGCAGTTCCCGAGCCGAACTTCTCGGCAATCCGGTTCTGCTCGCCGTTTCCGCTTTCGTCGGCGAAGTCGGGCTTGTAAAGATAGGTCGCTTCCTCGTCGTAATAGAGTTGCAGAATCTTATCCACCGCGTTCGTCAGCCGCTCCTTGGAAAGATTGTACTGATAGAAGTTATCCTCGGTCTTGGTCAGAATGCTGATCTCGCAGGAGGACCAGTACGGGTCTACGTTCAGATACGGACTTGAAACAAAGCCGTAAACGTCCTGCTCGTTGTATTGCGTATTTCCGTCCGCGTCCTGATAGTAATCCTTCGCAAGCTTATACTGCTCGTCCAACGTCCACTTTCCGCTGTTCACAACCTCCATCAGGTCGGGCGCGCCGTCGTGGCTGTTCAGCAGGGTTTTGTTGACGTAGGTCACGAACACGTAGCGGTAATAGGAAAGCGAAATCGCTCCCGTTGCCATATACTGCGCGTTGCCGATGGAAGCCGTTTCGTTGAACAGCTGCGACCAGTACGCCGCCTCGAGATTCAGGTTCGGCACATCCAGCAGGTTCGTCAGCAGTCCTTCGTCGGTGTACATGATGGTGGAATAAACCGGATTCCACGCAATGTCAACCGTGTCCGAGCCCGCCTTCATATCGTTGCGGATCTGATCCGGCACGCCGTACTGCGGCGCAGCGCCCTTCCCCATCGGGTTGTTCACAAGCTTCACGCCCAGTCTCTGCTCCACCAGTTTGTTACGGCGATAGACCGCGTCGTCCACGACGTCGCCCGTCGCGCGCTCGACCACCACCTCGTCGTCATACCACGAGCGGTTCGTGCTCGCAATGCGGATCACCGCGTCCTTGTAGTCCTTGTTTCCGACCGCGTCGGGAACGTCGTACTTGCTTGTTTCCTCTTCCGTCACGCCGCTGCTGCCGTTCGTCACAGTCCCGTTGTCCGAGGTCGGACCGTCATCGCCTTTCTTTCCGCAACCGACCGCCGTTACCGTCATCGCAAGCGGCAGAAGCAGGCAAAGAAGCGACAGAAGTCCTTTCTTTTTCCGTTTTTTCTCCATGGATCATTCCTCCTTTTCGGGTATTGAGGGGCATTCTGAGCCATCCTACAGCTTCATTATAACACACCCCCGCCGCAATTGCAATTGCGAAAAAAGAGGCATTCTGTATCCTCTTCTTTATATTTTTTTGAAAATTTGGTGCAATGCCCAATACCCCCCCCCCACAATTTGTGCACTTTGCACAAATTGTGATAGAAAAAAGCAGGAAAATGGGATTGGTGCAACCAATAGGAACGCGTCCCCGCCTCCGCGCCGAACGTCAAAAAGCGGGACGCTCCCCCGCTCCTGCGGCTCGCGTCCCGTTTTTCGTTTGAAATTTTATAAACCGCTCGGGAAACGCTATCCCTCACATCGATCTGTGCCGACCCGGGGAATAAATATACCTTTTCGGCGGTATCAATTTATCCCCCCTCATCAGTCGCTAACGCGACAGCTTCCCCCCAAGGGGAAGCCTTCTTTACGCTGTGCGAACAGGGTAAATATGGCTTTGAATCGTGGGTTGCTTTCATGACTCGCCCTCATCCGTCGCCTACGGCGCCACCTTCCCCCTCGAAGGGGAAGGCTTCCGTTGGTTCTGCAAACTATAT
>CAVGEJ010000080.1:0-11510 GCA_963628215.1 Eubacterium sp. CAG:180
TTTGAGCCGCCAAAAGTGCTATTTTAGTACTAATTACAGAACCCCCCCCCCCCCCGAATTTGTACACCATGCACAATTTTGGCATCTTTGCATAAAACCCCCCCCCCGCGAAAACAACTTCGCAGAAGCTTTTCTGACCCTTAATTCAAATCATTTAGAATAAAAACAGGATTCTCCCCCGTGCGGGGGGATAACACCAAACACGGGAGCAGACTTATCCCCCCTCATCAGTCGCTAACGCGACAGCTTCCCCCCGGGGGGAAGCCTTCCTTACACCGTGCAAACATAGCAAATACAACTGCATGTAGCAAATAATACTTCAAATGATCGCCCATTTCCCTTTCTATGCAGTGCGAAGGGAATCTTGCGAAAAGGCTTCCCCTCGGGGGGAAGCTGTCGCGTGAGCGACTGATGAGGGGGGATAAATCTATACCCACGCAACGCTTACAACCCCTCACTCATTCCACCCACCAAGCAAGCGCGAAGCCGCACCTCCCGGAACAACAAAAAACTTCCCCCAAGAGCACCCGCCCAAAACAAAGCGAACCAAATCTTCGCTCTGCATGGGCGGGTGCTCTTGGGGGAAGTTCTCGGGAAGTCAGGGAGGTTTGGAGGGCAGAAACCCCTCTCCGAAAGAGGGGTTTCTGCCCCTCCAAGGTCTTCCTCTCCCTCCCCCACTACTTCCCAAACTGCAACGGCGTTTTTCCGGTGGTCTCCTTGAAGCGCTTGAAGAAATACGAACTGCTCTCGTACCCGCATTGCCGGATCACCTCGTTCACGGGAACTTTTTTCCGCAATAACTCCTTCGCGCGGTTCATGCGCATCTCCTGCACAAAATCGCCGATATTCGTGTACGTGCTGCGCTTAAAATCCTTTTTCAGCTTGTCCCGCGAGACGAAAAAGTCCGCCGCAATGGTGTCCGCCGTCAGCTTGCGATCCAGATTCGCCGAGACGTAGTCAATCACCTTTAAGATGTAATCGTCGGGTCGGTTCATCACAATATGCCGCCGCTCGCGGTTGCTCCACATCAGGTGCAGCATCAAACCGAGCAAATGCCGCGCCTCCCAACAGTCGGTCAGTTGCTCGATCCGCTCGGCGTACTCCCGCATCCGCCCGAAGTACCCCCGCAAATCGTAAATACAAGCCGCACCGCCGCCCATCAGTTCCTTTGACCCAACCGCCAACCCGCAGTCGTTCACAACTTCCTCGCCGAAATACAGCACCGTCCTGCGCTTGGGACAGCCGCAATCGTCCCACACCCCGCATGCGTAATGCGGCACAAACGGCGAGACCAACAGCGCAATCGGATAGTCGGTTGTCACGCGTTGGTCGCACAGAATGGTCGATATCGTCGCCGGGTATGTGCAGACCAACAATTCATAATGCGGGTGCAGATGGAACAGCCCGTTCGGGTTTCGATCCAACGACCGCCATTCGTCCACCGTCAGCCCTTGCCCGTAATCCTCAAATGATTCCATGCGTTCCTCCTTTGGTGTGGTGTTGCTTCCGTCCCCCCAAAAAAACAGCGAGGGAAACCGCACTCCGTGTGGTTTCCCTCTGTCCGCCGTGCGGCGTTATTGCGCGGTATTCTGCGAACCGTCGGACTTCTCTCCGCTCTCGTCCGGCGCATTGCCCGAGTCGCCCGAACCGTCCGGGGTGTTCCCGTGATTTTCGCCGTTCTCCTCCGCCTTCTTCGCGGCTTCCGCGGCTTTCTCGTTGTCCAGTCGGCTTGCCTCGGCTTTCTGCGCGGCAATCGCCTCCAGTTCCTCAACGGTCGCGTCCTCTTTCATCGCGGCGGCAAACTGATCGCCGTCCATGCTCTCATGCTTCAGCAGGTACTGCGCCACGAAATGCAGGCGGTCGATGTGATCCTGCAGCATCTTCTTCGCGTCGGCATACGCCTGCTCCACAATGGAGCGGACTTCCTCGTCGATCGCCGCGGCGGTCTCTTCGGAATAATCCTTCCCGCTGCTGAAATCGCGCCCGAGGAACACCTCGTCGCTCGTGTGCTCCGAGCCGTACAGAATCGGTCCGAGACGGTCGCTCATGCCGTACCGCGTGACCATATTCCGCGCAACCTGCGTTGCCTTCTGGATATCGTTCGAAGCGCCCGTGGAGATGTCGTCCAGAATCAATTCCTCGGCAATCCGTCCGCCGAGGCTGATGCGGATATCGTCGATCATCTCGCCCTTGGTAGAGCCCATCTGATCCTCAAGCGGCACACGGATGGTCACGCCGCCCGTTCTGCCCGCTGGGATGATGGTAATGTGCTTGACGGGGTCGGTATGCTTGCAGTAGTAGGTAACCACTGCGTGCCCCGCCTCGTGATACGCCACCAGTTTGTTGTCCTTGTCGTTCCGCACACGGGACTTCTTCTGCGGTCCTAACAGAACCTTCATATAGGATTCCTCGATATCGTCCATGCCGATGAGCGACTTGCCCTTCTTCGCGGCATGGAGCGCCGCCTCGTTGAGCAGGTTTGCAAGGTCTGCGCCCGTAAAGCCGACCGTGGACTGCGCAATCTTGTGGAAATCCACGCCCGCTTCCAACGGTTTGTTGCGCGCGTGAACCTGCAGAATCGCCTCTCTGCCCTTGATATCGGGGTAGTTGACGGTTACCTGACGGTCAAAGCGCCCGGGACGAAGCAGTGCGGGGTCGAGAATATCGGGGCGGTTGGTTGCCGCCATGACAATGATGCCGTCATGCGAGCCGAAACCGTCCATCTCCACCAGCAACTGGTTGAGGGTCTGCTCTCTTTCGTCGTGACCGCCGCCAAGTCCCGCGCCTCTGTGACGTCCCACCGCGTCGATTTCATCAATGAAGATGATCGCCGCAGGCGACTTGCGCGCGGTATCGAACAGGTCACGCACACGCGACGCGCCGACGCCGACGTACATTTCCACAAAGTCCGAACCGGAAATGGAGTAGAACGGAACGCCCGCCTCTCCCGCAACCGCCTTTGCAAGCAACGTCTTACCCGTGCCGGGAGGGCCGACAAGCAGAACGCCGTGCGGAATGCGCGCGCCGAGTTTGGTGAACTTCTGCGGATCTTTGAGGAACTCCACAACCTCCACCAGTTCTTCCTTTTCCTCATCCGCACCCGCCACGTCGCGGAACAGCACCTTCTGCCCATTCTGCGTGGGGGTTTTGACTTTGGCTCTGCCGAACGAATTGAACTTTCCGCCGCCCTTGCCGTTCATCTGGTTTGCCGAAATGACCCACAGCACGATCATGAAGATCACGATCAGAATCATCGGCAGGAACGAGAGCCATGCGGGAACTTCGGTGGCAGGAATCAAGTCAAAGGTTTCGATTTTGCCAGCCTTTACTAGTTCTTCTACCTCGGTAGATAGATTTTTGTAAAAGCCATCCTGCACTGTCACGGCATCAAACTTATAAACCAAAGACGCTTTACTCGTGTCCGCAAACACGATGGTCAGCTGATTCTTTGCATTCAAAGTAATGCTCTTGATCTTGTCCGCCTCGGTTGCATCCTCTTTGCCCGCATTGTAGATTGCCTCGATGACATCATCGTAGGTTGTCTTTTTCGCGCTCGTTCCGCGCGAAGTCAGCGCGCTGACTGCCAGAACAATCAGCAGGATCGCAACTCCGTAGTAAATCAATTGACGGATCATACTGCGTTGCTTCATGAATTCCTCCGTTCGCTTCCGCGTTATTTCTCGTACACCGACGGCTTCAGCACGCCGACATACGGCAGATTGCGGTATTTCTCATCATAGTCCAACCCGTACCCGACCACGAACACGTCCGGCACGGTCTTTCCGACATAATCGGCGTTGAAATCAACCTGCCGCCGCTCGGGCTTATCGAGCAGGGTGCAGCATTTCACGCTGTGCGCCCCGCGGTTGGCAAGCAGTCCCGAAAGCTTCTCGAGCGTGCGCCCGCTGTCCACAATGTCCTCGATAATAATCACATCCGCGCCCTTGACATCCCGCTTCAGGTCCAGATGTACCTGAATGAAGCCCGAACTTTCCGTTCCCGCTCCGTAGGACGACACCTTCATGAATTCCAGACACACATGGCGCGGAATTCTGCGCACCAGATCGGTTGCAAACATCACCGAACCTTTGAGCACCACCACCATCACGAGGTCGCGCGGCGAATCGCCGTATTCGGCGGTAATCTGCGCCGCAAGACGGTCGCAGATGCCATCCAGTTCCTCTTTCCCGACCAATACCCGTTCAATATCCCGACTGATTTCGTACATCCCGATCTTCTCCTTTGTCCTGTCGGTCTGTCAGTTCTTCCCAAAGCGTCAGCGTAACCGCATATGCGCCGTTCCGGGGTTCGGTTTCCTCCCGCCCCGCAAAGGGCATCCAGACCACCTCGCCGTCCGCGTTGCAAAGCACCGGCAGATGTTTCCGCACTGCGGCGGGAATTCCGCCCGCCTGCAACAGCGCCGCACATCGGACCTCGCGCGTTCCCATGCGGATTCTGTCGCCGTCCCGCAGACCTCTCCAGAAAAACTGATTTATTATAACAGATTTTTCAGACCGATTGATATAATGTGTTGTTGACAAACTGTGAACTTTCTTGTGTTTGCGGCATTTTTCAGTTTCCTGTACGGAAACAGTCAGCCTGCCGTCACAAAGCGCCAGAATCCCCTCGCAAAGCGGGACAGGCTCGGTAACGCCCTCCCCGCGCAGGTTCGGAAAAACCCGCAGAACGCCGCCGCACAGCGACGCGTACCGGTCGCGCGGCAGGGTCACGCTTCCGCCCCGCCCCGAGGCGATCAGCGCTTCCGCCGCCCCGATGTGAACCGCTTCGCATCCGCCGAGAAATTCCGCCAGAACGCGCCCCTGCAATGCGGGGTGCAATCCGCGCAATTCCTTTGCCGGAAGCGCCCGATTCCTGCTGTGCGCGTTCAGCCACTCCGCCGCAAGACCGTCCAGACAGTCCGCGTCCTGCCGCAAAAGCGCCGTTGTCCGCGCTATCGTTGCCGCGGCGTTCGGCACTGCGCGTTCCAGCGCGGGCAGAACCTCCAACCGCAGGATATTCCGCGCACAGCACGGTTCGCGGTTGGTGCTGTCGGTAACGAAGTCCAAGCCCCGCGCCCGGCAGTATGCGAGAATTTCTTCCTTTGTATAGGGAAGCAGCGGGCGCACGACAAATCCGCCCTCGGGTCGCTCCAGATTCCGGACTGCGGGAATCCCGCACAGCCCGCCAAGCCCCGTTCCGCGCGCCAGACGGAAGAGCACGGTTTCGGCGTTGTCGTCCGCATGGTGCGCCGTGGCAAGCAGAGGAATTTTCCGCTCCTCCATCACCTGCGCAAAGCAACG
Organism: Eubacterium sp. CAG:180; assembly: GCA_963628215.1. GTDB lineage: Bacteria > Bacillota > Clostridia > Oscillospirales > CAG-272 > UMGS1865. Next base: position 5,301 of record CAVGEJ010000080.1, read on the forward strand.
GTAGCGCAACTCGCGCGCCGCTTCTTCAAGCCCCATGCCGTGTTCTTCCGCCCATTTGGGCACGTCGACCCGCACCGCGCAGAAGTCCACGCCGAGCCGCGCCGCAAAGGTACGACAGAACGCTTCGTCCCTGTCCGCCTCCGCCCCGCGGATTCCGTGGTGGATATGCAGGGCAAGGAGCGGAAAACCGTCCGTTTTTGCCCGTTCCGCCAACAGCGCAAGCAGTGCAACCGAATCCGCGCCGCCCGAGAATCCGACGGCAACCGCCGTATCGCGCGGCATTTCCGCCAATTCCCACGGCGCGCGCATCGTCCCCGTCAGGTCTTTCACGGAGGCGTTGCTCCCTCTTCGATCGTCAGGAACTTCGTATACTGACCGTTCCAGCCCATCGGAACATTGCCCGTTGAGCCGTGACGGTTCTTTGCGATAATGACTTCCGCGATACTGGTTGTCTGGTTATTCGCCGTTTCGTCTGTCTTATAGTATTCACTGCGGTAGAGGAAAATAACCGTATCCGCGTCCTGCTCGATTGCACCCGAGTCACGCAGGTCGGAAAGCATCGGTTTCTTGTCGGTACGCGATTCCGGTCCACGCGACAGCTGCGCGCAACAGATAACCGGCACCATCAGTTCCTTTGCCATAATTTTCAGCGACCGCGAAATTTCCGAAACTTCCTGCACACGGTTGTCGTTGTGGCGGTCGCCCTGCATCAGTCCCAGATAGTCGATAACGACCAACCCGAGGTTCTGCACCCGCCGCAGTTTTGCTTTCATCGCCGTAACCGTCATACCCGAGGTATCGTCAATGAGGATGTCGCACCCCGAAAGTTCGCCGGACGCAACCGCCAGATGCTCCCAGTCCTCGGGGGTCAGTTCGCCGGTTCTCAGCGCGTAGCTGTTGACCAGTGCCTCGCTTGCCAGCACGCGGTTGACAAGCTGTTCCGCCGACATTTCAAGGGAGAAGATGCACACCGCTTTTTTGGTCTGCTTTGCAACGTTGGTTGCGATATTCAGCGCAAACGAGGTCTTTCCCATACCCGGGCGCGCGCCGATGAGCACAAGGTCGCTCTTTCCCATTCCCGCAAGAACGCGGTCAAGGAGCGAGAAGCCCGTTTTTGTTCCCTGCGTTGCTTCGGCGTTTGTCCGCAGTTCCTGCAAATGCCCGTAGACATCCTGCAACACCTCGCGGATGTGCTTGAAGTTCTGCGTGTCCCGTCCCTGCGCGATTTTGAAGATGAGGTTCTCCGCGTGGTCGAGGATGGAAGTCACCGACTCCTGCTCGGAATACGCGCTCTCGGAAATCTCCCCCGCCGCCGAGATCAGCTGGCGCAGGATGCTCTTTTCCTTGACGATGCGCGCGTAGTCCTTGATATTCAGCGCGTCGGGAACTGCCTCCGAAAGGGTTCGGATGTAGTCCTCCCCGCCCGCCTTATCGTACACGCCGCGCGTGACCAACATATCAATCAGGGTCACCACGTCAATCTCGCGGTTTGCAAGGAACAGTTCCTGCATGGCAAGGTAGATCTGCTTATGCTCTTCCAGATAGAAGTCCTCGCCCTTCATCAGCGCCGCAATCTCGTTCAGCGACGCGGGGTCGATCAGAACCGCGCCCAGAAGCGACTGCTCCGCCGGCATGGAGAACGGCAGGCGTTTTTCAATCAGTTCGTTTTCCATTCTTCCTTAACTCTTACTGTTTTTTCTGCTTCTTATTTACTGCTTTACTGCTCCGCCACGACCGCAAGCGTCAGCGTGCCCGTGACCTCGGGGTACAGCTTGACTTCCAGTGCGTATCTGCCGTATGCCTTGATCGGATCTTTGACCACGATCTTCCGCTTATCGAGCGTGATACCGTGCTCGCTTGCCAACCGCTCCGCCACGTCCTTTGCCGTCACCGAGCCGTACAGCCGACCGTCTCCGCCGCAGGACGCTTTGATGGTAACCGTAATCTTCTTCAGCTTTTCCGCCAGTTCCTGCGCTTCCTTCTTCTCGGTTTCCAGTTTATACAGTCTCGCGTTTTCCTTCATCTTCGCGTCGTTCACCGACTGTGCATCCGCAGGCTTCGCAAGCTTTCTCGGAATCAGAAAGTTCTTTCCGTACCCGTCCGAGACCTCGATGACCTCGTTCTTCTTCCCCTGCCCTTTGACATCTGCCAACAAAATGACTTTCATTTTTTACCTCCTAAAATAAGACCTCGGGGCTTTGCCCCGAACCCTACTTAGGGGACTTCTTAAGGAGAAGTCCCCTAAGAACCTTCAAGACCTTTAACTAAGGGGATTTTTACTCCCCACACAGGGCTTACGCTCTTCCAATGCCCCGCCAACCAAACAGACGCGAAGCCGCACTCTGCAAAACATTCGCACCTTCCAACCAACTCAAAAACTTCCCTGCACGGCAACCGCCGCTCCAAAAGCGAGGGAAATCTTCTCCAACCTAACCGGCGGTTGCCGTGCAGGGAAGTTCGGGGAGATGAGGGAGGTTTGGAGGGGGAAGGACACCCTCCGAAAGGGGGTCCTTCCCCCTCCAAGGTCTTCCTCTCCCCCACCAATCACTTCTCCTTCACGCCGTACTCGTGGTCGAGGTAGTCGTCAATGACGCTCTTGAGCTGTTGGGACGCCGCCTCAAGAGAGGTGTGCGTCAGCTTCGCACCCGCCATGTCGTAGTGACCGCCGCCGCCGAGACGTTGCATAATCAGCTGAACGTTGATCTTGTCGTGCGAGCGCGCCGAAATCGTCACCGTGTTCTCCGCATGCAGAAGCGCAAAGGAAGCCTCGATTCCGTTGATCGTCATCAGCTTGTCCGCCGCCTTCGCCATCGCAATCGTGTCCTCCTCGGTCGCGGGGTGATCGAGACTCTGCCACGTCAGCGCAATCTTGTCGCGGTAAGTCCGCGTGCGGCTGTCAATGTCGCAGGCAGTGAACAGACTTGTCATCGACTCCGTGAAGAAACTCCGCGCCACATTCGTGTGCGCGCCGCGCTCGTAGAGGTAGTGCACCGCCGCAAAGGTCTGCATCTCCGCACCCTGCGTAAAGTTCTTCGTGTCCAACATCAAGCCCGTCAGCATCAGCGTCGCCTCTTCTTTCAGAAGCGCGTCGTGATACGGGCTGAGTTCCAACATCTCGCTGACCAACTCGCTCGCCGCCGCAACACCGGGGCGAATGTAAGTCATCAGCGGCTTGAATTCGTACATCTGATCCGGGCGGCGGTGGTGGTCAATAATCACCACATTCTGCACACACTTGAGCAACTTCGGGCATTCCGTGTTGAATACGTTGCTCACATCGCTCATAATCAGAAGCGTGTCCGACCGCACCGCGTCAAGCGCCGTCTCGCCGCTGATAAACATCGAGCGGTACTCGGGCAGATGCGCCAACAGATCGAAACAATTGCGGAAATTCTGGTGATTCCGATCCACCACCACGCGGATGTGGGAAATATCCCCCTCGCGCGCGCAGATCGCCAGACGGGCAAGCCCCACGCACGAACCGATGGAATCGTAGTCGGGCGCGCGGTGTCCCATAATCAGCACATTCCCCGCCTCGCGCATCAACTGGCAGAGATGCTGAGAATTCACGCGCGACGTGATGGTTGTCGAGCCGTACATCGTGTTGACTCTGCCGCCGTAAGGGGTCACGCTCTTGCCGTCGTTGACCGCCACCTGATCGCCGCCCTTCTGCAGGGCAATGTCCAAAGCGTCGGAAGCGGCGCGTTCCTTGTCCGCAAAACTGCCGTCAATCGCGCCCACGCCCATCGAAATGGTCACGGGGTAGCTGTTGTCGCCCAGCTTGACATTCCGCACCGTTTCGAGAATGCGGAACTTGTTTGCAATGCAGTCGTCCAGAGCCGCGCGGTTGAACACCGTCAGGTACTTCTCGCGCTCGTATTCGCGGATCATGCCGCCGAGCCCCGCGACCCACTCCTTGAGAATGGTCTCGATTTCGCTGACCGCCGTCCGGTAGCTGACCCGCACATACTGCGCCAGTTCCTGCAGGCTGTCGATGACGATATACGCCACCACAGGCTCTTCGTCGTACTTCTTCTTTTTCAGCGCCATCATGTCGGTCACGTCGTCAAAGACCACAAAGTAGTAGTCCTTGCCGCGCGAGCGCATGATATAGCACCGCAGATCGTACTTCCTGCCCTCAATCTCGGTCGTCATCGGCTGCGTGTTGTCAATCGGCACGCCGTCCTCGTTATAGGAAAGGTTCTTCACCTGCTCGCCCGCCTGCGCGTAACCGATGATTTCGCTCATCGGAACAGAGCAGAAGTCGGAAAGCGGCACGTTGCAGATCGGCGAACGGAATTGCAGAATCGTCTGGAGCGCGCCCGACACGATTTTGACCATGCCGTCGCCGCCGATGATGGCATACGGAATGTCCACCACATAGCGGAACATATCGCTGATTTCGGTGGTCATGAGATCCGCCGCGTCGTTCGCCTCGCTGATGCGCCGATAGCGCGCCAGATACGCGCCGAGAATCAGCCCGACCGTCAGCAGGTGCACCGCAAACAGACCAAGCGCGTAAAACGGCAGGTGTTTGGGCGGCACAATCGGATCGCTGCCCTCGCTCATGAACGCCAGCAACACAAGCAGCGCCAGCAGTACCGCGCCGATTGCCGCGCCCGCAATCAGCGGGGTGCGCAGATCGGTTCGGAAGGAGGAAGGTTTCTTTTTTATCATCTGTCAGTCTCCTTTACTCGGAAATCGCGGAAGGGAATCAGTCAAAGGGGTTTCCGCCGCTATCGTTGTCATCGTCTCCGTTACCGTTGCCGCCGTTGCCGCCGTTGAACGGACCGCCCGCAGGCGGATTCGGTCCTCCGCGGCGCAGGATTGCGCGGCGCACGGCGGAGAAAATCGTCGCGTAAGCGCCGTAAGCCGCCAACACATAGAGAATCGACGAGGACGCACAGCAGAGCAGTGCGATTGCGGGAACGATCAGAGCGCCCCGACCGCGCGGCGGAACTGACCGATAGAACCGCGCGAGCGCTCCCCATCCGACGGCGCAAAGCCCGGGAGTCAGGATGACGAGCAGGTTCTCCGCCGTAACCACCGGCACTGCGTAGGAGGTATCGAAGATCAGCGACAGGATCAGGCAGACGACATAGACAATCGCCGCCGGCAGGCTCAGCACGAGGAATTCGCTCTCGGGGGTGACAAGCGACCGCATTCCCGCCGCGTCATACCCGTTCAGGAGCAACCGCTGACCGAGGAACGCCTCAATCAGCGCCACTGCGGCAACCGCGCCGGGCAGGACGTTGAAGATACGCGTCAGTTCGCTTTCCAGTGCGGCGTCGCTCATCAGCCGCCGATAGTAATCCATCATCGACTCTGCCGACTGCGTACCCGCCGCGCCCGAGTTCTCATAAGCCCGCTCCAACATTTCAAGCAGGGCGTCGCGCATTTCAATCTGATCGGCGAGCACTGCCGCCTTCCATGTATCCAACAGGGACTGCACGGTTTCAATCGAGAAGCCGGCTTCGGTTCTCGCCAGTGCAACTGCAAACAGGATCAGCGCCGCGCCGAGCAGTCCGCCCGCGCCGAAGCAGATAATCGAGGTTCTGCCCATTCCCCGTTTGGATGCGAATGCGGTCAGCGCCGCGGCGGGAAGCAGGGCGATTGCCGTGCAGATCAGAAGCGGGTCGCGTGTGAACACAGCGGTAACCGCCGCCGACAGGAGCGGGACAAGGCAGGCGAGGTAGGGCTTTTTGAGGGCGGTCATCAGGAATGCGCCCGCAAAGATTCCGGTCGCCAATGCGGTCACAAGCGGTCCGACAAACAGGTAAGAGCCCGAGAGCAGAAACGCCGCGACGGAAGCAATGAGGGTCAACGTCACGCCGAGGCGCATCCTTCGGAGCAGAACCACGCAACCGACTAACATTGCCGCCCAAAGTCCCATTCCGACCCACGGTTTGGCTACGGAAATCGGAATTGCCGCCGAGGCAATCGCGAACAGGACAGCCGCGATTGCGATCTCTCGCGCTCTTGGTGTTCCGCCCGCCGTTCCCTGCGCTCCCTGCGGATTTTGGTTCGTTTCGGGTGATGCGTTCATGTCGCTCCTCCTTTTCTTTCCGTATAAATATAGATATTCCTATTTAGTATACCATATTTTTGTCCTTTTGTAAACCCTTACGCGCTACTTTTCTCGATTTTTTCACAGAAAGGTCAAGACCTTGGGACTCTGTCCCAAGCCCTGCTTAGGGGACTTCTTAAGGA
>CAVGEJ010000081.1:0-11389 GCA_963628215.1 Eubacterium sp. CAG:180
GACGGATGAGGGCGGATCGCAAAGGCAAACCACAACACAAAATGATATTTGCCATATCTGCCATGTTTACCACGTTCGCCATGTTCGCACAGGGTAAGGAAGGCTTCCCCTTGGGGTGGAAGCTGTCGCGTAAGCGACTGATGAGGGGGGATAAATCTGCACTTATGAAAGGCATACACTCCCTACGCGCCCCACTCACAAAACGAGCGCGATAGCCGCACTTTTTCAGAGGTTCGCACCTCCCAATCCGCCAAAAACTTCCCTGCACGGCAACCGCCGTCCAAAGAACGCAGGAAATCTCCACAAACCAATCCGGCGGTTGCCGTGCAGGGAAGTTCGGGGAGAGTCAGGGAGGTTTGGAGGGTAGAGAACCCCCTCCGAAAGGGGGTTCTCTGCGCCTCCAAGGTCTTCCTTACACCCTCTCCGCAACCGCCTCTGCCGAGGCGGGGAGTTCGAGTTCTTCGCGGGTGGAAAGGTTTTTCAGATGCAGAACGCCGCGGGAAAGCTCGTCGCCGCCCATCGTGATGACGTGCGTGAAACCGCCCTTCAAAGCGTATTCCAACTGCTTGCCGTACTTCTTCGAACCGAGGAAGAGCGTCGCGGGAATGCCCGCGCGGTGCAGGTCGGATACAAGGGAAAGATAAGCCTCGTAGGGCACGTCGTCAAAACGCGTGACCAGAACCTTCACCGCGTCAGCCGAAGGATCGGGCATCAGATTGTGCGTTACAAGGAAGTTCTCGAGCGTAACGTCACCCATACCGTAACCAACGCCCGAAATTTTCGCGTTCTTGACGAACAGTCCAACCAAGTTGTCGTACCGCCCGCCGCCGAACATCGCGCGGTTGTTCTCGGGCGCGTTGTCAAAGACCTCAAAGACCGTCCCCGTGTAGTAATCCAAGCCGCGGATAATGCCGAAATCGAATACGCAGAAGCGATCCAGCCCCGCTTTCTTCAGCATGCCGAACAGCTGTAACAGCTCCGCAGACCCGACCGAATCGGGGCAGAGCGCCGTCGCTTCCTCCACCGACATCGTGTAGAGCGCGTCGATTTTTGCAATCTGCTCCGCCGTCAAGCCGAGCGCCGCCAGATCCCGCTCGTAAACCTCGCGCGGCACTTTGTTCTTGCGGTCGATCACCTTCGAAACCTGCTTCGCGCCATCGCCGTCCGTTCCCGCAATCGCCGCAATCACGTCGTTGAAGAAACGGCGGTTGTTGATGTGCACCGTGAACATCGCCTCGTCCGCGCCGAACGCCCGCATGATCTCGATCGCGGAGGAAATGCAGTCCAGATCCGCCTCGTAGCCGTCGCAACCGAAAATGTCCACGTTCAGCTGCCAGAACTCGCGCAACCTGCCGCGCTGGGGCGCTTCGTAGCGGTACATGTTCGGAATAGAGAACCATTTCAGCGGGAAGACCAGTTCGTTCATTTTCGCCGCCACCATCCGCGCCACGGTGGGGGTCATCTCGGGGCGGAGCGCCAGACGGCGGTCGCCGCGATCCACAAAATTGTAGGTCTGCTTGGTCGCAATTTCCTCACCGCTCTTTGCGGCGTAGAGGTCGAGCGACTCGAGCATCGGTCCGTTGTATTCCTCAAACGCGGCGGTTTCCAGAACGCGGCGGACAACGCCGAAGAACCGATTCCGCAGGCGCATTTCCTGCGGGTAGAAATCTCTTGTGCCCTTGTAGGGTTGGGTGGACAGTTTTTCACTCATAGCAGTATGTTCCTTCTTTTCGGAGTGTATTCCTCCTTATTATAGCAAACCCGCGCGCGGATTGCAAGGGCTTCTTTGAAAAAAGTCGGTTCTGCCGCGCTTTTTTCGGTAAAAATCCTTGACAATGCGGCGGCTGTGTGGTATAATAAATCACACGTTTCAAAACAAATATTTCAGAACGCGCAAAGCGGAAAGGAATCGGAAATGCTTACCATTCGGAATCTGACCAAAACCTACGGCGAAAAGCGGGCGGTTGACGACCTCTCCCTGCACATCGCCCCGGGCGAAATTTACGGCTTTATCGGACACAACGGCGCGGGAAAGACCACAACCCTGCGCGCCGCGGTCGGGATTCTCAACCCCGACGCGGGAGAGATCACCGTGGACGGACTGTCCATGCGGGAAAATCCCGTGGCGTGCAAGCGGAAGATCGCCTATATTCCCGATAACCCCGATCTTTACGAGTTCATGACGGGAATCAAATACCTGAATTTTATCGCGGACATCTTCGGCGTGAGCGCCGCGGATCGCGAGGAACGCATCCGCAAATACGGCGAGATGTTCGAACTGACCGCTGACCTCGCGCAGCCCATTGCCGCCTATTCGCACGGCATGAAGCAGAAACTTGCCATCATCGCGGGTTGGCTTCACGCGCCGCGCCTGATTATCATGGACGAACCGTTTGTGGGACTTGATCCCAAGGCTTCGCACCTGCTCAAGGGCATGATGCGCGAATTCTGCGACGCGGGCGGCGCGATCTTCTTCTCCACCCATGTTCTGGAGGTCGCGGAAAAACTCTGTGACAAGGTGGCGATCATCAAAGGCGGCAAGCTGATCCGCTCGGGCACGATGGAGGAAGTCAAGGGAGACGACAGCCTTGAGGAGGTCTTTCTTGAACTGGAGGAGAAACCGTGATGCTGAAGGTACTCCTGAAAAAGCAGTTGGCGGAAATCTTCCGCTCCTATTTCTACAACCCGAAAACCAACAAGCGGCGTTCGGTCGGGTCGACCGTCGGGTTTCTGATTCTCTATGCGTTCCTGATGCTCGGTATCTGCGGCGGATTGTTCGGTTTCCTTGCGTACAGCCTTTGCCGTCCGTTTGTTTCCGCAGGGCTTGACTGGCTCTATTTCACCCTGCTTTCCCTTATTGCTGTGGCGCTCGGAACGTTCGGAAGCGTGTTCAACACCTATTCGGGGCTGTACCTTGCCAAGGACAACGACCTGCTTCTTTCCATGCCGATTCCCGTGCGGTATATCATGCTTGCGCGCCTGCTCGGCGTGTACCTGATGGGTCTGCTCTATTCGGGCATTGTTCTGCTTCCCGCGGCGGTGATCTACCTGATCTTCGCGCCGGTTACGGCATTGACCGTTGTGGGCGTCCTGCTTCTGCTCCTGTTGCTTTCGGCAGTGGTTTTGCTGCTCTCCTGCCTGCTCGGTTGGGTGGTGGCGAAAATCAGCCTCAAGCTGAAAAACAAGAGTTTTATCACGGTGTTGGCGTCTCTGATTTTTCTTGCCGTTTATTACTTCGTTTACTTCAAGGCGCAGGACGCAATCATGGCGTTGGTTTCCAATGCCGAGGCGTGGGGCGAAAAATTCCGCAGCGCGGCTTATCCGCTTTATCTGCTCGGAAAAGTCGGAACGGGCGACCCGCTCGCAATGGGAATCTGGACGGCGGCGGTTGCGGCGCTGACCGTTCTGCTCTGGCGGCTGATGGCGCGCAGTTTCCTGCGGATTGCAACCTCGTCGGGCAACACGGCGAAGGCGGTCTACCGCGAGAAGGCGGCAACGGTGCGGAGCGCGTCCTCGGCGCTTTTGGGAAAGGAATTCGCGCGCTTTACGAAAAGCCCCGCGTATATGCTCAATTGCGGACTGGGGCTTCTGTTCCTTGCTGCGGCGGCGGTGCTTCTGCTTGTCAAAGGCGGGGGCGTGATTGCGCTTCTGGAGGAAGAGGGACTGTCGGGGCTGATCGACGGAATGCCGCTGTTCTTCTGCGCGGCTCTGGGGTGGATTATCGGTACAATCGACATTACCGCGCCGTCGGTGTCGCTGGAGGGAAAGAATCTCTGGCTCGCGCAGTCGCTCCCGGTCACGCCGTGGCAGGTGTTGCGGGCAAAACTGTCGGTTCAGCTGATTCTGAGCGCGCCGCTCGTTCTGCTTTGCTCGGTCGCGGGGATCGTAATCCTGCGCCCGTCCGCGCTCTCGGCGATTCTGATGCTCGTGATTCCGCAGGCATCGGTGCTGTTCCAGTCCATGTTCGGGTTGGTGCTGAATCTGCTCCGCCCGTCGCTGAACTGGTCGAATGAAATCTACCCTATCAAGCAGAGCATGAGCGTATTCATCGCACTGTTCTGCGGATGGTTCATCGGGCTTCTGCCGCTTGCAATCTATTTCCCGCTCGGCGGAATCCTGAGCGTTGGAGCATGCCTTGGCATCTATCTCGTTCTGCTTCTCGGCGCTTGCGTGGGCATGTTCCTCTGGCTGAAGGGGCGCGGCGCTCGCATGTTCGCGGAACTGTAAAGGGGATGTAGCGGGGAATCTTCCGGAAAGAAGATTCCCCGCAAGAACCGTCACCGGAAAAGAAAAAGCGCCGACGGAAGCCGACGGCGGAAATTTTCGGAAAAGGGTTGACAACGCGCGGAAAATGTGGTATGATAAGAATACGAGGGAACACCGGCGACGGTTACTTCCTCCGGTTAGTTAGAATAACCGCTCGGCATTGGAAGTGTGAGGGCGGTTATTTCTTTTTGTTGAATGACAGAATGACAAAAATCGTTGTAACCAACGACAGTACAACGCCGGAGAACTGCATCAGCTGTTCAAAGGTTATGTAATTCATGCTATCACCTCCCCCGAAAGCAAATCCGGAGGAAGAAAAGAAATATTGGTTCCTCCGGTCAGGGAGGAAGCTACCGCCACCGACAGGCAACGCCCGCGTCCGCAAAACGCGGCAAGGGTGTGTATGCCATACGTCTGACACAACAAAACAGAACGCTGTTTCATTGCTCGGTGTTCCCAAGTCCGCAGAGAAAACTCTGCGGCTCTTTTATTATACGGCAAAAGGCGCGGTTTGTCAAGCTTTTTCGGAGGGACTTGCCGACAGAATTTCAAACCCGTGTTTGTCGAAAAGAAAAGCGCCGACGGAAGCCGACGGCGGAATTTTTCGGAAAAGGGTTGACAACGCGTGGAAAATGTGGTATGATAAGAATACGAGGGAACACCGGCGACGGTTACTTCCTTCCGCGATGGTTAAAGATAACCGCTCTGAGTTGGAAGCAGAGGGCGGTTATCTTTTTCTGTGTTGCGCGATGTATTCCAACAGAAGATTCAGGGCTAAAACGATAGCCACCAATCCGTCATGCAGGTTCATGAGCATCACCTCCTTCCTCTCGGAAGGAGAAAAGACCTGCTCCCTCCGAAAAAGCGGAAGGAGTAACCGCCACCGACAGGCAACGCCCGCGTCCGCAAAACGCGGCGAGGGTGTGTATGCCATACGTCTGACACAACAAAACAGAACGCTGTTTCATTGCTCGGTGTTCCCAAGTTCGCAGAGAAAACTCTGCGGCTTTTCCATTATACGACAAAATTTCTGCTTTGTCAAGTTTTTTCGGCGCGTTGCGCATAAAAAACGGCGGTTCGGGTATACTGCAAGCAAAAACGGAAACGGTGGTGGAAAAGCATGAAACGGACGGCGAAGGGGACGGTATTCGCATTTTTGCTTCTTTGCGCGGTCGCATGGTGCACTGCCGACGACCTGCTCGGTCTGACCCTGAAGCCCGAAGTCCCGACCGCAGTGCCGGATCTGGTCGGGCGGAACGAGGAGCGTGCGGCGGAATACGACTGGATCGCGGCGGTGTCCTCCTATCGCTACGACAGCGCCCCTGCGGGGACGGTGCTGGCGCAGACTCCTGTGGCGGGCAGTCTGCGGAAGCCCTCGGGGCGGGGAACGGTAACGGTTCGTCTGACCGTCAGTCTCGGTCCTGCGCGGGCGGAGATTCCCGACCTTTCCGGCACGGACGCGCACGAGGCGGCGGAAACTCTGCGCGGCTTGGGGCTTGCGGTTGAAGAGATCCGCCTCCCGGGCGGCGACGCGGGCATGGTTGCGCGCACCGAACCTGCCGCAGGGCGCGAAGCCGGGGCGGGGGAGACGGTTCGCCTGTACATGTATGCCGGGGACAACGCAAAAACGGTTGCCGTTCCGGATCTTCGCGGCATGACGCGCGGCGCGGCGCTTCTGACCCTGTTCCGCGCGGGGCTTTCCGTCCCCAAGGACGCGTCCTCCGCCGGAATCGGGAGCGTTGTCCTTTCGCAGTCGCCTGCGGCGGGCAGCATTGTAACGGCGGGGAGTCGGGTCACGCTTGTTTTCGGCGCTAACATCCCCGACGAATAGCGCGCCCTCTTGACAATTTTCTCTTTTCGGTGTATAATAGGAATCAATACGCCGAGGAGGGACTTTTGCCATGCTTTCTGCCGCTTACAGCGCGGGACTTGCCGGGATCGACGGCTTTCCCGTGACTGTGGAATGCAATGTTCGTGATAAACTGGAGGGCTTTGAGTTGGTCGGCTTGCCCGACGCCGCCGTGCGCGAAGCCAAGGAGCGGGTCTGGAATGCCTGCGTGAACAGCGGGTATCGGTTTCCCTATGCCCGCATCACGGTGAATCTGGCGCCTGCCGACCGCAAGAAGGAGGGAACTGCCTTTGACGCGGCGATTCTGACGGGGATTTTCCGCAGTTGCGGCATCATCCGCCCGACCGTCTCGCTCGAGGGGAAGTGCATCATCGGGGAGTTGTCGCTCTCGGGCGAGTTCCGCCCGGTACGCGGGGTGCTGTGTATGTGCGTTGCCGCCCGTGACGCGGGGCTTTGCGAGGTGTTTGTCCCTGCGGCGAACGCTGCCGAAGCCGCGGCTGTGGAGGGGATTTCGGTCTACGCGGTGCACGGAATGCGCGAACTTGTGGATCATCTCAACGGCACAACTCTTCTCACACCCGTGGTTTGCGACCGTTCGGGTTTTACCCGCGCGTTCGGTATTTCGACGGTGGATTTCATCGACATCCGCGGGCAGGCGATGGCGAAGCGCGCGATGGAGATTGCCGCGGCGGGCGGGCACAACATTCTGCTTATTGGTCCTCCCGGCACGGGAAAGTCCATGCTTGCCAAACGCCTGCCGTCGATTCTGCCGCCGCTGACCTTTGCGGAGGCGATTGAGACGACCAAAATCCACTCGGTTGCGGGCACGCTCCCTGCGGGGGTCTCGCTTCTGACCGAGCGCCCGTTCCGCTCGCCGCACCACACGATGAGTCCGGTAAGTCTGGTTGGCGGCGGGGCGAATCCGCTTCCGGGCGAGATTTCGCTTGCGCACAACGGGGTTTTGTTTCTGGACGAGCTGCCCGAATTTCCGAAGCAGGTGACCGACACGCTCCGTCAGCCGCTTGAGGATCGCCGTGTGACGATCACGCGGGCGAGCGGGCGGGTGACCTTCCCGTGCTCGTTCATGTTGGTGGCGGCGATGAACCCGTGTCGGTGCGGGTATTTCGGGCATCCGACGCATCCCTGCACCTGCAAGCCTGCGGATGTGGCGCGGTATCTTGCACGGGTGAGCGGACCGATGCTGGATCGGATGGACATTCAGATTGAGTTGCCGTCGTTGTCATATGACGACTTATCGAAGCCCGATCCGCGCGCCGAGACTTCTGCGGTGATCCGGGAGCGGGTCACGCGTGCGCGGAAGTTTGCCGCCGAGCGGATGGGTTCGGGGTCGGGCATTTTCTGCAACGCGCAGCTGAACGAAGCGGCGATTCAGAAGTACTGTCAGGTAGACGATGACGCGTCGGCTCTGCTTCGTGCGGCATACGACCGCATGGGGTTAAGCGCGCGGGGCTACGGTCGCATTCTCCGCGTTGCGCGGACGATTGCGGATCTCGATTCCAGCGAAGTGATCCGTGCGCCGCACATTGCCGAGGCGATCCAACTCCGCACCCTCGACCGCCCGATGAAGGTTTGATGTAGGGGGGTAAGGGGAAGACCTTGGAGGGAGAAGGAGACCCCTTTCGGAGGGGTCTCCTTCTCCCTCCAAGCCTCCCTCATCCTCCCTGAACTTCCCCCATGTCCCCGCCACTTAGGAAGCGAAAATTTGGTTCGCTTTTTGTGAGTGGCGGGGACATGGGGGAAGTTTTTGTTGGATTGGGAGGTATTGACTTTTTGAAGAGTGCGGCTGTCGCGCTCCTTTTGGGGGATGGGTGCGTTCGGTATTCGTGTATGCGTTATTCCGAGCGCATCCTGCGCGCCGATGGGGCGTGAAGTTACATCGGTTGAAGGAGTATGCGCTTCTGTATTACCCCAGAACCTTTATAATTGCCTTGCGGATGCGGGCGGGGGAAGCGGCGTGGCAGGGGGCGTGAAGTTCGCCGGGGAAGAAGATGGCAAAGTGATTTTCGGGAACGCAGAGGCGCGTGCAGGCATCGAGCGCCGCGGGGGCGTACAGGCGGTAGTCCTTTTCGGCGCTTTCCTCGGTCACCGGGGTTGCGACAACGGGCGAGAACATCAACTCGTTGCCCGAGAGAATGACCTGAACGTCGATGTATTTTTCGTGGCTTTCCGCGACTGCGGTCGCGCGCGGTTCTGCGTCCACCGTACAGATATTCACAAAAATTTCCTCGGGCGTATCCGTGCCTGCGAGAATATGCTTGCCGTCGGGTGCGCCGGAGGCAAGAAGTTCACGCAGATATGCAAACGCGCGGGGGAAGCGGGGATGGAGCGAAGCATAGTGCTCCAGATTTTCCAGACTGTCTGTAACCATTCTTTTTTTACCGTTCCTTGCTGTGGATTTTTCGGTTTCTATTTTACCACAACCGCGCGGGCGTGTCAATACTTTTTCGGCGCAAAGGGGCGAAAAAGCGCAGAAAGACTTGACATTTCCGCCTGTTTGTTTTATAATAAAGGAGTAACTTTATTTTTCGGAGGACTGAAATGGAAGCATCTCAAAGAGCTTTGCTTGAAAACGCGGCAAGAAACATCCGCATCGGCGTGATTGAGGAAACCCACGCCGCAAAATCGGGACATCCGGGCGGGTCCCTTTCCATCGCGGACATCCTCGCGTATCTGTACTTTTCCGAACTGAACATCAAGCCCGAGAATCCCGCATGGGAGGATCGCGACCGCTTTGTTCTTTCCAAGGGGCACTGCGCTCCGGGGCTTTATGCCGCGCTCGCAAATCGCGGCTATTTCCCCGTGTCCGAACTGACCACGCTGCGCAAACTGGACTCCCGTCTGCAGGGGCATCCCGATATGACCCTGACCCCCGGCGTGGATATGTCGGCGGGCTCGCTCGGACTCGGCATCAGTTCGGCGGCGGGCATGGCGCTCGCGGGGAAAATTGCGGGCAAGAACTACCGCGTTTACACCGTTGTCGGCGACGGCGAGAGCGAGGAAGGGCAGGTCTGGGAGGCATGCATGTTCGCGGCGCACTATAAGCTGGACAATCTCTGCGTGATTGTGGACTGGAACGGACTTCAGATCGACGGTCCTGTGGCGGAGGTCATGAACCCCACGCCGCACGACAAGAAACTGGAAGCGTTCGGCTTCCACGTCATCACGGTTGACGGACACGACTTCGACGCGCTGGAGAAAGCGTTCAACGAGGCAAAGACGGTCAAGGGCAAGCCCACCGCCATTATTGCAAAGACGGTCAAAGGCAAGGGCGTCTCCTTTATGGAGAATCAAGTCAAGTGGCACGGCACTGCTCCGAACGACGAGCAGTACGCCGCCGCACTGGCAGAGCTGACGAAATAAGGGGGATAGGAAAATGGCAGACAAAATTGCAACCAGAGAAGCTTACGGCGACGCGCTTGTCGAGTTCGCCGATCAATACGACTACATTGTGATGGACGCAGACCTTGCGGAGGCGACCAAGACCTGCAAGTTCAAAAAGGCGCACCCCGAGCGGTTCTTTGACTGCGGCATTGCCGAGGGGAACATGATGAGCGTTGCGGCGGGCGTTGCAACCACGGGCAAGACCGTGTTTGCTTCCTCCTTTGCGATGTTCGCGGCGGGCAGAGCCTTCGAGCAGGTTCGCAACTCCATCGGCTACCCGCACCTCAACGTCAAGATCGGCGCAACGCATGCGGGCATTACTGTCGGCGAGGACGGCGCAACGCACCAGTGCAACGAGGACATCGCCCTGATGCGCACGATCCCGGGCATGACGGTTGTCGTTCCGTCCGACGCGGTGGAAGCCCGTGCGGCGGTCAAGACCGCGTTGGAGACGAAAGGACCGTTCTATCTGCGCTTCGGCAGATTTGCCGTTCCGGTGATCAACGACCGCCCCGACTATCGGTTTGAGTTGGGCAAGGGCGTGAAGCTTGCGGACGGCTCGGACGTGACGTTGGTTGCCACGGGTATTATGGTCGGCATGGCGTTGGAAGCGCGAGAGATGCTTGCAAAGGACGGCATCAGCGCGCGGGTTATCAACATTCACACCATCAAGCCGATTGACCGCGACATCCTGCTTGCGGCGGCGCGCGAAACGGGCGCGATCGTCACGGCGGAGGAACACAACATCATCGGCGGTCTCGGCGGTGCGGTTGCGGAGACGGTTGCCGAAGGTTGCCCTGTTCCGGTTCTGCGCGTTGGCATGAACGACACTTACGGGCATTCGGGCACAGTTCCCGCGCTTCTCGAGCGTTACGGCCTGACGGCGGCGCACATTGCGGAGCGCGCGAAGGCGGCGGTTGCGCTGAAGGCGAAGAAGTAAGCCTTGGCGCAACGTTGCATTCTTGCGTCGGGGTCTCCGCGCAGGCGCGAGATCCTGGCGCATCTGGGATTGGAATTTGAGGTGGTTGTTTCCGACGCGGACGAGCGGACGGAGGAAACCGACCCTGCGCGGCTCTCGGAAGAGTTAAGCGCGCGGAAGGGGCGCGCGGTGCGGGATCTTCTGGCGGCGCGCGGCGAGGACGTGGCGGGGAAGCTGTTGATTGCTTCCGACACGACGGTATTCTGCGACGGCGAGATTCTCGGCAAGCCGCGGGACGCCGCCGACGCGCGCCGGATGCTTTCGATGCTCTCGGGCAGGCGGCACGAGGTGGTAAGCGGGATCTGGCTCTGCCGGGACGGTCTGGAGGCGGTTTCGCACGCTGTGACGTCTGTTGAATTCGCCCCGCTGACCGATCTTGAGATCACCTCCTACATTGCAAGCGGCGAGCCGTTCGGCAAGGCTGGTGCTTACGCGATTCAGGGGCTTGCGTCCTCCTTCATTCGCGGGATCAGCGGCGACTACTTCAACGTTGTGGGTCTCCCCGTAAACCGGATGTGCGACCTCTACCGTTCGGTGTTTGGAGGGGAACTGGTGCTACAGGGGGAGTGAGGGGAAGGAAGACCTTGGAGGCGCAGAGACCCCCCTTTCGGAGGGGGTTCTCTACCCTCCAAACCTCCCTGACTCTCCCCGAACTTCCCTGCACGGCAACCGCCGGATTGGTTTGTAAAAACTTTTTTCGTTTTTTGGACGGCGGTTGCCGCGCAGGGAAGTTTTTGGGATTGGTTGGGAGGTGCGAAGGCTTTACAGAGTGCGGCTTCGCGCTTCTTTGGTGGGCGGAGCGCGCAAGGAGCGTGTATGCCTTTCGTAAGTGCAGATTTATCCCCCCCTCATCAGTCGCTTACGCGACAGCTTCCCCCCAAGGGGAAGCCTTC
>CAVGEJ010000082.1:0-11289 GCA_963628215.1 Eubacterium sp. CAG:180
TCCATTCCTTTGGAAGGGTGTTGCACTTCATATTATAACCTGTCCACCTTCCCCCCAAGGGGAAGGCTTCCGTTGGTTCTGCAAGCTATATAGAGAGCGCTTCAAACTTTATCCGTCAAAAAATATTCTTCAAAAGGCAAGTCTACTCTTCAAAAAGTAAATCCCAATGAAAAAGTCACGCACCATAGCCTTCCCCTTCGAGGGGGAAGGTGGCGCCGCAGGCGACGGATGAGGGCGAATCGCAAAGGCAAACCACAATGCAAAGCCATATTTGCCATGTTCGCACGGCATAAGAAAGGCTTCCCCTCGGGGGGAAGCTGTCGCGCAAGCGACTGATGAGGGGGGATAAATCTGTACTATCAATCAGTAAATTATATCAAAACCAATTCTCGTTCTCGATAATCTGCTCCATTTTCGTGCAAAGCGACACGACCGACACGGTTTGCGCGGAAAAATGCGGGAAACCCGCATGGCGGGCAAAGACCGCAAGCTTCGGCTCTTCCTCGGAAGGGGAGAGCGCAACGGCGGGGATTCCGACCGCGTCCGCGAAGATCAGCGCGTGCAGGCGCATGGAGACCAACAGCGCTGCGCCGCCGAGAAGCGCAGGGAGATCCGACGCCTCGTCCGGGAGAAAGAGCCGCCCGCCGCAGTCCGAAAGGCGGATGACCTCCCGCGTGGCGCGCAGGTCGTGCGCGGGGTCGAGGACGGGAAAAACCGGAATCAGTCCGTGCTCTCCCGCGACCCGATGCACTGCGGCGGCGAGTACCCGGAGCGGTTCGCGGCGGGCAGGGGAGGTCGGGCGGACGGCAACGCAGAAAAAGGTTGCCCCGGGCAGAATCCCGAGCCTTGCAAGGATTGCCGCGCGCCGCGTGTCGGGCGGTGACGGGAGGGAACGCGCGGGGTCTTCCGTAAGTTCCGGGCGGGAGCGCTCAAATCCGTGCAGGACGAGAAACCGCAGGGATTCGCTGTCCCGCAGGGTCAGGACTTGGCAGGGGCGCAGAGCGCGCAGAACCGCACGTTCCGAGCGCGGGGAGAGAAGCGGTCCGATTCCCGCCGCGAGTGTGCCGGTTCTGCACCCGAGCAGGCGCGCCGCCCGCAGGAGGAACAGGTAATAGGCGAGCGAGCGCCGCCCGGTGCGATCCTGCAGCAGCGACCCGCCGCCGAGCAGAAAGACGTCCGCGCGGAGCATGGCGAGCAGAACCGAGGGAAGCCATCGCCGCGAAACGCAGGGGATGCCGAAGCGCCGTGTATCGCGGACGGGCGAACCGGTCAGGGCGGTCAGCCTGACCTCGGGATGTTCCTCCCGCAGGCGGACGGTCAGCCCCTGCAGAATGGCGTTGTCGCCGAGGTTGCCGCATCCCGCGTAGCCGCCGACGAGCAGGCGGATCGGCTTTTTCGTGCTGACGGGCGGCAGGAGCGAGCGGTAGAGCGCCTCGGTTTCGTCGGTCATGCGGGCGGCGGAAAAGGACTTCTCCACCGTGCCGCGCAGGGACGGCGGGGGAGAGGCGAGCAGTCTTGCAAGGTCGTCCGCAAGCAGGCGGGCGGTAACGGGTTCTGCGCCGCGACAGCAGAAATTCGAGAGCACGGGGGTCGGATCGTCCGCCCGCAGAATGCCGCCGTAGCCCTCGTTGCCCGCGAGCAGGACGGCGCACCCGCAGGCGGCGGCTTCCAGCGCGACCCGCGACACGCCGACGGTCACGCGGTGCGCGCGATAAAGCGCCGCCATGTCGTCCACCGCTCCGACCGCGCGCATGACTTCCCGCCCTACGCGGCGATTGAGCCTGTTCGCACGTTCCCGCACGTGTTCAACCATTCGCCCGCCGCCCGCGACCGTTACGGAGAGGTCGGGGAACTGCCCGAGCAATGCGGGGATGACCTCGGGGAGCAGTTCGGCAACGCGGGCGCAGTCGGGGTCAAGGCGGCTGACAAAGAGAACGCTGTGCGGGGGAGGGGGAAGGTCGGGAGAGGGCGGGGAGAAGCGGTCGGCGTCAACGCCGTTCGGGATGACGTGAACGCACTCCGCGGGGGCGCAGGCGTGCGAAAGAAGCCCCTCGCGCAGATCCTCGCTGACCGCGATCACGGCGGCGTTTCTGCACATACGGTCTGTCGCAATGCCGAATTTCGCGGCGTGAACCGTCACGACGTGGGCGGCGCGGTTGCGGCTGTGCAGGCACGAGAGAAGAACCCCCATCGTGCGCGTGTGCGCGTGGAGGATGTCGTACTGCCCGCGGCGGGCTTCGCTTGCAACGGCGAGAAGTGCGGCGAGCAGGCGGAACGGGTTTCTGCCCGCAAAGCGGCGGCGGATCTGCTTCACGCCTGCGGCTTCGAGGCGGTCTGCGATCCTTCCGCCCGCCGAAAGGACGGTCACGGAGTGCCCGCGCGCGGTGAGCGCCCGTGCAAGCGTTTCGATGTGGGTTTCCGCGCCGCCCGCTTCCATTTTGTCTGTCAACATCAGAATTTTCATGCGGACAGTTTGCCCGAAAACTGCCAAATGATACTTTTTTTCGCAATTCTGTTGCAACGGCAACGGAAATTTTGTGCGCGGTCTGCTATAATAGGAATATCGGAGGTGGTTTTATGAAGATCACGCTGAATCCGGACGAGGAAGTGGTTCGGACGGTCAAGGAAGGCTTGGCGCGGACGGGCGGCTACTGCCCCTGTCGGTTAGCGCGAACCGAGGAAAACAAGTGCATGTGCCGCGAATTCCGCGAGCAGATCAAAGATCCGGATTTTGAGGGCTACTGTCACTGCATGTTATATTACAAATCAAAGGACTGACGGGGAGTCGGTCGGAAGGGGGACAAAACGATGGAAGTAAAGCTGACGAAGGACAATTTTGAGGCGGAGGTCACGAACTCGCTCAAGCCGGTGTTGGTGGACTTTTGGGCGGAGTGGTGCGGACCTTGTCGGATGCTGGCGCCGGTACTCGAAGAAGTTGCCGAGGCGCGCGAGGCGGACTTGGCAGTCGGAAAGGTGAATGTGGACGAAGAGCCGGAGTTGGCGGCTCGGTTCGGCATCATCAGCATTCCGACCCTGATTCTCTTCGACGGCGGCGAGCCCGTCAAAAAGACAATCGGCTACCTCTCGCGCCCGGAGTTGGAAGAGTTTCTGGGGTGAGGGTAAGACCTTGGAGGGAGAGAGCCCCCTCTTTCGGAGAGGGGGCTCTCTCCCTCCAAACCTCCCTCTCTCACCGAGAACTTCCCCCATGTCCCCGCCACTTAGGGAGCGGAAATTTGTTTCGCTTTTCAGGAGTGGCGGGGACATGGGGGAAGTTTTTTTATTTCGGGCGGGAGGTGCGGATTCTTTACATGGTGCGGCTTCGCGCCCGATTTGTGAGCGGGCGCGCGGAACGACACGCGGGTCGTTCCCTACGGATTACGCTCCTATAAAGTGCGTAACCCATTAGACATAAGATTTGTAGGGAACGACCCATGTGTCGTTCCGCTTCGGGGGATGTTACTTGTTAACGGCTATACAATCCCATACACGAGTGTCGCACTCACCAAAAGCGCGCGAAGCCGCACTCTGCAAAAAATCCCCACCTCCCAAACCAACCCCAAAACTTCCCCCATGTCCCCGCCACACACAAAAAGCGAAACAAATCTTTGCTTCCCAAACGGCGGGGACATGGGGGAAGTTCGGGGAGGGTCAGGGAGGTTTGGAGGGTAGGGAGACCCCTACGAAAGGGGTCTCCCTGCGCCTCCAAGGTCTTCCTCACCCCCATAAATTTTTTCTTCCAAGCCCCCGTCGTTCGACAGAAAAAGCGGGGCGGGACGTGTATAATATAGGGGACGGAAGATAACAGAGAAGAGATAGTCGGGAATGGGGGAACGGACGTGGACGTTTACGTGGACTTGTATTTTCTGATTAACGCGAGCATGGATCTCTTGTGCCTTGCCATGACAGCCGCAATCCTCCACCGCGCCGCAAAACGGTGGAGACTGCTTCTTTCGGCAGTGGTCGGCGGCGCGTATGCCGTCGGAATCCTGCTGGCGGGCATCGACGGCGTGATGGGCGTTTTGCTCGACCTCTGCATGGCGGTCCTCCTCGCGGCAATCGCGTTCGCAACGCGCGGCGGCAGCGCAGGAAGACTGCTCCAAAGCGCGGGCGCGTATGCGCTCCTTTCCGCCCTCCTCGGCGGTCTGATGACCGTCCTCTACCGCTTCCTCAACCGCCTGAACCTCCCGCTCGAAGCCCTGCAGGGAGACGGACTCTCCGCGTGGATGTTCGCCGTCCTCGCGGCGGTCGCGGGCTTCTTCACCCTGCGCGGCGGGAAGCTGTTCCGCAGGTCGGGCGCAACGCGCGCAGTCGGACTGGAAATTGCCGTGGAGGGGAGAGTCGCTACCCTGCAGGCACTGGTCGACTCCGGAAACCTTTTGACCGACCCGCTCAGCGGCAGAAGCGTGATCGTCGCCGACCCCGCCAAACTGACCCCGCAACTGCCGCCCGCCCTGCTTGAAGCGCTTGCGCACCCGACCGGAGCGCAGGAGAAATACGCCCGCCGCGTGCGGCTGATTCCCGCGCGAACCGCAACGGGGGAGGGAATGCTCGCGGCGTTCGCGCCCGACCGCCTGACGGTCATCGACGGAAAGGTGCGAACAGAGGTCAACGACCTTGTCGCGCTTTCCCCGCTCGGGGACGCGGCAAAAGGCTTTGACGCACTGATTTCGCTTGAATAATGAAGATAGGGAGGAAAGAAACCATGAATCTGTTTGTACGGTTTCGGAATTGGCTGGCTTCAAAATTCCGGAAAAGAGGAGCTTACTACATCAACGGTCCGGAGGTTCTGCCGCCGCCGCTCGACCGCGAAGAGGAAGCCTACTGGATCGCGCACATCGACGAGGAGCACGCGCGCGACGTGCTTGTGGAACGGAATCTGCGACTGGTCGTGTTCATCGCCAAGCGCTTTGAGAATACGGGAACGGGAATCGAGGATCTGATCTCCATCGGAACACTCGGGCTGATTAAAGCCATCGGAACGTTCCACGCCGACAAGGGCATCAAACTGGCGACCTACGCCTCGCGGTGCATTGAAAACGAAATTCTGATGTACATCCGCAAGCGGAGCGGTCAGAAGTGCGAGGTGTCGATGGATGAACCGCTGAACACCGACTGGGACGGGAACGAACTTCTGCTCTCTGACGTACTGGGAAGCGAGGAAGACGGCGTTGCCTACGAACTGGAGCGCGAGGAGGAACGCGCGGCGGTGCGGAAGGCGGTTGCGGCGCTCGACCCGCGCGAGCGGGAACTGATCGAGTTGCGCTACGGCTTCACGGGTGACGAACTGACGCAGAAGGAGGTTGCGGATCGCCTCGGAATCTCGCAATCCTACATTTCCCGTCTGGAAAAGCGCACGCTTGCGCACCTGCGGGAGGCAATCGGCGGGAAGATTTGAAGCGCCGCGCGTAAAATGCGCGTTTTCCCCTTTACAAAGCGCGAAAAATGTGATACAATAAAAGCGGAAAGAAATTGTTGCCCGCAAGGGCATGGAGAAGGAGAAAAAAGATGTCACATTTAAAAAAATTCTGCGCGGCGCTGGCGGAAAAGGGCGCGGACGCGGCAATCATCGGCAGCAAACCGAATCAGAAGTATCTCTCGGATTTCGATTTTGACGACGGATTCGTTCTGGTTACCAAGGGGCAGTCCTACCTCATCACCGACTTCCGCTACGTGGAAGCGGCAACCGAACAGCGGAATCCCGAACTGGAGGTTCTGACCCCGAACATCGGGATGCTGACCTGCATTGGGGAGCTGTTGCGCGAAAACGGCTGCCGGAAGGTGCTGATCGAGGAAGAAACGCTGTCCTTTGCCGATTACGGAAAGTACTGCGAAAAGCTGACGGGCATGGAACTGCTTTCGGGCGCGTCGGCGCTTCTGGAAGAGTTGCGGCTCTACAAGGACGAGAAGGAGTTGGAGACGATGGCGCGCGCGCAGGCTGTGACCGACGCGGCGTTTGCGCACATTCTAAACTTCATCAAGCCCGAAATGACCGAAATCGAGGTTGCTCTGGAGTTGGAATTTTTCATGCGGCGGAACGGCGCGGACGGACTCGCGTTCGACACGATTGCGGTCTCGGGAACTGCTTCCTCGCGCCCGCACGGCGTTCCGGGCAGACGGCAGCTTGAAAAGGGTTTCCTGACGATGGATTTCGGCGCGCGGGTGGACGGTTACTGCTCCGA
The DNA here is from genome assembly GCA_963628215.1 of Eubacterium sp. CAG:180. Classification (GTDB taxonomy): domain Bacteria; phylum Bacillota; class Clostridia; order Oscillospirales; family CAG-272; genus UMGS1865. The sequence continues at coordinate 6,180 of CAVGEJ010000082.1, forward strand.
CATGACGCGGACGATCGTCATCGGTCACGCGGACGCGGAGATGAAGAAGCTGTACAACACGGTTCTGCGCGCGCAGACCGAGGCGCTTGCGGCGTACCGCGAGGGCGCTTCCTGCGCGGGGCTGGACAAGATTGCGCGGGACATCATTGACGGCGTTCCCGAATACCGCGGCGCGTTCGGGCACTCGCTCGGGCACGGCGTTGGGTTATTCATTCACGAGAATCCCCGCGTTTCCTCCCGTGCGGGGGACGCGGTACTGAAGCGCGGCAACGTTGTGACCTGCGAGCCGGGCATTTATCTGGAGGGCAAGTACGGTTGCCGCATTGAGGACATGGTGGCGATCCGCCCCGACGGCTCTGTCTACAACTTCACCCGCAGTCCGAAGGATTTGATTGAGGTGTGAGGGTAAGGAAGACCTTGGAGGCGCAGAGAACCCCCTTTCGGAGGGGGTTCTCTACCCTCCAAACCTCCCTGACCCTCCCCGAACTTCCCTGCACGGCAACCGCCGGATTGGTGGGAATAAATTTTTCTCGCTTTTGGGGTGGCGGTTGCCGTACAGGGAAGTTTTTGTCGGTTTGAGAGGTCGGATTTTGTCACGTTGTGCGGCTTCGCGCTTTTGGGGCGGTGGGGTGTAAGGAGAGAATATGCCTTTCGTAAGTGCAGATTTATCCCCCCTCATCAGTCGCTAACGCGACAGCTTCCCCCCGAGGGGAAGCCTTCTGTACGCTGTGCGAACATGGCAAATATGGCTTTGCATTGTGGTTTGCCTTTGCGATCCGCCCTCATCCGTAGCTAACGCAACAGTTTCCACCCCAAGGGGAAGCCTTTCTTACACTGTGCGAACAGGGTAAATATGACTTTGAGTTGTGAGTCACCTTTACGATCCGCCCTCATCCGTCGCCTTCGGCGACACCTTCCCCCTCGAAGGGAAAGGCTATGGTGCGTGACTTTTTCGTTTGGACTTGCTTTTTGAAGAGTAGATTTGCTTTGTGAAGAATATTAGACCTGTTCGATAACTGCTAAAACTCTGTTTATTAAGGATTTTTTGACATCCAATATGCCTGATTATGTGTCAAAAAAATTATCGCAAAATGATAAATATTTCCGCGAGTTTCACTTTTTGTTTGTAGGTTATCGAACAGGTCTATTATAAGACTTGCAGAACCAACGGAAGCCTTCCCCTTCGAGGGGGAAGGTGGCGCCGAAGGCGACGGATGAGGGCGGACAATATCGCTCCCACTCATCGCCATGTCGTGTAGTGCGAAAGAAATCCGGCAAAAAGGCTTCCCCTCGGGGGGAAGCTGTCGCGCAAGCTACTGATGAGGGGGGATAAATCTGAACCCCTATAGGATGTATCTTTCCCCCGAAGCGGAACGACACACGGGTCGTTTCCTACAATGTTACATTCCCAACGGCTTACGCACTCTACAGGGGCGCAATCCGCAGGGAGCGCCCCGCATTCCAACCCGCCTTCCGCCCCTCAACTAACCTGAACCATTTCTATCCGGTAGCGGGAGCAAGGCGTAGGCCGTCCCAATCCCGCTGGACGGGATTGGGTGCGGGAGCAGCCGGAAATAGTAGCACGGCAAACGGCTACACTCAAAATCTGTACAACGAAAAGAAAGAGACATAAATTCCCCTTAGTTGAAGGTCTTGAAGGTTCTTAGGGGACTTCTCCTTAAGAAGTCCCCTAAGCAGGGCTTGGGACAGAGTCCCAAGGTCTTCTTCTCCCCCAGAAAGGAATCAAAAAATGCTATTTAACTTGGTCGAACTGATCCGCGGGAAGCTCATGCCCGCGGAGGGATCGGCGGCAATGGGACTGCTGTACGCAGGAGGCGTCCTGATGTGCATCGCGGTCGGGTATCTGCTCGGAAGCCTGAACCCCGCCGTTATGGTCGCAAGAGTCGGCTTCCGCGAGGATATCAAACGCGCGGGACACGGAAACGCGGAAGCAACCGATATCGCAAGCGCATACGGGAAAGGAGCGGGGATCGTAACCGCCATACTCAACTTTGCAAAAGGCTTTGTCGCGTCCCTGCTTGGTCTCTTCATCTGGGAGATGAACGGACTCGCAATCAGCGGACTGTTCGCCCTCCTCGGCACAATGTTCCCATGCTTCAACCGCTTCCGGGGCGGTAGGGGAGCGGAAGTCATGGCGGGCATGATCCTTGCGGTCAGTATCCTCACCACGCGATTCCCCATCGTGTTCCTGCTCCTGTTGCTGATCTTCCTCATCGTCATCATCGGAACGCGCTTACTGTCCCTCGGCGTGATTATGACAGGGGTCTTCTACCCCCTTATCCTGCGCGGCTTCTCGGACGCGCGGGCAGGACTCTGCCTTGCCTGCGCAGTCCTCACCACCCTGTTCGTCGTGGCGAGACACTGGGACTGTATGCAACGCATCTGGAATCGCAAAGAGCCGCAACTGAAATTCCCGTGGAATAAAAAGAAGGAGGACTGACATGGCAGAAACAACAGAAGCCGTGCGCGAGTTCGCAGACCTGATCCTGCTCGCGGCGAAGAAACGGCAACTCAAAAAAGCAGTCCTCTCCAAACCGTGCGACGCGGCAGATAAGCGCGCCGAACTGACCCTGCGGCGCATCGGCGGGCGGGACTGCCTCCAAGCCGAGAAATTCCGCGCGGACAATAAAGCGCTGCACGAAAACCTACCGCTTGAGCGGTCGGAAGGGCTGACCAACCTGCTCGCAGGCTACGGGCAGGTCAATCTGCTTACTGCGGTCGGCGAGAGCGAAATGCGGCGGGGCAAACGCGGAACGACCACCGTCCTCGGCGGCGAAAAACTGCGAAAACTGCTTGACGCGGTGCAACAGGACGGCGAAACCGTCCTTGAGAACGACCGGGACAAGCAGTACATCCTGCAGGGGGACGAGCCGTTTCTGCGCCTGCTCGACATCTGCGACGAGCGGGGGAGAGTGCGCGACAAGCGGCAGGCGAAGTTCCGCCAGATCAACCGCTTTCTCGAACTGGTGCGCGATTGCCTCGGCGACCTCCCCGCAGAAGATCCGTTGCGCATCTGCGACCTCTGCTGCGGCAAAAGCTACCTTTCCTTTGCAACCTACCATTACTTTGCAAATATCCTCGGGCGCGAGGTTCGCATGACCGGCGTGGATCTTAAGCCCGACGTGATTGCCTACTGTTCCGGAGTCGCAAAACGGCTCGGGTGGGACGGGCTGGAATTCCTCTGCGGCGACGTCAGCCGCTACAACGCGGGAGGCGCGGTCGATCTGGTCATCTCGCTTCACGCCTGCGACATCGCAACCGATTTCGTACTGGAGCGCGCGGTGGCGTGGCGGGCAAAGGTCATTCTCTCCACGCCCTGCTGTCACCACGAACTGAATCACCATATCGACTGCGCGGCGCTGTCCTTCATCACGGAGCACTCCATGCTCCGCCAGAAGCTGTGCGACGCGGCAACCGACGCCCTGCGGCTGAAGTACCTCGAGGCGCACGGCTACCGCGTATCGGCGCCCGAACTGATCGACCCGGAGGAAACGCCGAAGAACATCATGCTGCGCGGCATCCGGGAGCAGAACCCGTCGCAGGCACGCATGGAGGCGGCGAAAATGGCGTATCTGGACGCGCGGAATTTTCTGACGGGAGGTCGCGGCGATGTGCAAAAAATTCTTTGCCCGAATGTTTGGGGGTAAAAAGAACCCCGACAGTCTGCGCTATCGGCGGCAGATGGCAAACACGATTGCGGGGCATTCCACCCGCTACGTGACCGAAAAGCGGAACGGCGTGGACGAGGTGATCGGGCGCGGGGGGAGCGTGGACATCCGGAACGGGGAGTTCATCGTGTTCGCTTCCTCGGAGGTGCTGTTCCGTTGCGACGTGGACGAATTGCGCGCGTGGGAACTGCTCTCGCGCGACGGCGTGGTTCTGACCGCCCCCGACAAGGAGAGCGGCGGCGCGGAACGGACGATTATTGTTTACTATGTCTACTACCGATAAGAAGGCTGTCGCCGCAAACACCGCGAACGCGGCGCTTCTGCTCCCCGACCTGCTCGACCTGCCCGCAAAGCAGGCGCGGTTTGAGCGCATTTATCTGGGCGCGATGCGGGAGCGCCGCGAGGATTTGCGGGACGGCATCGGGCTGCTTGGCGAGAAGTGGCAGCACCAGATTATCAAGCGCTATCTGACCGAAGATCCCGGCGAGCACGAGGTGAAGCTGGCGGGAACGCGGTTTGTTTCGGACGTGCGTGTGGGAAACGCGATTTACGAGGTACAGACCGGCTCTTTTGCGCCGATGAAAAAGAAACTGGAGCGCTATCTTGCAGACCCTGCGCTGACGGTAACGGTGGTACACCCGTTGCCTGCGGTGCGGCGGCTGACATGGATGAACCCCGAGACGGGGGAGCTTGGCAAGTCGCGCCGTGTGGCGGGGAAGCGGAATCCGCTTCTGCTGTTGCCCGCGCTGTACCCGCTGATTCCTCTGCTTTCCCATGTGGGGACGGGGCGGCTGTCGTTCCGGCTTCTGCTTCTGGAGGTGGAGGACTTCAAGCTATTGGACGGGCGTTCGCGGAATCCCAAGCACGGCGCAACGCGCTTGGAGCGGATTCCGACGGGGCTTGTGGACGATTTGCTCTTCACGTCCCCCGGGGACTTTGCCGCGCTCCTGCCCCCGTCGCTTCCGTCTCCTTTGACGGTTGCGATGCTTTCCCGCGCGACGGGTTTACAGGGGCTTGACGCGTACTCCGCCGCCCGCGCGCTCGCCTCACTCGGCATTCTGACCCCCACGACCCCCATCTCCCGCGCGATGGCGTTTGAAGTGGTTCGGGGGTAGGGGGAAGACCTTGGAGGGAGAGAGCCCCCTCTTTTGAAGAGGGGGCTCTCTCCCTCCAAACCTCCCTCTCTCACCGAGAACTTCCCCCATGTCCCCGCCGCTTGGAAAGCGAAGATTTGTTTCGCTTTCTTGGAAGCGGCGGGGACATGGGGGAAGTTTTTGGTTTGGACGGGCGGTGCGAATTCTTTATCGGGTGCGGCTTCGCACTCTTTGGGTGGGAAATGGGGTTTTTGTGAGGTTGGGGGTTGAAAGGTCCTGTCAATAGTTTTTCGCAAAATTGTATCTGGGAAAATGAAGTTTTGCGCC
>CAVGEJ010000083.1:0-11148 GCA_963628215.1 Eubacterium sp. CAG:180
TCGGCGAGTTGTTCAAACTCGGCTTTTGTACCTATGATCATGTATCTACCTCGATGTCCTACATAGGTATTCCTGTCGGCATGATAATATCGGGATTATCATGCACTCAGCTGAAGCGTAAAAGTTATTCATATTGAGTATTGTTCGGTCTGACATGGTTTCCTTCCTTTCCAAAATAAATGAATGGGTCAAATTTCTCTTGAGCGCTTCTATTATACACTAATTATATTTGAATGTCAATAGGGTTTATCAAATTAAATTTGATTTTTCTATTGACATTCGATTCAAAGTGTAGTATAATAGCATCATAATAGATTGGAGGGTTGTATCATGAAGTCTGTTGGCTTGCGGATAAAAGAAGCAAGGCTTGCTAAAAATATGAAACAAGATGAACTCGCTGAGCACATCGGGGCAAAGTCTGCTGCGGCTGTATCCTCGTGGGAAGTAGGAAAGGCAAAACCTGATTGTATCACACTTCTGCGTATTTGCGAGGTCCTTGAGGTTTCTCCGGATCAATTGCTTGGGTATAAATCGGCAACGGAAGCCCCGTCATTGAACGAGTGGACACTCATCAAAAAGTACCGATACATAGATGAGTTTGGGAAAAAAGCTGTTAACTCAGTTTTAGATGCGGAATATGAGCGTGTACTTGTCAGTCAGCCAAGAAAGTCAAGACCGCGTAAATTAGGGATAGATTATTATGACTTTCCCGCCTCAGCCGGTACCGGAAATTTCCTTGAGTCCGAATTGCCTGAAAAGATTTGGGTTAACGAATCACCCGAGGCAGAGCAAGCTGACTTTGTGATCCCAATCTCCGGTGACAGTATGGAACCGACATTTCACAGCGGTGATCGAGTCTTTGTAGTGAAAGACGACGAACTTGAAGAGGGTGACATCGGTATCTTTATTGTTAATGGTGACGCATATATCAAGGAGTTGGGCAACAAGTGCCTAATCTCACACAACACAGCATATAAACCGATTCCGTTGCGCTCGACAGACAGCATTTATTGCAGTGGTAGAGTTCTTGGGGTCGTAAAAGAATAATATCCAAAGTCGCTGGCAAAATCAATGGTTGCGCACAACTATAGGCGGCAAAACCGCTGGATAAATGATTCCAAGTGTGCCCAAAACAGATCTAAAACAACCCCTCGATCACTTCGTTGCCAGTTTTCTTTGTACAAGCATACCACAACTGCAGCAAGCTCAACGGCAAGAGCATTCTAAAAATCACCCACTTTGCGGAAGATTTTCAAACCACAGCAAAAAGCCTGCGATTTAGATTTTGATCTAAAACGCAGGCTTTTCTTTTGAATACCTTAAAGTTCGGTTGTTGTCTTTTAAATCACCATCCCTTCCGGTTCCGCAAGATCAACTGTTCTGCAGATGGATCAGACTTGCCCTTTCATGCTCCTTAATTAAAAAAACTATCCGAATGCGAAAATGGCAATTTCATCATTACGACAGGATTGTTGATTTTCTGTATTAATCACTCCTTTCAAGCTTTATCACACTTCAATAGGCTTCGGTGAGTAGCAATTTGCCGATTGTTTGTCTTTGTTTGTCTCAAAGAAACAAACATAATAATTCCAAAACCACTTTACAAAACTTCCGTTTTGGTGTATAATATATTTGTGTGTTTCTAAAATACATAAGGAAGAGAGAGACCATGAGTAGCGCTGCCTATATTTTCCCTGCTATTAAGGGAACTCAAGCACAAAGAGAATACTACGTATCGATGGTGCCGTTAGAGGTAATTGCACGAATCTTTCAATTCGCAGATGAAGAACTTCCAGCAGAAGTAAGAGCTCAAAGAGTGCTCAATAAAGCCCGTATTCCTGAAATAAGAGATTATATTTTGGAAAACCCAGATAGTTATGTTTTTTCTGCATTAACCGTATCTGTGGATGGGAATATGGAGTTCAGTGAGTTGAGCCCCGAAAACGAACAGTTAGGTACAATAAGCATTCCTATGACATCGCGCTTTTTGATCAATGACGGTCAACACCGTCGTGCGGCAATTGCGGAAGCGCTACGGATGAATCCAAATTTGAAAACAGAACATATTTCTGTAGTTTTCTATAAAGACGAAGGTCTTGTGCGATCGCAGCAAATGTTTTCGGATTTGAACAGATTTGCTATTAAACCCACAAAATCAATTAACATCCTTTTCAACTCACGAGAAGAGTCTTCTGTTATTGCGAAAAGATTGATTGAGGAAGTAGACGCATTTAAGGGATTGGTGGAAAAAGAACGCACAGCAATTTCAAACCGTTCAAAAGCACTTTTCACTTTAAGTGCAATCTGTACAGCAACAAACGAATTGTTAAAAGACATTTCTGCTCCATTCGAGGAGAAAATTACTATTGCAAAGCTATTTTGGTCCACCGTCGGAGAGTGCATCGAAGACTGGACTGCCGTTAAGAACGGATATCGCAAATCCTCTGAAATTCGTCAAGAATCGATTTGCTCACTGAGCATTACACTTGTCGCTCTTGGCTTTGGCGGAAACGCTTTAATTCAAGCGTTTCCAAACGACTGGGTGAAAAAGTTGGGCATGCTGAAAAAGATTGACTGGAGCAAGAGTACTCAAACGGGACAAATCATTCAGACGTCCTCCTGTTAGACAACTTATGTTTGGTGGTCAGCAAGAACGCGGATATCGTCCAGGAACAACTCCAGTTGCTTTGGTTGCCGGATTTGCTCTTGCTGCCGAATTGTGCGAAAGGGAGTCTGACGTACATGCGCAACATTGCCTGAACATAAAAGAACAATTATTAAGCGCGATTTCAGGTCTAAACTATACCATTAATGGTGATCAAGCATACTGTCTGCCATCCACCATAAACATAAGCTTCCATGGTGTTGACGCTGAAGGCATTTTTCTCGCCATTAAAGATGAGTATGCTTTCTCCAATGGTTCAGCTTGTAACTCAGGAAGCCATTCCCCAAGTTATGTCTTAACCGCCATGGGTCTGGATGAAACTCGCATCAGCGAAGCGATTCGCATCTCCTGGAACTACAATACTGAGGTGAATTTCTCTTCTCTTGTCAATTATATTAAATCAATGACAGAATAAACAAAAGCTCTCGTAAGGCAAAACCTTTCGAGAGCTTTTAGTATTTTAGAATCTCAACTTTAATTTACTGGTAAGATTCTTTTCCTTGAGCCAAGCAAGGATACTTGGTGAAAGATCAAAAACCGTTGCCTGCTGCGATGAAACTTTCTTTAAGAATGCTTCTATCTCATGATTCAGAGTAAAGGCATCAGTGATTTTCTTGGCTTTCTGTACATACTCAATCAAACTGTCGATTGCTTTCATAGAAGGATCACCATTTACAGCCTTGTTAATTGAATCAGCCAATTCCCTCGCTTTTTGGGGGTCAGGTGATAATCCCGCAATCATTGACAAATATCCAGTAGTTCCCTCGGAGTACTTTCGAGCTGCGTCTTTCCACACCATTTTTAATGTTGTAAGGAAAGCGTCTCCCTTGGAGCGGAGCAACCTGACTGTCTCCATCGTCAAATTCATACTCTCTATTCCGTTACCACATGCATCAATACACTCAAGAATTTCGGCACGTGTATCTCCATCCAGTATCGTAGAAGATACTATTCCATTTTCTTTAAGTGCTTCCGAGCACTCAAGTGTAACTCGAATTACGGAAATGGTCTGATCAAGGTGAGTTATGGCTTTCCCATAATTCTCCGCATTCTGTTTGCATTCTTGTACATCACGTCTTTTAGAGATAGCAGATGTGCTGTTTTTAATTGTTTCAGTTAGAAGCATTATTACACACCTCCATCTTTTCAAGTTGTTCATAAAGTTCTGCGAGATCGGTCTTTACAGCATCTGCAAATTCATCCAGACCAGAAACGCCTCGAATGTTTTGAAGGTCTCTTTTTGCCTTGGACTCTTCTTGTTCAGCCTTTAGTACAATTGTTTGAACATCCCTAAGAAACTCATACAGTGAATGTAATGAGTTACCTGTATATGCGGTCAACTGCTTAACTGAAGATGCATTCACTACGTTGGAAATCAACTTAACATGATCGGCTATTTTCTTAGCTGTTTCAATCGGAGGTCTCTCATACTTAACGCGAAGCTCAGTACTACCAAGTATTCCGTTCGCACCGAAAACAGAAAACAATTCTTGAATCGATGCGAGAGCGGTAATTAGATTATCTTGGGTCAAATCTCCAATATAATCCTCGAGTTTGGAAATTACTTGCTTAGCTTCCTTGGTATCCGCTGCCATGGCCTTTCTTATACTTGGATACCGTTCAAGATCGGACAGTTGGGATTTTGTGAACCGATCACGACTGGTGCAGGTAATGCCGAAAACATTGACGTTATTATAGAGATCCCTTGTGTACGCCTGTCTGTCTTCTTCCAGAATGTCCGGAGAGTCCAGATATTTGCAAATTTCTTTGAGTACCGGAATACGGCGTGCATCTTCTTGCTTGGTCCGTTTGAAATCGGACTCAAGTCGGTTCCATTCTTCGCGGATAATAGCAAATGCCATCTCCATATCACCGGAATCATATTCCCGAACGATTCCGAAATCACGGAAAAAGCGCCCGATTTTTTGTTTCAGCATCCCATTCAGTTCTTCCTGTTCCAAGACGCCGGAATCTTCGCTCAATTCCTCATATTGCTGTTTGGCTTCATTGATCCTGCGTGCAAGTTCATTGTCCTTTGCAATTGCATTCTCTTCCTGTCCGACAAATGGCTGCTTCGCTTCATTGATTTCAGTGTGAATTTCCGAGAGAATTTCAGCCAGTTTGATCCGAAATATCACGACAGCATCCGGAACGGACTGTAAGACGGCTTTGTCCGCCATAATCTCCGGGGTGACAAGAGTACTCAAAAGTCGATCCTGCACATCCGCTCCACCGGAATCTTTGATCTTTTCTATTTGTTTTTTGACCTCAATCAGCTCGCCGCGCTTTTCTTTCAATTTGAAAGAGGCATCGGTACCGGGTTCAAATGCGCTTTCGTCTTCCGCAAGTTCTCCGATGATAGACTGGAGTTTTTTTCTCTTGACTTCCAAAGAGGCAAGACGATCATCTCCGCAAATTTCGGCAATCTCCGAACGAATCGCAGAAAGATCAGCACTCATAATCTCGCGGATTCTTTCACTGTCGGCACCGGCAAAGCACGGATATTCCCGCAAAAGCGTTTCAGCTCTGCCTTTGAAAGCAACAAGGAATTGCTCTTTTGCGCCGTCGACATCAAACCGATATGTAATCATTTTACACCTTCCACCGGCGAATGTAAATGTACTATCAGTTCATTTTTGATGCTACATCATTTGGTTATGCAAAGAAATTCCCCATAACAATTTCCTCCGCATCATGCTTGGCAGCATTCATATCTTGGACCCAACGGATGGGCTCTGCATTTTTCAGGTGCTCGTCAATCCCCTGCGCAATAGCGATTTCCTCTGTGATCTTCAAAACTGCCTCCCTTGCCTCAATATCGACTTGATGCAAATGCTCGTTCAGTCGATTTTCTGTCAAGAGCGTTGTATATATACCACGCCGATGCTTCTTTAGATAGTCAAGATATAACCGCCCATATTTGCCGATGGAATAGGTTGTGCCTGTCGGCAAAGTCAGATTGGGACAATAAATGCCGTTTTTGTTTTCTGTGTAAGTAATTTTCATGATCTGTTTCCTTTCAATTTCGTTTTTCACTTGTATCACAGGCAAAATCGGCACAAAAGGAATATGTCCGACTGCCTTTCTGTAAGTCTGTTATGAACACTCGTACCAAAATTTTGGCGAAAGCCGACAAAAAGCGGGCTGAAATCGTAGGATTTCAGCCCGCTTTTTGTGCGTTTTGACAGCACAGCCTTCCGCGCTACCTTTTTGTGCAAGTCTTGTGCAAGTCCTGTGCAAGTCCGATGCGCAAAAAGAGGCTTTCTCAAAGCAAAAAAACTTCACCTTGAGACACAAATTCGCTTCATTCCTTGCAATTGTGTAGAGCCATCAAATTCTTTATTTTGGAGGTCAATCATGGCTTACATCAAAGAACGCGGCGAAAACACTTATCTTGTGCGAATTATAAATCTGAAGTTGCTTTTGGTCTGCCGAGGAAATGCGGAAGTCAAGTGCTCCTTCAACCCAATCTGTTCCAACGGTGATAGTTGTTGAGTTGCGTGAAGTGCTTCCCATTCCGTAACCGACCCCTGCGGTCAGTTGTACATTTTTGTCGGATTTTGCTTTGAAGGTCAGCTGATAGTTCCCTGTTCCATATTTTTTAATTGCCTCATTCAAAAGACAATACAAACCAAATCCACCGGTTTGAGCCTCATTTGCCGTCAAATGCAACTGAACCGAATTGCCTTTTTTCTCGGCAACAATTTCCATATGTGGCGGGTTGGACTGCGCAAACTGCGACAGGATTCCGGAATCCGGCAAAAACAGATTTTCACCGGAGTAATTCGGTGTCAGAATCAAAGAATTTCCGTCCGTCTTAACCTCTTTTGCCATTCCCGAAGACACAAGAGCGGACACCGAAACATATTGAACTCCGTTTCGTTCAACCACATCTGCCGACTTATCTGTGCGAAGCTCGTATTGTGTTTGCTTCAGCGGCAGAAGAATTTCGCTCCCCTCACGGATAACAGGATTTTCATAATACACCTGCCACGTACCGATCAACACATTCAGCTCATTCGTATAGTTAATTTTCGCAATATGCTTTTGGATGTTCGGATTAAAATCAGTTGTTGTGCTATAGTTGAACTTATGGGAATCCGGATATCCAATCCAGCCCCAGTTTCGATCAGGGAACACATAGCCATCATAATTACCGTTGTTATGATTCAATGTAATGGAAGGAACAGTTGTGCCGTCAATTGACACATTGATCAGATTAACTTCATAATTTCCTTGCACCGCATTCTGATAAAACCTCGATTTGAAGCCATCAATACCAGGCAGATACACATTTTTAATGGTGAATCCGCCGTTAGAAGACACAACTGTTGTCTTGATATTCAGGATAAACAGAAAGCTATGCGTATAAGTGACGTCCTGCAAATATAGGTTGGTAATCGTACTGTTATCAATCGGAGTCTCCTTATCTCCCTCGTCCATCTGTGCACTAATAATGTTATCATCTGCACGAAACACATAGATGTCCTCTAACGAGGAATTCCGAACACCGGTTTGCGGGTACATCGCGTTGCAAGTCGTTCCGAGGAGAATATCCTTGTAGTGTGCTCCATCCTCATAAACAAGTGCATTATCTCCGCAGTAAACGAAGCAATGCTCCGCCCAAGAGTCTTTATTATAATAGTTAAACGAAATTCCATCAGACCCCAATGCAGAAGAAAGAATTTTTGTATTGGTCACCCGATTGTTCTTGGAATAAGTTCGTCCCCATACTCCTTGTACGAAAACATTGAACCCATGAGAATTCAAAAGATGTACACCGTCAACTACGGTATTATTTGCGTTCCGAATCCAAAGCATTCCGCCTTGTGCGATCTCTTTTTCATCATAGTTGTAGATATCGCCGCACGGATCTAAAATAACGCCACGACCGATAATTTTGCAATCGTCAGCACTAACTTTGATTCGTGCATTCAAAACAGAACCAGGCTTCACATACACGGTTGTTCCCTGCTTTTTTAGCTCTAAAACGCCACCTTCAACGTCCTTCCATCCGTCCACTATAATAGTGTCTGCGCTTTTTTTAGGAACTTCGCTCTCAGGTTCATCAGCAAACACCGCGAGCACCGTGCTGTCCATGTCGTTCAGGCGGACAGCAAAATATTCCGGCTTATCGAGATAAACTGAAATCATGCCATTGCGAAACTCACTCCTGAATTTTTTAGCAGACGGCATAACGGAATAGCTTTCAAAGTCCCGATTGACCCGAATGTCAACGCGCACTCCCCCGCCGTTCGAATCGAAAGCAAACGTTGAGAATCGGCGATTTTCATCTGAGGATGTATCCAGCGGATTCCGTGTACAGTTGCTAATCACCGCATGATTGTAAACCGGCAATGTTGCGGTTTTCTCTCCTTGCGTAACACTTACCGTATACATATAATCCCGTTCGATTCGAGCATCAAACTCAGGATAGATAACCAACGTAGACGGTTCTTCATCGCCGTTGTCACCGCTTGGTTCCTCCGTGTATCTGAATCAGGTTATGAGCCTTACCTGCAACCGCAGATTTTTGAGCGGTTATACCACCCCCGAAATCACGGTTGCAAATTCGTGGTGGAATGCCAATCCCTACTTGAATAAAATTTGGTATCCAATGCGGTTTCTGGAAGGGCATATGCATTTTGTCATCCGAAAGCTCCTTGACGCAGGCTATTATATTTGCTTCAGCGGGGTCGATGACTATTATGTGAAGGGCAAAAGCTGGTATCGGGAACGGCATTTTCAACATGACGGCTGCATTTGCGGCTACGATCAGGAAAACAAGACCTACTGCCTCTACGCTTACGATCAGAATTGGATTTATCATAAGTTTTGGACAACGCAGGAATCCTTTGATGCCGGACGAAAAGCAATGTTCAAGGCTGGGCAATATGGATACCTTTGCGGTCTCAAGCCGAAAGGAGATCAGGTTGCGTTTTCTCATGAGCTCGCGCTGAAAAAGATTGCCGAGTATCTGGATTCCAACATGGAGAAATATCCCGAAAATGCGGAGGGTAATGTATTCGGAATCGTTGTCCACGACTATATTGCAAGGTACGTTGGCAAGCTCTACGATGGGTCCATTCCCTATGAAAGAATGGATCGTCGGGTTTTCCGTTTGATTTGGGAACACAAAAAGGCTATGCTTGAAAGGCTCAGGCTGATTGAAGATGCGCTTTCAATGAATCATTCCCTGAGTGACGCATACACCGCGGTTGTTCGGGAAGCCGACAATTGCCGTATGCTTTACGCCGCGCATCATATGAAGCAACGGAATTCGGTCCTGCCGATTCTGCAAAAGAAGCTCCTGAGCTTAAAGGACCGAGAAAAAACACTTTTGGAACAACTGATCGAACAGTCGAAAGGAGCGGAAACGAAATGAGGCTTTGGAATTTTCTCAAAGAGCATATGCTCGAAAATTTTGATCGGCAAATCAGCGAGGACGGTGCGTCGCTTTCCTTTGAGGAAACCGTCATTTGGGCGGAGCACTTTGCCCCAAGACTGCACGGCGTGAACTGCTGCGCCATTCTCTGCTCCTCCGAGATGGCTGCCGCGATGTCCCTTCTCGCCTGCTTTGCCGCCGAGGTCACTGCGGTTCCCCTCTCCATGCGGTATGGCGAGGTGCATTGCAACAAAATTCTTGACAGAATCCGTCCTGATGCCATCATCATGGACGCAAGTGGAAAAATCACAGTATACAGACTCAAGAACGGGCAATACATCCCACCGAACGAGCATCCCGCCCTGATGATGTGTACCTCCGGAACAACCGGTACTCCCAAGGGGGCAATGCTTAGCGAAAGAAGCATTGTAACAAACGTCTCGGACATCGCGGACTATTTTCTTTTGGACAGAAGCGACACCATTCTGATTGCACGCCCGCTGTATCACTGCGCGGTCCTCACAGGAGAACTTTTGACCGCAATCGTAAGAGGTGCAAATATCCGCTTCTACTCCGGACAGTTCAATCCTGCCAAAATGCTTACTCTGATTAAGGAACATCGGATTACCGCATTCTGCGGAACACCGACACTACTCTCCGTCATGGCAAAATTTAACCGAAGCGATGCAACCGAAACACTCCGCCATATCTGTATCAGCGGAGAATGTATGGACTCCGATGCAGGGACAAAAATCCGTCTCGCCTTCCCCGCCTGTAGCATCTATCATGTTTACGGGCTTACGGAAGCCTGCCCGCGGGTGAGCTATTTACCGCCCAAATATTTCAGCATCTATCCTGACTGTGTCGGGATTCCGTTGAAGTCGGTCTCGGTCAAAATTCTGAATGAGAAGGGCATCCCCTGCCGCAAAAACGAAGAAGGCGTACTCTACGTAAAAGGAAACAGCATAATGCTTGGGTATTACGGCGAGCCCGAAAAAACACATACCATTCTGAAGGACGGATGGCTTTGCACCGGTGACATCGCGGTTACAAACAGCGCGGGGTTTCTCAAGATTCTGGGAAGACAGGATGATTTGATTATCAAATCCGGTATGAATATCTATCCCGCCGAGGTCGAAGGTGTTCTCAAGCAGGACTCCCGCGTGAAAGAGGTCCTTGTTTATGGCTTCCATACCCCATTCGGCACGCAGATCGGAATGAAGCTTGTCGGAGATTTTTCCTCAACACAGGAAGTCAGGCAGCTTTGTATGAGCGTTCTCCCCTCCTTTCAGGTTCCCGCCGTTATCGAGCTCGTGGACGAGCTTCCCAAAAACGGTTCCGGAAAAACAATCAGGGGAGCTTAACATGACAGAGCGCGAAAAGAAGCTCCTGCTTTCCGAGAAAGCGTACAACGCTTTGATGGAACGGTTCTCCTCGGCTCAAAAGCCGATTGTGACACAGGTCAACTACTACTTTGACACCGACGATTTTGCGATGAACCGACAGGATACGACCTGTAGAATTCGGCTGAAGGACGGTCAATACAAAGCAACGATGAAGCGGCACACCGCCGGCACCGACCAAAGCACAGAAATCGAAATGGAGATCCATGCAGGGCTTGACCACAATGCCTTTACCAATATGGGACTAAAGCTGTGGGGCGCGCTGACTACCCATCGGTGTGTGTTACTGAAGAATCCGCACCTGGAGGTTGTACTCGACAGAAATGAATATCTCGGACATACCGATTATGAGCTTGAGATTGAATATTTACCGGAATACGAAAAAGAGGCGCGGGCGGTTTTACACTTTTTTCAGGACGCGCTGACCCGTCAAAAAGGGTTTTGCAAAAAAATCGGATATTGTGAGACCGCTCCCTGTAAATCCAATCGGTTCTTCGAGAAAATACAAAAAGAAAAAGCAACATAAAAAGCAAAAAATATTTTTAACCATGACAGCGGCTGTCACCATGAGATTTTATACTAAGGGTGCAGCTGCAAATAAAACAAAAAATCAAAAAGACCTGCTAATAAAAGTCAAGCCCTAAAATGAAAAAATCAAAATAATTTTCAGCAGACAAAAAGGGCATGACAAAAAG
>CAVGEJ010000084.1:0-10966 GCA_963628215.1 Eubacterium sp. CAG:180
GACTTCTCCTCAAGAAGTCCCCTAAGCAGGGCTTGGGACAGAGTCCCAAGGTCTTATAAAAGGAGTAAAGCATGAAAAACATACTGGTCGTAGGTAGTATCAATATGGATTACGTTATCCATACCGAGCGGCTTCCCAAACTGGGAGAAACGATTACGGGCTCGGATTTCGCCATGAACTTCGGCGGAAAGGGCGCAAACCAGGCAACCGCAACCGCAAAACTCGGATGCCCGACAAAAATGCTCGGCGCGGTCGGAGACGACCTCGCGGGGGGCTTGGCAAGAAAGAACCTCGAGAACTACGGCGTGGACTGTACCCCCGTCGCAACCACCAACGCCCCTACGGGCGCTGCCGTTATCACCGTCTGCGGCGGCGATAACCATATCATTCTGGATATCGGCGCAAACGGACGCGTCACCCCCGACGCCATCCGGGCGCAGGAATCCCTGTTCGATTGGGCGGACGCCGTGATCCTGCAGTACGAAATTCCCACCGAATCGGTTCTGGAAGCGGCAAAACTTGCAAAAGCGCACGACTGCCGCGTCCTGCTCAACCCCGCACCCGTCAAAGAAGTCGACCCCGCTCTCTATGGGTACGTCGACCTCGTCGTCCCGAATGAGTTCGAAGCCTCGCTTATCACGGGCGTGACCGTCAAGGATCGTGACAGCGCAGTCCCCGCACTCCGTAAATTGCAGGAAATGGGATGCAAGGCGGCACTCATCACCCTCGGCAAACAGGGGTGCGCCTACATCAACGAACAGAATGAAATTGCCTACGCGGGCATCTATGAAATCAAAGTCGTCGATACCACCGCGGCGGGCGACAGCTTCATCGGCGGGCTTTGCTCCATGCTCTGCGAAGGAAAGACCATGCGCGAAGCAGTCCGCTACGCAACCGCAGTTTCCACCCTCGCGGTCAGCCGCGCGGGCGCGGGCGTGTCTATCCCCACGGCGGACGAGGTCGAAGCCTTCCTCGCGGAAAGAGGCGACCTGTGACCGAGGACGAAAAGCGCGCGGCGGGACTGCTGTTTTTCCCCGGCGATCCCGCGCTGAAGGCAATCAAACTGCGCACGCATAAGCTGAATATCGATTATAACAATACCTATGAGGACGAAACCGAAAAGCGCGCGGCGATCCTCGGCGAAATGCTCGGGGAACTGGGAGAGGGGAGCTTTTTGCAAGGACCTGTGACCTTTCATTACGGACAGCACACGAAAATCGGAAAAGGCGTGTTCATCAACTTCAACCTGACCGTGCAGGATGACGCGGAGGTCGTGATCGACGACGACTGCGATTTCGGACCGAACGTCACCATCGTCACCCCCGTCCACCCGATGCTTGCCGACGAGCGGAAGCGGATGCGGAACGAGCGCGGCGAGGAGAAACAGCTCTGCTACGCAAAGCCCGTGCACGTTGGAAAGAATTGCTGGATCTGCGCGAACACAACGATCCTGCCGGGCGTGGCAATCGGGGACAATTGCGTGATCGGCGCGGGAAGCGTTGTGACCCGCGACATCCCCGCAAACAGCTTTGCGGCGGGGAATCCCGCAAGGGTGATCCGCACGCTGACCGAAGCCGACAGCATGGCGCTTAAACCCGAACGGCTGGGCGGAAGTTCGGTGATCCGATAACCATGGCAAAAAGAGAGGATCGAAGCGATTCGATCCTCTCTTTTTGAAAAAATGCTTGACAAATGACCCCAAACAGGCTATAATAACACTGTTGGGCTTTCCAACCTTGGACGCGCGGCGCGGTTCGGCTCCCTTCGGGCAATCGGAGAGAGCGACATTTCTTGAACCTCTTTCCGAGACTCGGAAGGGGGGTGATGGCATGGAAAACATCTTTCAGGCGATGAGCCTGATTGTATCGTTTGCTACGATGGTTTATACCATTCTTACCTACAATCACACAAAAAAGAAATAACCGCCCTCTTCCCCTCTAAGACGAGGGACGGTTATTTCAACATGACCGGAGGGCGCTGACCGATGTCCGCGTGTCCTCGTATCTTTATTATATACGATAAAACAGGATTTGTCAAGAGGTTTTCCTGTTTTTTATTGAAAGGCAGATATGTTACCGAAATTACAGGAACAAATCGAACGGGGCGCGCAGCCGATCCTGCGGCGGTTGGTCGGGGAGCGGGACGAAACCGCTTCCGGCGCGTTTGCGTGGGGAACACGGCTCACCCTGCGGGCAGAAGTTCCGCGGGCGTTCGGCGCGGCGGCGGTTGTCCTGCGGCTCGCTCCGGACGGGGGAGAGGCGACAGATACCCCGTTTGCGTTCGATACGACCGATTTTGTCACGGACATTTATACGCTCACGCTGGATACCGCAACGCTCTGCGGGCGGGAAGGCGGGCTCTTCTATTATGAGGTGCTGTTCCTGCGCGGAGGAGACACGCGGTTTACCGACAGCGCCGATAACGTGCATTTCACGCTTTCGCCACACAACGCGGTCAGATTCCGCCTGCTGATTCACGACCCCGATTTTCACACCCCCGACTGGCTGAAGAACGGGACGATGTACCATATTTTTGTCGACCGCTTCAAACGGGACGAAAACGCGCCGCCCGTCAAGGCGGGGGCAACGCTGAATGCGGATTGGGAAAACGGCATTCCCGAGTTCGCCGCGAAAAACGGAGACCCGCTCCCGAACCGAACCTTCTTCGGCGGAACGCTCGACGGCATTACCGAAGAACTGGATCGCCTGCAAACCATGGGGTACGATATCCTCTACCTCTCGCCTGTCTTTGACGCATGCTCCAATCACCGCTACGATACGGGGGATTACGAGCACGTGGATTCCGCGCTCGGCGGCGACGCGGCGTTTGACCGCCTGATTTCAGCCGCCCACGCGCGGGGAATGCACGTGATTCTTGACGGCGTGTTCAACCACACGGGGGACGACAGCCGCTATTTCAACCGCTACGGAACGTATCCGTCGGTCGGGGCGTATCAGGCAACCGATTCCCCCTATGCGGCGTGGTACAGCTTCCGGCATTTTCCCGACGATTACGAGTGTTGGTGGGGGATTCCGATTCTGCCGCGGCTGAAGCAGACCGAGGCGGAATGCCGGCGCTATTTTACGGGCGCGGACGGAATCGCCGCAAAATGGCTCGCGCGTGGCGCGGATGGTTGGCGACTGGACGTTGCGGACGAGTTG
The DNA here is from genome assembly GCA_963628215.1 of Eubacterium sp. CAG:180. Taxonomy (GTDB): domain Bacteria; phylum Bacillota; class Clostridia; order Oscillospirales; family CAG-272; genus UMGS1865. The sequence goes on from CAVGEJ010000084.1 coordinate 3,162, forward strand.
CCAGACGAATTTCTGGATGAGTTGCGGATCGTTGCGAAGGGGCAGACCAACGGCAGAGCGGCGATCCTCGGCGAGGTCTGGGAGAACGCCGCCGATAAGATTGCCTACGGCAAGCGCCGCCGCTATCTGCGCGGGGGACAGCTGGACAGCGTGATGAACTACCCGTTTCGCAATGCGGTGCTGGATCTGCTCCTGCGGCGGGACGCGGGTGCGTTCGTCCGAACCTTGACCGAAATTTATGCTTCCTACCCGCGCGAGGTCTCGGACAGCCTGATGAATCTGCTCGGCACGCACGACACGGCGCGGATTCTGACCGTGCTCGGTGATCCGGAAGAGGGCGGCGGGCGCTCCAACGCCGAACTGTCGCGCGCGCGGCTGTCCGCAGAGGCGCGGCGACAGGCGATTTCGCTGTTGCGGATTGCGTCGACCCTGCAATACACGGTTTACGGCTTCCCGTCGGTCTACTACGGGGACGAGGCGGGACTGGAAGGCTACCACGACCCGTTCTGCCGCCGCCCCTACCCGTGGGGACATGAGGATGAAGGGCTGATGGCGCATTACCGCCTGCTCGGGCGTTTCCGCGCGGCGCATAAGGCGTTGCACGGCGGCGATTTCCGCTTCCTTTTCGCAACCGATACGGCGTTTCTCTACGAGCGGGCGCTCGGCGACGATCGGATTCTGGTTGCGGCAAACGTCGGGGATTCCCCCGTGTCGATTCCGGTCTCGGGCGCGTGGCTCGACCTCCTTTCGAAAACGCCCGTCCGCGAAACGCTCCTGCTCCCGCCCATGACGGTTGCCCTGCTGCAGTGAAGCACGGGGACGGAAGCCGTGCAAACAAGCCGGGAAGCGACAAAAGCAAGCCCGAGAGCGAACGCTCCCGGGCTTGCTTTGAATATGTGAAGCTACTCACCGCCAATGATTTACCATTCCACCCATTCCATTTCCGGTTCGGCTTCCCAAAAAGACTTTCCGTCAAAAATCGGTTTGTTTTGAGCAAGTTCCATACACTTTTCCGCAGAGACTGCTGTCCGGTTGAATACGGTTCGCGCAAAGTTGCCGTTTTTATCCCAAACGTCAATTGCGTAGGAGTACTCGTTTTTTTCTTTATCAAAAATGAGACCGTGAAAAAAATATTTCTCGCCTTTGTAAATCACAGCACATTCCTCAAATGTGGTATGATCTATAAAATCATTTACATTTCCGCCTTTCATTGACTCGTCCTCACTCAATATCCAATATGTCTATTTCGTTATGATTATCATTAAGCGTCTTTCCAAAGATACACTTGCTGAATAGCATTTTTACCGTGTCGAACTTGTTGCCATCGGAAATATCACAAATTTTTTTGCCTGTATTATCGACAATATGAAAAAGCTCAATTTTTTCGCCATTCCATTCAGCAAATATAATATTGCCGTTTATATACAACTCTGCATCGTGTCCGTAACATAAGCTATCATACAAGTCGTTAAATTCTGATTTTGTCATTCATCCACCCATTTGATTTCCTTTTCCGCTTCCCAAAAAGTTTTTCCATTCCAAATAGGTGCATCTTCAAATGCGTTGACACACTCAATTGCTGACGGTTTTATTATGGAAAACACCGTTACATTTTGAGAAAGGTTATAGACTTCAAGACAAACAGAAAGCGTGTGCCCCTCCGCATCTGTTTTGGTCTGACATCCGTTGACAAAATATTTTTCCTTGTCAAACATCACATAATGGTCTTCATAATACATTTTGTCAATGAACGCATTTGCATTACCATCAATCATACCATTTCCTCCCGATTAGATATTTTTTATACTTTTCAAAAGTTGCGCGATTAAGATATTTTGCATTCGTCCTATTGAAATCATGATTTATAATAGTGGATATGTAGCACAGGAGAATGATTTCCCGTTAATTTGGATTCCGGATGATATGCAATTTCAGCTTGTAAACAATGGTCGTCACCGTATATCCGCAACATGTTCAAAGTGCCGTCTTTATGAAGCTTTATATACATATTGCTTGAATGTGATTCGGCGGGCAAATCATGCAGTCCTGTGCCTTCTTTGCCAAACAATACCTTAACGCCTTCGATTTCCCCCACTTTTTCATAGGTGTAAGCAACATTATTGCCAATTGAGTATGTTCCTCTTCCACCCATATCACCGCACCACCTTTCTGGATTCCGAATAATCGACAGTTACGATATTTCCGTCCATTTCGGCAAAAGGTGTGCCAAAACAAATGATTTTTGATGGCTCAAGTTTTTCAAGCATCGCATTGTACCCGCGCATAAAGGGAAGTTTGTTTCGCTTGCACCCGATCATTCCAATCGCTACAGTGGCATTCTTTTCAATGCCATCGAAGCAGAAATCGAAACTTTGAGTAAGCCCCCAACTGACGGTTGGAATAACGGTCAGTCCTTTGCTTTTCCAATGGGTTTCCAATCTCGTGCCATCAATGTTCTTACGTTTAGTAACTGATGTCGCTGATCTCAGAAATGATTTCAAAAAGAGCCTTCCCGTCAAAAATTTTCGCTTCAAACAGTGTTTGTGTGTTTTCATTTGCATCTTTTTGACATGCAGAGTATATTTCTTCGTACGGGGAATGACCATCTCCTTCATAAAAAGATTCTTTCGAGCGATAGACGGAAATGCCATGCACCTCTACGGTATCCTGCATTGTGACTCCTGAATTGATAAAATAATAATTCCCCTGATACCGAAATTCCAGATCGCATCCGTAATACACGGCATCAAACAATTGATTTTGAATACTCATATTTGCCTCCCTTTAAAGTATTTTTTATATCGCCTCATTTCCTCCGGCGTTAATGTTCTTCCGACTTCATCGCGTTTTCCGTTTTGATTATAAAAATGTATGTGGAATACTCTCTCTACTCTGTTCCCGGTAATTTTAGGCTCGATATGGTAATCTATGTCGAAATTCGATGTTTTGTCTGCGTTATATTCTCTATAACGCACAAAATTTCCTTCGTCATCTACTTTGATATACGCTTTGCTTGAATGAGCTTCTTCCGGAAGATTATGTAGATGCCCTAATCCCTTTAGAATTTTTACACCCTCGATTTGTCCGACAGCCCCATATGTATATCCGACATTCTTACCACTCGCAAACGTTCCTCTTCCACCCATATCACCGCACCACCTTTCTGGATTCCGAATAATCGACAGTTACGATATTTCCGTCCATTTCGGCAAAAGGTGTGCCAAAACAAATGATTTTTGATGGCTCAAGTTTTTCAAGCATCGCATTGTACCCGCGCATAAAGGGAAGTTTGTTTCGCTTGCACCCGATCATTCCAATCGCTACAGTGGCATTCTTTTCAATGCCGTCGAAGCAGAAATCGAAACTTTGAGTAAGCCCCCAACTGACTGTTGGAATAACGGTCAGTCCCATGCTTTGCCAATAAGCTCCTACCCAGCGATTCTTTGCAACATTCTCAAGTTGCCGCCACATACTCATATCGCTATAAGTTGAATAGTCGGGCGAGAGCAGAAATGCATATTGTGAATAGCGGGAAAGCGTTCGTTCCGGACGATCATAGATTCCGTTAAAACGGTAATCATCGACAAAGAAGTGAACACCTCGTTTTTTGTTGTTTTCGCTGTCGTTTTGCTTGGTGTCCGAACAGGCAATCAGCTTAACTTCTCTTGAATCAAATTCTTGCTTTCTGATTAACGGAATATTCCATTTTCCAACGGTTTCAAAACCGTTTCGCATAAAGAGCGGGTTTTCCCGCATTTTAATAGATGTCATAATACATCCCCTTTCCGCCAATTATGGCAATCAATTATTTTTGTTCGATTTGCCGATTGACAAATCGAGTGGGGATATGTTATAATAAGCAATGTCCGGTTGGGTATTATAACATATCCGACGCGAGAAAGCACTTTTGGGTTGCGCCAACAACCTATGAAGTGCTTTTTTGTTTTTCTAAGAGGACCACTCTTCTGACCTCCTTTTCGAAATTGATGAAGAACTCAGCTTGCGATAATTATGATAGCGCAACTCTGCGCTTTCTCTTGATACTTGACATAAATGCTGTATCTGTCTGACAGAGAGTCCCTCTGTTTCCTCATACGGCATCATAATCTCGCCACATAATGCTTTGGCTTGCCATTCCATGCTTTCAAACGGTTTTAATTCCTTGTTTTTGAATGCTCTATCAAGAATAGGCGTAAATCCGAGCATACATAAAATAGCGTGGCAGATTTCGTGCAAAATGTGAGCCCTATATCCACCGACACCTGCGGCGGCGCCCTCGTAGATGCTTGATTTTACTTCAATTGTGTAGCAACCTTCAAAGTCGGGAATACAGCGCGCAGGTATATTACCTTCGATTTCATCGTCCTCCACAACTGTGCAAGTAACAGAAGGAAATACTACCGGCATTTTTTCAAAAGTGGTCAATACGTTAAAACGGTATTTATTATTGCATTTGAATAGCTTTCGAATGCATCGAGCAATACTTCGTAGCTCTTCTCTGGAAGTTGGCTTGGTCTTATAATCCACCTTTTTTGTTCCTTTCAATAATTTTAATAATTTCATTCGCGGTCTCATCGTCCATTTCGTCAAAAGAGCGTTGAAACTGGATTGCAGCGCTTCTTTGTGCAACGCCGGAGTGGGAAAGATTGATTTTAATGCTGGTCTTGGACTCTTCGATTGCTTGATTCAATTCGGAAATTTCAGACCGACTCAAGTGGTAATGGTCAGCGATCAAAGTTGCCCACTCGTTCGGAACGGGTCTTTTCCCGCATTCAACGGAAGAAATATAGGCGCTTGTTACATTCAAAAACCTGCTTGCATCGCTTAATATTTCATGGTGTTTAATTCTCAACGTCCTGAAAAACATCCCAAAAGGCGTATAGCTCATATAATACCTCCCATATGATTGGCTTTTTATGATTTGATTACAGTATATCACACATTTCTCAATTTGTCAACCCCTTACGGTTGATTTTTTTAATCAAAAAAAGTTAAATCGAGATTGGAAGCCAAAATTTTTTTATGATCAGGCGATCGGACTTCCGTAAATGTCTTACCGTGCCCTATTGAATCCGGGCTTGCGGTGCTGCGCAGGAACAAAAAAACGATGCAAATACAAGGGAGAACCGTATGAAGTACATCACCGGAAAGGTCAGAATCCCCGCAGGCGGGCGGCAAATGAAGCTGCTGATTCTGTTACCGAAAAACCAAAGCGCCGACCGCACGGGAATTCTGTGGATTCACGGCGGCGGGTATGTGACCGGCATGGCAGGCATGGTACACCGTTCGCGCGCAAAAAATTTGGTTCGGAACTGCGGCGCGGTCGTCGTTTCTCCTGCTTACCAGCTCGCGGGAAAAGCCCCGTATCCCGCCGCACTGGAGGATTGTCATGCGGCGCTCGTGTACCTGAAGGAGCATGCGGCGGAACTGGGCGTCCGAACCGATCAGATCATGGTTGGCGGAGAGAGCGCGGGCGGGGGACTTGCGGCGGCGCTTTGTATGTACGAAAAGGACATCGGCGGCGTGAAGATCGCGTTCCAGATGCCGCTGTACCCGATGCTCGACTGTGAGGAAACCGAAACGTCAAGGGACAACCACGCCCCCGTTTGGAATACCAAGCGCAATCGGTACGGTTGGAAAAAGTACCTCGCGGGGTGGTCTGGAGAAGTTCCGTGCTATGCGTCGGCGGCAAGACGGAAGGATTATGCGGGACTGCCGCCGGCATATACGTTTGTCACCACCGCCGAGCCGTTCTATGCGGAAACGGTGACGTATATCGAAAACCTGAAGAAAGCGGGCGTTCCGGCGGCGTTGGATATCTACCCGGGACTCTACCACGCCTTTGATATGCTGACCCCGTTCCGCCGCGTCAGCCGCCTTGCCGGAGCAAAGTTTGACGAGCATTTCCGCTACGCGCAGAAGCATTATTTCGCCGAGCAGGAAGGGGAAGGGGAGGGAATAGGGAATAGGGAAGAGTGAAGAAGGAAGAAGGAAGAAGGAAGAAGGAAGAAGTGATAGTTGGGGAGTTTGCTGTTGCGCTCCCAACCTGCGGTAGAATGAATTGCCGACTTTTCAACAAACATACTATTGTAAGTTGAAGAATTTTGTGATATAATTTGATTACAGGATGCCAAACTGAAAAACAGGAGGATCGGAACATGTTGAATCAAAAGGTATTCGGCGAAAAACTCCGCAATCACAGGAAAAGGCTCGGTATGACGCAGGAGGAGGTTGCCGAAAAAGTGGGCGTATCTCCGCAGGCAATATCGAAGTGGGAATCGGGGGATTGCCTTCCGGATTGCTTTAATCTGAAGTCGATCAGCGATGTCTATGGGATTTCCGCAGATATTCTTCTTGAAACGCAGTCAAGCGGGGACATTCATGCCGTATCGGAACGAATCGAACAGCTTGGAACGGAGTTCATTTGGGCAAAAGCAGATGTCAAGGGCTACAAAAACGACCTTCATCGGGAACTTGGTAATGATCTGTGGCAGATGTGGAAGGGAATCTATTTTGCGGAGGTGGGCGACCGAAGCATACAAGAGGAGGACAAAAAACGCGGAAATCTTCGGATCATCGGCTCATTCGGCACGAAGATATGGGATGATGAAGGAATCGTTTGCATTGTGAAGTCGGAACTGATCAAGAGGCTTTCGGCATTTGATTCCGAAACGGTGGAAGTCATGCAAGCGCTTTGCAGCGAAGAGGGGCAAAAATTGATCCTATCCCTCAAATGCGATGCGCCGACACCCAAGTGGGAGCTGATCGAAGCCTGTGGGATAGAAACTTCACGCCTGAATGCATTGCTCCTCTTGTTTACGGAAAATAAGATTATTGAATACAGTACAGAAAACCATCCGCAGGGAAGCGGATATATTATCAGTGGGCACTGCGGCATCGCCGCATACATGAGTTTGGCGGCAATGTTTATCCTGAGAAAAAAGAAGTATACAACCTCATCCTATTATGGGAGCACCTTTTGATATGGCTTCTAAATATTCATTGTAAAAAAGGAGCATAAAATGAGGTATATCATAAGAGCATTTTACATGATTTCGATAATTTCTCTTATGATATGGTTGCTGAGGACGAACTTCCCAACCATTTGTTGGAAAGAATCCTCCGTTATTAAACCAATGCGCCATTGTTTTTTGTTGGAAAAAATCTTATAATGTGATTACAGTTACAAAAAACGAATACGGAGGTTAAGCATGGAGCCATTCAAGCTAAATGAGCAAATTGCCTTCTTGAGAAAAGCAAAGGGAATTACGCAGGAGGAATTGGCGCAAGCCGTTGGCGTAACAAATCAAGCGGTCAGTAAGTGGGAATCTGCCCAGTGTTGTCCGGATATTCAGCTTTTGCCGGATATTGCAAACTTCTTCGGCGTTTCCATAGACCAACTTATGGGATATCGGGGTGTTGATCCCTTTGATAATCTGCTGTTACAGCTTCGCGTTGCAATGAATAACGCGCAAACGGGTGATGATGTAAAACTTGCATTGAAGTTGGTCTATACAATTCATGCGATGCTATTTTCAAAAGGAATGCAGTCTGAATCGGGATGGAATTCTGATGATGCCATTGAACATGCCGGTAAAGCGGAATGGGGATTGTCGTGCATTTCACAGCCAAATATCACTACGCGTATGCGCTATGGCTCGGTGTTTTTTTCGGACAATCGTATGATGCATTTGAAAAATGATAAAATTTCAACTCTTTGTAATTTGATGCACTGTTTGAGTACAGAGGTTAGCGTGAAAGTAATGTTTACCTCGTCCGAATAAAGGCATAGCAAAAAAGCCCTG
>CAVGEJ010000085.1:0-6425 GCA_963628215.1 Eubacterium sp. CAG:180
ACCTCGGACTGACCGATCATATCCTTGGAGGTTTCCTCAAAAATCCGACTGCACTGTACGCCAAACTGCTTGATGCTCTCTTCTGTAACCATTGTTTTGTTTCTCTTTCTTGATTTTTTTGATTTCTTGATAAATTGCCAAACCGGGAAACAGGTTCCCGGTTTGCGGACAGAATTGCCTGAATTATTTCTGGATGTTGTGGAAGTAGTCGCCGATGACGCTCTTATCGTCTCCGGACAGATTGCTGTCGGAGTTCATGGAATTCTGCGCATCGGAAAGGCTTCCGCTGTATTCGTCGCCGTAATAGGTCGAACCGTCAATCACCTGGTTGGAGGCAGAATCGGCTCCTGCTCCGGCACCGTCGCCCTCACCGTCCCCGTCGCCGGAACTGTCGCTGGGGTCGCCGGGCTGCTGCGGAGCGCTGCTGTTTCCGTTGCCGGATCCGTCCTCACCCTGTTCCTCGTCCGTGACATCGTCCTCTTCATCGGCTTCAATCTCCACGAACACGGCGTTTACAGTTACATCCTTTTTCACGTCCGCGTCCGTACGGGTGGCATCCTCATAGCCGTCCGTCCAGCCGACAAAAACGTATCCGTCTTCGGCAACCGCCTGTACGGTCTTTCCGGCTTCTCCCTCCTTCACGGTCTGCTCCAGCTCACCGTCTACTCTCCCGCCGACGCTATCCTTGACACCGTAGGTCAGACAGAAAGTATTTGCGGGCGCTTCCAATTCCTCCTGCTTTTCGCGGATCAGATCCAGAAGGGATTTATCCGCCACGGCAGATGCCGTGGTTGCACCTACGCCCAGCACAAGTGCCACACAGCAGGTAACCACCATGGAAGCGGAAACAGCAATCTTAACAAAGGACGCATTGACGCTCCTGAGCGCATTCATGGCATCCTCTCTCTGGCGGCGTGCCATATAGGAGTCGTCATTTTCAAACTGCGTCATGGTCAGGATTCTCTCTTCCAATCCCAGCATATCGATACGGGAAGCGACCTGACTGCGGGAGTTCTTGAATCTGCAGAAATAGAACAGCGGCATTGCAATTGCGGTTACCGCTGCAAAAACGAGGATGCAGACCCAAAACAGCTTGATGCCGAATACCCAAAAAGCAAACGCACAGAGAATATCGGCACCGAACCCTACAGATGCACCGCAAAGCGCGGCTTTGAGCCACCCTTCTTTTGCAATACGGGAGCGGTAATTCGCCAGCAAATCCTGCGGCGTTTCGTCTTGACTGGCTTTCTTGCGCATTTCAGAATCCTCCTTAAATAATATTCTTTTGTCGTATGCCGAATGAATAATAATACGGAAATTATATCATTTTCCGCCCGATTTGTAAAGAGCAATCTTGCATAAAAGTACGAACATTTTTGGAAAAGTGCTCCGTCAAACAGACGATGACGTTCCAAAGCGGCTCTGACGGAGTAAAAACAGCCCGAATACCGCACTGAACAATTTCCCCGGAGCCGTAGATACGGCTCCGGGGTGGGTCAATGATAAAACTGTTTTGGGCGGGCGGCTCCCTGCAGATTACTCCTCTGCCGGGGTATACCCCCAGACAATGGTCGCTTCGCAACCGTTTTTCCAGGTGGTGGTAAAGCCAGCCGCATCGGCTTCGGTGCACACGAACTTAATGGTCTGATCTGCTGTCCAGCCGTCGAAGATGCTTCCGTACAGAGTGGTTACCGTAAGCGGAATGATAATCTCCCGGATGGACGTGCAGTTTGCAAAGGCACTCGAACCGATGTTGTTCACGGTGGAAGCCAGCGTCACGGACTTGAGGTTCACGCAACCGCTGAACATCGAACCGGGAAGAATCGTGCATCCCTCCGCAAAGACAACCTTCTCAAGATTCACACATTCCTTGAACGGAGAAGAATTGAAGGTGGTCAGCGTTGCGGGCACGGTCAGCGATTTGATGCCGCTGTTCTGGAATGCGGACGTACCAAGCTTACTGACAGATGCAGGGAATGTAATGCCTTCCAGCGCAACGCAGTTCAGGAATGTCTTATCCGGGATCTCCGTCAGCGATTCGGAAAGCTCGACGGACTTGAGCTGTGCGCAATCCGAGAATACCTGCGTGCCAAGCGTCTTGACCGTGTCGGGCATCACAAAGGATTCCAGACCGGAGCCCATGAACGCCTGAGATCCGATTTCCTCAAGCTGGCTGTTTTCTGCGAAGATGACCGTCTTCAGATTGATGCAATTCTGGAATGCATAGTAGCTGATCTCCTTAACCGTTGAAGGAATCACAATGGTCTCCAGCGCCTCGCATCCGTTGAAGGAGTTGGCATTGATGCACTCCAGCCCCTCGTGCAGGATGACGGTTTTCAGCGACTTGCAGTTCCGGAAGGTAGCGCCGCTCATGTCTATGGAGGTCGCAGTCACATAAAGGGATCTCAGCCCTGACGGGATTTCGATGGTTTCCAGACCGGACCCCTCGAATACACTGGAACCGATGACGGTTACCGTTTCGGGAATGGTAAAGCTCTTCAGTGCCGTACAACCGGAGAAAGCATAGGGGTTGAGCGCCACCAGTTTACCCAGGAAGGTGACGGAGGAGAGCTGCGTGCAGTCCTTGAAGGTGTACGATGCGATATAATCCGTGCTGCCGAGTCTTACGATACCGGCAGGAAGCACGATAGACTGAATTGCAGTTCCCTTGAACGCGTATCTGCCAAGCTCCGTCAATTGAGAGTTTTCCTCAAAGGTGACGGAAGTAAGGTCTTCGCTGTCTGAGAATGCATAATCGCCGAGTGTCGTAACCGAAGCAGGAATAACAATAGAGGTAATGGAAGATTCAGCGAACGCGTAGTCTCCGATCTCGGTCACCGAAGAAGGAATGATAACGGACTTGACCTTGGAGAAGTGGAACGCGTGCGGTTCAATCTTCGTCGTGCTCTCCGGAAGAACGACCTGCGTAATGCCGCTCATACCGTTGAGTGCGTATCCGCCGAGGACGACGCCCTCCGGGATGTTCAGAACGCCTTCGAGACCGCCGGGAAGCGCGATGATCTTGGAAACGCCGCCGGAAATCTCCACCAGCGCGCCGATGTTAACGCCATACTTGGTGTTGCCGTTCTCTACGGTGAAGGTAGTAAGACTGCTGCAACCGGCAAAGACATTTTCGTCGATGGAGGTGGTTCCCTTCGGGATGGTGATGCTCTCCAATCCGGAATTAAGGAACGCATTCGAAACGATGGTGGTGAGCGTTGCGGGCAGGGTCACGGATTTGAGCGATTTGGTTCCGTTGAAGGCACCGTTTCCGATCTTGGTGACCTTGTTGAAGGTGACAGTCTCCAGTGCGGTGTCATAGCGGAAGGCGTAGTTCGGAATCTCCGTGACGCGGTCCGGGAGAGCAATGGAAGTCAGCGCCTGGCAGCTCTCAAACACGCCGGCTCCCAGTGTCATTGCCTCCGTTCCGGCTGCAAAGTCGACGGAAGTCAGCTTTTCGCAACCGTTAAATGCGTTGCTGTCAATCTTGGTGGTTCCCTTCGGGATGGTCACCGACTCAATTGCCGAATTCTTGAATGCGTTGGATCCGATGACGAGGTCGCCGGAGGAGTTGATAGTCACCGCCTTGAGCGACTTGCAATCCAGGAAGCTGGAGTTACCGATGATCGTTACCGATGCAGGGATGTCGATGGATTCCAGTGCCTCGCAGCCCTCAAAGACGCTGGCGCAGATGACTTCCAGTTTGCCCTTGAACTCTACGCTCGTCAGGCTCTTGCAATTGTAGAACTGCTTTCCGATGCCGTTTGCCGTGTAGGAATAGGCGGTTCCGCCGCCGAACGCGGTAAAGCTTGCAGGCAGAACAATGGATTCCAGTCCGCTGTTGGCGAAGCAGTTCTGACCGATCTGGGTCACCTGTGATTTCTCACCGAAGCTGACACTCTTGAGGTTGGTGCAGTCGATGAAGCACTCGATACCGATTTTCGTTACCGTATCCGGAATATCGATGGACTCCAACGCAATGCATCCCTTGAACATCTGCTTTGCCAAGAAAGTGGTCTTGGAGCCGAAAGTCACGCTCTTCAGATTGACACAATCCTGGAACAAAGCATTGGAAGTACTCACAGTCGGCGATTTCACCGTTGTAAAGGTGGTCACGCCTTCCGGGAAGATGATGCTCTCAATGCCGGAAGCCTTGAAGGTGGACGAGCCGACGTTGGTCAGCTTGGAGCCTTCCTCAAAGATAACCGACTTCAGAGAAGTGCAGTTGTCAAAATCGTTGTTGCCGAGCGTGGTAACGGTCTTCGGAACCGTAAAGGTTTCAATCAGCGGGCAATATGCGATCAGGGACGTACCGAAGCTCTTGATCAGCGTTCCCTCCTCAAAGGTAAAGGAGATGAGCGCCGGGTTGTAGGAGAACGAGTTGTTTCCGATGGAGGTCACAGACTTCGGAATCTCGACCGTCGGGAAGCACTGGTACTTGAACGCGACATTTCCGATGGTCTTGAGCGCCGTGGAACCGTCCGCTTCTTTCTCAAAGGTCAGGGAAGCAATCGCCCCTTCTTCTTTTCTGGCTTCAAACGCATAGTTTGCAATCGTCTGAACCGTTGCGGGAATTGACACGCTCTTGAGTCCTGCGTAACCGAACGCATCCTGACCGATGCTTGTGACACCGTAAGGAATGACAATCGACTCCAACGCCTTGCAGCTGTAGAACATATTTGCCGGAATTTCCGTCATGTTCGCCGGAAGCGTCACATCTTTCAGGGACGTGCATTCGCGGAACATATTGGTTCCGTACGAATCCTTCTGCGTCAGCTGGCTGGGCTTATCCGTGGAGTGCTCGAAAACCACCGTCTCCAAGAGGGAACAACCGCTGAACGCATAGTTTCCGATGGTCTGCATCGAGCGCGGGATCACCACCTTGGTGATTCCCACCTGACCCTTGAACACGTTGTCTCCGATGGAAACGATTCCCTCGGGAATGACGTACTCGCCGGCAGGAAGCTGTCCGCAGATGTACATATAAGCAGTACCGGCTACGTTGTAAAGAATCGGGCTGCCGGGCTTAGAGGAAAAGTTTTCGTTGTTCTCGTCCACAACGAAGCCACGGATGCTGAAGCAGTCCGCAAACGCGGTGCCGATTTCGGCAACAGACTCGGAAAGTCCGACCGTCTCCAGCTTCATGCAGGAGCGGAAAAGAGAATTGCCGAGATCCAGTGTCTTTGTGCCCTCCAGTGTCGGGAAGGTAAAGCTTGTAATGCCGGTCTTGGAGAATGCATAGTTGCCGATGGAAATCAGGTTCGAATAGTTCTTTCCGTCCTTTTCGTAGGTGGCAAAGGTGACCTTTGCAAGTGCCTGACAGCTCTCGAACGCACTGATGCCAATGGACTTGACCGATGCGGGAACCGTCACGGAGGTCAGATTGACGCATCCTTGGAACATATAGTTGCTGATCGCATCCAAGCCTTCCGGCAGGGTCACGCCGGAAACGGCAGTGTAAGCGAACAGGCTGGTGCCGCACTTCGGATTTGCACCCGCTTCAAAGACCACCTCTGCAAGATCCGAGCTACGGTTGAAGACGCTGCTGCCGAGCCATCCGACCGCCTTCGGGATGGAAATCTCCTTCAGTCCCGTATAAGCGAACGCAGTATCTCCGATACTGTAGGTCGCTTCCGACGAGGTCGGAAGTGCAATTTCCGTCAAAGAAGTGCAGTAATAGAATGCCTGCTTTCCGATAGCGAATGCCTTGCCGTCGCAGGAATCCGACAGGGTCGTGCCGGAGGCGAAGGTGACGGTTTTCAGGTTTCTCGCGTTCAGGAACGCCATGTCGTGAATCTCTTTCAGCGTGGAAGGAAGCGAAATGCTCTCGAACGGCGGGATATACGACTCACCGTACCGACCGGAAACCAGTCCGCCGAAGGCAAGTCTGCCGATTACGGTCAACCGCTCGGGAAGGACGATGTTCTTCAGGCTTGTGCAGCCGTAGAAGGGAGAGCTGGTATAACCGTTATCGTAGCTGCCGGTGGGTGTATCCAGGATAACCAGATCCACAGGGGTCTGCCCCTCCGGCGTCTCGCTAAAGATCAGGCTCTTAAGGTTGGAGCATCCGTAGAACGCTTTGTTTCCGATGGACGCAACCGTGCTCGGAATGACGATCTCCTCCACTGTCTTACAACCGTAGAACATGGATGCAGGAATCTCACTCAAGCCCTCCGGCAGAGTGATCTTCGCAAGCACGGCACAGCTGCCGAACGCTTGGCTGCCAACGGTAAGTGTCTCACCGTTTTTCAGTGTACCGAACCGAATCTCGGTTACCACCTGGTTGTAGTAGAATGCGTTTGCGGCAACGTTCGTCACGGTGTCGGGAACCGTCACCGTGGTGCTTCCCGCCTTCTTCTGCGGGCAGAAGGGCAGCGTGGAAAGGACTTTCTCCGTTGTTTCCTTACCGTCTGCGTCAACTACCG
>CAVGEJ010000085.1:6435-10959 GCA_963628215.1 Eubacterium sp. CAG:180
CGTGAGCGACTTCGGAAGAGAAATCTCGGTCAGCACGGAGCAGGTTGCAAACGCACCGGAACCGATATGGGTCACGCCTTCCGGAATGGTCAGGCTGGCAAGCTTGCGGCAGGATGCAAACGCATTCGCCCCAATTTCCGTAAGACGTCCCGGAAGTTGGATTTCCTCCATGACGGAGCATCCGTAGAACGCTTCATCCGCAATGGTCAGCCCCACGGTGCTGTCCGCAAACTTCACAAACTTCAGCTTGCTGCAGCTGCGGAATGCGCCGACGCCGATGCGCTGGACATTCTTGCCGATGGTGATACCGGTCAGACCGGTCTTCCCCTGGAACACGCGGTCGCCGATTTCGACAATCGTTTCCGGCAGTGTGTAATCGCCTTCGCGGTCGGTCGGATAGTAGACAACCTTGGTTACCGCTTTGTCGAACAGCACGCCGTCGATGGCGGTATAGTTCTGGTTCGCCTCATGCACCTTGACGCTCTCAATCTTCTGACCGAACACGCCGGTGATCTCAAATTCGGGAACCTCCGCACCCAGCTCCACGTACGTCACGTAGAAGAGCGTCTGCGCGGTGGAGGAGGAAGGAATGCTTCCGAATGCGTTGGCTGCAAAGTCAACGGTGTTCTTTCCGTCCTCGCCCGAGACAATCCCCTTGGAGTTGACGATAACCTGCGTCAGCTTGTAGGTGTAACCGAACGCATTGGCTTCCATCTTGACCAGACGCTTCGGGAGTGTCACGGCAGTCAGTTTGGAGCAGCTGTAGAAGGCGCTCTCACGGATGGTAAGTCCGTAGCCCTCTTCGGTCAGGTCGATTTCCTCCAGACCGGAGCAGGACTTGAACGCTTCCTTCTGAATCTCGGTCACAAAGCCGGGAACCGTCAGCTTGGTCAGCTTAGTGCAACTCTGGAAGGCATTCGGGGCAATGGTGGTCACGCCGCCCGGAATCGTGAACTCGCCGGTCATGCCCTTCGGGCAGAAGACGATGGTATCCCCCGCCGCGTTGCAAAGCACCTTGCGACCCGCGTCTCCCTTGGCGCTGTAGTTTCCGCCGTTTCCGGCAATGTCAATGGAGGTCAGTGCGGAGCAGCTGGAAATGGTATTGACACCGAAGGCAGTCAGCCGCGCGGGGAGGGTGACGGATTCCAGCTTGGAGCACGAATAAATGCCCTTATCCCGGATGGTCAGCGGAACTTCCGCAACCCCTTCGGGAGCCACCAGGAACGTGATCTTGGTCAGGTTGGTGCAGCTCTGGAATGCGTTTGCGTGAATCTCCGTTACGGTGTACGGCACGATCACTTCGGTGAACTTCGCACTCTTGAACGCACCCGTCGGGATGATTGTCGTCCCCTCTTCAATCGTCAGGGAGCCCGTCTTCGCGTACGGGTATGCCTTGATCTCCATGCCGGTGAACTCGTTGTTGTAGTAAAGGACACCGTCTACCGAATGATACCGGACATCCTTGGCTCCCTCCACCGGATAGATGGTGATCGCCTGGAGGTTGTTACAGCCCTGGAACGCAGAGCCGATGCCGTTGATGCCCTCGGAGCCGATCTCAATGAGCTTGATGGTATTCGGGATCCGGATTTCCTTCAGGGTATTGCAGGCAACAAACGCAGACGCCTCGACCGTCGTGACGGGAAGCTCGTTATACGTGGTCGGAATGGTGATGGTGGTCAGCGTTCCGATACCGTAGTCTCCCTGCGACACGGCGTATGCGGTTCCGTTATCGATGGGAGTGAACTTCAGGGTTTCTGCAAAATATGCATACAGTGTAGTCTCGGAAGGCAGATTCCAGCGGATCAACGCCTCGCCCTCCTCATCAGAGTAGCGGACACCGACGCCGTTCGGCTCGGAGAACCAACCGATGAAAAGCTTTGTGGGATCACTGTGGGTTGCGATCGGCAGCTTGTTGTAAAGTCCGTAAATGACCTCTGCCGTCTTGGACGCCACCTCTCCTCCCTCGTCGGGAATCAGGGTAACGTTGTATCTCTTTGCGGACCAGCCGGCGTAAAGCACGGTGTCGCTGCTGCCCTCGAAGCGGACGTTTTCATATCTCTTTCCGCCGGTAAGACCTGCGGGAGAGGTAAACCATCCGGCAAAATCGTAGCCGTCGCGGCTGGTTTCGGGCAGGGTAATCTCATCGCCGAATGCCACATAGACGGTCTTGACCGCCGCACCTCCGCGGACGTCAAATTCGACACCGTAGACATCCACCGTGATGGTCTTCCGTGCGGATTCGTCTCCGTTTTCGTTGATGAAGGAAACGGAAATCTCCGTGGTACCGGCTTCCAGGAAGGTAACCTTGAAACGGTTGTCCTTTCCGTCCACCGTGTAGGTCTTTGTTCCGATCTTGATGCTGTAACTGTTTGCCGTAATGACCGGAGTCCAGCTGAGAACGCCGTTTTCATACACGACATCACCCATGCCGGCGTAATACACCTCGACAGACGCGGAGTACGGAGAACTGTTGGCTGCATCGTCGGCGACCGCCTGCACGGAAACCGTGTAAACAGCGCTTCCGGAAGCGATCATCTCTTCGGTGATGGTAAAGGTTGCATCGGTCGTGTCGTATACCGTGCCGTTGACGCTCACCTTGTAACCGGTTGCGCCCTCAACCTTGTTCCAGCTGATGACGCTGCCGCTCGCGGTAACACCGTCGGGACGTGCCAGCGCGGTCTTGGTGTAGTTGACCGCTTCGGCAGGCGCGCTGTAGTAGCCGGCGCTGACCGGGGTCACCTTCACGGAAATCACGCCCGCATCCAGATCCACGATGCTGTAGGAGGTTCCGCTGGTCACATACGCATTCTTCAGGATCTTTCCGCCCTTGGAAATCTCCACATAGTAGGCGGTCGCATTTTCAACCGGATACCATGTGATTTTTTCGTTGTCCACCGTAACGCCCGTTACGGCATCCAGTCCGAGGTAGTATGTATAGGAAGAAACGGATTCCATATACCCTTCCGCCTTTGCCATCACAACGAACACGATGCCGTCCTCCGGCATATCGCAGTTGGCAAAAACATAGTTGGTGGAGGCTCCGTTGTTTACCGCGGTGTGCGTATGATTTGCATTGCCGCATTTGATCGTAATCAGGTAGTTCTGCGCGTTCGCCACGGGATCGAACACCAGAACGCCCCCGGACACCACGCGGAAGTTGGATACACGATCCAGCGCCTTGTTCTTATAGTAGGCAGTGGCAGACTGACCGTCGCAGGACACGGTAACCGTGTACTCGCCCGCCGCCTGACCTGCAAAGTCAAACCTGAACTCGTTGGCACCGACGTTCTTGTCCTCGAGCACCATGTCGTCCTTCCTGACGGTGACACGGTAGCTTGCCGTGGGCCCCAGTGCATTCCAGCTGATCGTTTCCGCACCCACGGAAATGTTCGGAACGCCGGCGGACCGGAAGACCGCAAACAGGATCGTATCCTCGGTCAAGGTCTGACCGGTGTACTGATAGGTCAGCTTGTCGCCGGACTGATAGTCACTGACCCACCAACCGGCAAACTCCGCACCTTCCTTCACCGGAGTGGGGAGCTGATAAACCATTCCGTTGACTGTCCGGATCGGATCGTAAACGGTACCGTCGCAGGCGAAGGAAACCTTGTACTCCGGTCTGCCTGCGGCGTGCTGCTCAAAGCGGGCGTATACCGTTGTATCCGCGCCGATGGTTACGGTATCAAAAGCAAATGCGGTCTGGTACTCCGGATCGGCATACCATCCGATGAACGCATACCCGTCCTTTGTCGGATCCGCCGGCTTTGTTGCGGTATCGCCGTTGAGAACCTTCTGTGCCTCAACAGCACTTCCGCCGTCCACCTCAAAGCTGACGGTGTAGTAGGTTCTCAGCACCATGCGGTAAGTGCCGCCGTTATAGGTCAGCTTCAGCACACCGTTCTCCAGGACAGCGGACGCCTGTGTGTCGTCCCCCGTTTTGAACGTGAGTGTCAGATTGCCGTCCGCATAAACGAAATTACCGGTCTGTTCCCCGTTGAATCCCGAAATCAGGAAGGAATTCCCCGTAATCGCGAACAGATATTCTCTGCCGTCATCTTTTGCATAATAGACGTTATCAATCCCGTAATCCGTCTGGATATCATCGGGCGGATCCGGATTGTCCGGCTGTTGTGGATCTTTGCACGCAGCCATGTGAAGCAGGGTGAAGCAGAAAATTGCAAGCAGAATCAATACGGGCAATTTTCTTTTGTGTGTTTTCATAGGTCTCCCTCCTCTTTTTTCCTTCATTCAAAAGGATTCATATATTATAGCAGAGTAGAGCCGAAATTGCAAGATATTTTTATAAAAATTCTATTTTTTCCGTTGTATATAAAAAAATGCCGTTCAAAGCCCGATTTTCCATCAGAGCGCAGGGTTTGGCTGCAAGCGGCGCCGGGTAAAATTGCAAATCAGCAAAAGACAGCGAAGTTTTTCCGCCATTTTCCGACATTTTTCCGGGTGCCCGGAGCAGTGCACGGAAATATCCGAAAGGAGACGGCGAATTGTTTCACTGTTGGCTGAAAC
>CAVGEJ010000086.1:0-10913 GCA_963628215.1 Eubacterium sp. CAG:180
CCATTCGTGAATCACAACAATCTGAAATCAACTAAGAACTGAAGTTGTATGAAGGATGGTAGCACTTTGTGAGGCAGGCTTCCCCTCGGGGGGAAGCTGTCGCGTTCAGCGACTGATGAGGGGGGATAAATCTGCTTCAACCAAACAGACAAAAGCCCCCAAAAAACAGGCGATGCCGGAAGCGACATCGCCTGTTTGGGTCATTTTGTTCCCGCCAGTCTGGTAAACAGGTCGGTAAACAGCGCGTCGCGGTGGATGCGGTAAACGTACCGGATCGGATGCCGACGCGGGTCAAAACTGTAATGATGGTCGTATTCGGGAATCGACGCAGGGGTCAGATAAGACCCCATAAACCGCTCGCCGTCGTTCAGAAGCCACGCAACCGCCGCAACATCCCAGATGCAACGACTCCATACCTGCCCCGCCGCATAGCTTTCCGCCTCGCGGATCGCATTTTTGGCAAGATAGTCGGCAATCGGGGTGGTTCCGGTCAGCCAATGTTCCAACTCCCACCGCGTGGTGCGGAATTCGCTGACCACACCCTGACAGGGCAGTTGGACAATCGGCACGCCGCAACCGAACACAGCCCGCGCCGCCGCGACATCCTCCATCAGATTGAATTCCTTGGAGTGAACCCAACCGTGCCCCGTTCCGCCGAGCCATACCACCACGGTATTCTCCCGCATCGCCTCGGGGGATAACAGGACAGCCGAGGCAATGTTGGTAATCGCGCCGATGGCAACGAGATACAGCGGATTTTCGGGCGTGTGCCGCAACGCCTCCCGCACAATGAATTCGGCGGCGGGAGACCCCACAGCCTCCCCCTCGCCCGGAAGAAACCGCTCCGCGCCCATGTAAACGGGCGGCTTGGGAGTCCCCTCTATCAAATCCAACACCCGCAGAATTTCCGCATGGCTTTTCCGCATTCCGTCAGCCGGGAAGGTGCTTTTGCGGTTCAGAAACGGCGCTGCGCAGATTCCGAGCGTGCGGATACGCTCCCGAGAAAGGAGCATATAGGCAAGCGCAAACTGGTCGTCCACTTCGTTGTAAGCGTCCGTGTCCAGAATGGCGTCAACAGTTCCGTGCGGAACTTCAAGATTTCGTATCAACTGTTCCGAGGTCATAATCGGCTGTCTCCGTTTCCGTCAGCCGATGAGGTCATCCCAACCGATCCATTCCCCGTTCCCGCTTGCCACGGTCGGGAGTCCCGAGACGGTCAGAACATCCTGCTCCCCGGATAACGGGAGCATTTGCAATTCGGGCATCATATAGCTGTGCTTCATCATTCTCTCCTTTACTCCGAGACAGCGGTCTGGCTGACCGGGCTGCCGACGTTGTACACGACCTCATAGGACTGCGCGGTCACGGTCTCTCCGTTCCGGACATAGTACGGCGTGACCGTAAACGTAACGTTCCCCGCGTCCGACGGAATCCCGTAAATTCCCTGCGCCAACAGATAGTTTCCCGCAAAATCATTTGCCGCATAGGACAGCGAAACGCCGTGCGCCTCCCCCGACACCTCGCGGTAGAGCGCGGGAACCGCAAAGGTCTTGGTTATGTCGGTTTCCCCGGTGCGAACCCTTACGGTAAAGCCCGCCGCAGAGACGTTTGCCGCCGTGATCTTTGCCACGAAACGAACGCTGTACGTTCCGTCCTCAAGCGCGCCCGAACTCTGTGTTCCGATGTAAGCGATCTCATTCGCCGCTTCCTCGTAAACGCGGATTTCGGACACGGAGACCGCGCCGTTGCGGCAGATAATCCCAATGCCGCCCGTCTGCGCCGTCCGCTCCATCACGTCGGTTGCAAGCACGCCGTCAATCGCCATGCGGACTGTCCCGTCGGCATAGCCGAACACCGCGATTTCGTATTCATGATCCGGGTAATAGTTGACATTGGAAACATCCCAGTTGCGTGTGCCGCTCTTCCATGCGTTGTTTGCAAAGGTGTTCATGTCGAACTTGCCCTCCGCTCGCAGAACCGCCGAATTGTAATTCCGGTTGTCCGTATCCATATCGAACGCAAGACCGAACAGCATTTTGCTGTCCACCGTATTCTTTGCAATGGCGGCAGAGAAGGAGGCTTTCATCACGATCGACCATGCCTTGCCCTCCGTTCCGACCGAAGCGACATCCAAGAGTTTCAGAACATGATAGGTGCTGTCTGCGGTAACCGTCAGCTTTCCGTCCGCCAACGCCGCATTGTCGGCGCTTCCGTTGATCACCGAAAGTCCCGCGAGGTCGGAAAGGTTCGCAACCGTTCCGAAATCCAGAGCGGTTGTTTCGATTCCTTTCTGTTCGACATTCGGATTAAGCCCGCTGTTCTCAACGATGGAAAACGAGCTGACGTACATCGTGCAGGAACGCAGATAGATTCCGATTCTCTGCGCCGAACGGTAGTTTTTGATCCCCGTCGCAGCATTTCCGATCACATTGCCTTCCGCGTCGTAATAGCACATATCAATTGTGCCATCCGCTTTCATATGCGCGGTCAGAGTATATTCCTTATCCTTGCTGTAGCCGCCTTCCAGTCCGGCGCTTTTCCGGAAAGAACCGTCCGCCTTCCATGTGCCCTGAATATTGCAACCGTTTTCATACACCACGTTTGCGTTGATAAAAGCCCAACTGTAGGTCACTTCGTGCGGGGTAAGATTATAGGAAATCCCCGCGCGCTGTTTTGCCTTGTCCGTTACCGCAGAATCGGTCGTGTCAAAGGAAAACCGCATCGTAACGGTATAATCCGAATACGACTTGATTGCGGGATAGTAATCAAACAACTGCACAAAGCAATGTCCGTCCGTTTGCGGTTCCAGTTTCAGCTTTCCGTCCTTCAATTCGCAGGTTTTCAAAGCCCGCCCGTTTCCCGTTGCGTGCGGGTTCTCAATCTGTAACGAATCCAAAGAATCCATCGTCGAAAAATCATACGCCACAACCGTTCTGCCACCCTCGGATTCTTCCGCAAAGGTGACCGTTGAAAACGCGGCAAATGCCGTTACAAGCGCAAGCAGAAGCGCGATCAGACGAAACTGTTTCATTGTCCGTCCTCCTTTCTCTTTTTCCGAAGCACCACGGCAAGCGCCGCGGCAGCCGTCATCATGCCGAAAGTACCTGCGCCGATCTCAGCGGCGCACCCTGCGGCATTCTTCTTTCCGCTCCCGGTTTTCCCCGTCGTTTCCGCCGGCTTCTCATCGGTCGGGGTCGGCGCGGGCTTGGTTACGGGCTTGGTCTCCGATTCTCCGTCTCCATCCTTGTCTTTGTCCTGATCGTCCGGATTTTCGGGATTTTCGGGATTTTCGGGGTCAACGGGCGCTGCCGAACCGGGCTTGTCATCCTCGGAGGAGTTCGCCGCATCGGCAAACACGCCGAGATACGTAACCGTCGCGCTCGTGTTCCGCAGATAAAGTCCGATTCCCGTGCCCTCGCGGAAGTTGTCCGCAATATCCACCGTGACAACGCCGTCGAGAATCAGACGAACCTTTCCGTCGCTGTACACGCGGATCATCAGTTCATATCCGGTATCGGGCTGATACTCAAAGAAGGACAGCATCCGGTTGCGGGAAGAACCGTTTCCCGTTGTGTAACCGGGACCGGACTGCCACTTTCCGTCCTTCTGGCGGTTGATATCGTAATTCCCGCTCGAACGGAGCACCGCATAGCAATAGCTGTTTTCGTCCAGAATGTTGAAGGCAATTCCGAGCATATCCTTGGATTCGTCCTTATCCGAAGCCGCGGCGCTCATCGAACCGCGAAGCACCACAGTGTAAGCGCTCCCCTCCACGGTTGACGGCGCGTAGTCAAACAGCTTCACAACAGCCGCCTTGTTCGTCGCTTCCGTCAGGGTCAGACCACCCGCACCCGCAGATTCGGTAACCGCGCCCAACATTGTTTCGGCGTTCAGATCCGCAAGGGTTTCCGAATCGGAAAAGGTCTCTTCAAACACTTTAGGTTCCGTCAGGAAGCGACTGCCCTTCGGGGCTTCCGCCGCCCCCTCGGCGCCTGCCGCAAAGACAGCGCCGAACAGCATCAGAAGAGCACATACAACGGACATCAGTTTCAGACAGTTCTTTTTCATGGGTTTCTCTCTCTTTCTTTTATTTTCAGAGCATTAGCCCTTGAGAACGAGGTCAACAAACACAGGACAATGGTCGCTCCCGTCCAGAGCGTACCGATTGGTCACCACGGTGTGCGTCATCACATCCACCGCGTTCGGGTTCACCATGATATAGTCGTAATTTCTCGCGCCTGCGGAAACAGGGGTTGGCATTGCCCCGAGCGTGTGACCCGTGTTCAGATCCTTATCCGAGCGAACCTTGGCAACATACTTTGCGTCCGCCATCACGTCGGTGATAATCCGATAGGTTTCCGTCGATTCCACCGCGTTGAAGTCCCCCATCACAAAGGCGTATTCGGTTTCGTATTTCCGTTTCAGTTTCCCGATCTTCTCCAGAACAATCCGAATGCTGTTCTGCCGCTGTTGCTCGGCTGTGGCGGAGAGGGAGTCCACAAGCAGATGCAGACTGTAAACGATGTAGGTCTTTGACCCGTCCTTCTCCCGCAGAACCGCATAGGTCACCTCGCTCTTGAACTCCTGAATCGTTGTGTAGCAGTCCTTTTCCAACACGTCAAAGCGATCCTTGCGGTAGAAAATGGGATTCAGATTGTTCCGCGCGGAAGTTCCCGTCGGCGGGTAAGCGTCCACCAACGCATACGAATCCGCAAGCAGTTCGGGAAGATAGTTGTACCATTTGGTATCCACCTCCTGCAGACAGAGAATGTCGGGCAGATACGCGTGATAAATTTTGGAGAGATATTTTGCGCGCTCGGTCGGGTCTGCCGACCACGTAAAGAGAATGTTGTTGGTCATAATCCGCAGGTCAGTTTCCTCATACCGCTTGGTCTGCTCCGAATCGAGATCCTCGATGCACTTATCCGTCAAGTGTTGCCATATTGTAGGTTTCCTTTGCTTGTTTCAATTCCTGTTCGCTGTGCGCCCCCATCGCGGTGCAGGCACGATCCCCGCCAACCACCAGAATCAAGGCTTCCCCCGTCAGGTGATAGGAAAATTCGGAGACATCGGGTGCAACCGCATAGTAGGAAGCGGATTTCTTCCTCGTCGTTTTTCCGATGATGATCTCGCAGTCGGTTTCCGCGCGGCGGTCGTTCACGATACGCAGAACCGCGCCGCAGGCATTCCCCACAGCCGCGCGAACCGTTTCGGCAAGCGCCTGCTCCACGTCGGACGCGTCCCGCGAAATGACGATCGTATATACCGCAATGTCACGCGCCCCAACCGTAATTCCGTCCAGCGGATAACTGATCTCCGGGCGGTAGCGATAGTCGCGCGGAATCGTTACGGGCGCTTTCGCGTCCAGCCCCGAAAAGACCCCCAACGTGCTGCGCAGGAAGTAACTCACCGCGTCGGACGCGCCCTTTCCGGTTGAAGCCGCAAGCGCCACACTTTCCCCCGCCGCTTCAATTGCCCAGTCGGCATAGCCCATTCCTTCGCATAGCCGCTCGCTTGCCGCGCGGTTCGTCCTGCCGATCAGAATCTCACATGCGGCGGCTTCTGCGGAATCGCTCAGAATTTCCGGCTCTGCGCCGCAATAAGTTCCCAGAATGCTCCGCAGATTTTCCGCCGCCTCCTGCGTTTCCGCGTCGGCGTCTGCGGGGTAGATAATCCGATAGTCGGTCTTTCCGTCCTTCGTCAGCACCAGTGCGCGCTCCCCGCCCGGCTCTGCCGTTTCGGTTGTCCGCGCAGAGGTTTCCGCAGATTCCGTTCCGCCCGCGCAGCCCGTGAAAAGCAGTGCCGCCGTCAGACAAAGGAGCGCGCAGGACAACAGGCGCGACCTTCCTTTTCTCCGCTTCACTCGGCTTTTCCTCCGTTGGCATACGCCCGGGAAATGGTTTCCAGTTCGTTTACCCACTTCGTGCCGAACCGTGCGACAACGGTTTTCCAACCGCCCGCATTTCCGAGCACCGTTTCGCGGAAGGCAAACACCATGGATTTGACTTTCGCTTCCTCAAAAGTGTGCGAAGAGAGTCTGCCGATGTCAAAGCTTGTGGAGTTCCGGATGATATCGAACATCGCGGCAACGGTCTTATTTTCGGAATACCGAACCTGAAACGCCTTATTGAAAACCGCGGGTGAGACCGTGCGGTAGCCCTCGGAGGCAAGCGCCTCGATCACCGCCGCCACTTCGTCCGGCTGATCCGCATTCTTGGTAATTGAGAACATGGAATAGTTGAAGTTTACGGTTGTCCGATAATCCGTCTGGTTTTTATCGTACTTCGGAATCGGAAGCACGCCGTAGGAAAATTTCTGCGCGTTGTCCATATAGTACATCAGCGTGTCGATCTTGCACACCATGAACATCGCATGCCCCTCGGGGAAGATCGCGCCGTATTTCGTGCTGATATGCACGCCGTCGTTCTGATAGATGAACACCAACAGCCGATTGACCAGACTGTCCGCCTTCTCTCCCGTAAAGGAGGAATCCACCACCAGTTTCCCGTCGCTGTTGCGCGAGACCATGCGGATGCCCGAGCCTTCCAGAAATGCGTCGGTTGCAACGTTGTTGATGAACACAAAGCCGTATTCGTTCCCGTCGCTCTTCGGATCGTTGGGGTCGAGTTGCGTGTAAACCGATTTCGACATCTCCATCATGCGGTCAAGCGTCCAGTTGCCCGCCGCCGCAAGCAGATACGGTTCGTCGCCGAGTTCGTAATCCACCAGCATATTGTTGTTGGTGAGCAGAGCGAACAGCCCCGTGGTACGGCAGACCGAAATATCGCCCGAAACAAAGTACACAGAATCCGAAATCGTTACGCAGTCCCGCAGCTTCTGCGGCCACCACGGCTTCTCGAAATCGAGATAGTCGCATTGGTTCAGGTCGTAATAATAGCCCGCCATTGCTCCCATCATACCGTAGCCGCTGTACTGCACGACCATGTCATAGCCCTTGTCCGCCAGCAGTCCCGTCTGCACCTTCTGCCCGAACTCGGTCAGAAAGTTATTGGAACCGTCCACGAATTCATAGGGTGCGGATTTCCACGAAAGAATCCGGAGTTCTCTCCCGTCCAGATTCAACTCGGGGAGAGAATCGCGGAGATATCCGTTCTCGTCCACGTCGGCGGTCTCAACCGCATCCGTCGCAGGCGCGTCGGTCGTCCCTGTAGGAACATTGTTCTTTTTCCCGCAGGAAGCAAGCAAAGCGCCTGTCAGCAGGAACGCGAAAAGCATACACAGCAGTTTTTTCATATTCTGTTTCCCTCCTTATTTTGCGGGGCTTTCATTCCCCGAATACCACGTTCCAAGGCGTGATATCGGTGGTGACCGTCGGCTTGATTCTGGCGCGGAAGGTGAATTCCCGCTCCGCGAAACGGTACTCGGACGCCAGTTCCGGTCCACAGGAATTCGAGCCGATCCCGTTCTGCCGATAATCCAGATACAGCACCGTTTCTTTTGTCTCCGCCAATTCGTCATCGTGCTTTGCGGCAGTCACGGCGCGGATATCGTAGTGCGAAC
Source organism: Eubacterium sp. CAG:180 (assembly GCA_963628215.1). GTDB lineage: Bacteria > Bacillota > Clostridia > Oscillospirales > CAG-272 > UMGS1865. The sequence goes on from CAVGEJ010000086.1 coordinate 7,522, forward strand.
AGTTCACGCTGAACGGGCGATCCACCGCCGCAAACAGCAGCCCGTGTCCCGCCGCAGCGCCGACCGTTGCCCAGACCGTTTCCGCATGCGCCATATTCTCCTGCGGCTTGATATAGTGCTCGAAATGCCCGGTCACGGTCGTTTCATACACGCCGAACCGCGAAGCCATGTGCTTGTCGGCATAGGCTTCATAAGGACCGTTCCCGCAATACGCAAAGCGTTCGAAGCCTTCCGGCATCCGCACCTCAAACCCGAATCGCGGAAGCGGCGGAAGTCCCTCGCGCACCCGGGCATTGACGGTCAGGGTCACCCCTCGTCTCCGAGAACTTTGTACCGCACGGTGAACGTCACAATCGGGAGCGCGCCAAGTTCGCCGATCACGAAGTCCCCCTCCAAGGTCACGCCCTCCGCAGTCGTTTCCAGAAGTCCGAAGCCGCGGCAGAAAACCTTCGCCGCCTCAAAGCCCGCGTTTCTGATCTTTTCGGTCTGCCGTCGGTCGTTATCGATCGGCGCGCGCCAGATGACCGGGGTCAACGGTCCCGTCAGCATCTCGCTCCCGTTATCCGTGAGCGAACAGAGCAGTCCGCTCGCGCAGTCGAAGGTATAAACCGTTTTCCTGCCAAGGACTTGCAGGCGCGTTCCGCTCCGCTCAACCGTCAGCTGTCTGTCCGCGCGGAGTCTGTGAGACCGACCGCTTTCCCGGTGCAGGAAAATCTGCTCCCAACCGCTCTCGCTCCCCGCGTCCGCCCATTCGCGGGAGCGGTTGCTCCGGAACGAGAGATCCAACCACAGGCGGTCGGATTCTTCGCAGGGCGGGAGCGCAAACGGCAGACGGTATTCCCGCTCTCCCTGCGCGGGAACGGCAAGGCACGGAAAGCGGCACTCCGCAACCGTTTTGCCGTTTTTGCGCAGGAAACAGTAAAGATCGTGATCCGAAAGATCGGTGAAATACCTGCGGTTTCGCACCGTTACGGTCAACCCGCCGTCCGCTCCCGTGCGGCAGTCGGCGGAAAACGGCTTGATGACCTGCTTCAGTTCCTTCATCCCGATATGCTCGCGCCGATCGGGGTACAGCAAGCCGTCCACGCAGTAGTTGTCGTTGTGCAGCGGCTCGCCGAAATCCCCGCCGTAGCGGTAGATCGGGTGCGCATAGCGGGCAGAACCCGTTGCAACCGCGTGATCGCACAGTTCCCAGACGCATCCGCCGAAGAAGGAATCCTGCTCATAGATCAGCTTCCAGTAATCGGCAAGATCCCCCGGACCGTTGCCCATCGCATGCGAATATTCGCACAGGAAGAACGGACGGTCGGAGGGCGCGGTCTCGGACAGATAATCCTCCCAGCAGATTTTCAGCGAGGGGTACATCCGGCTTTCGATGTCGGTATACGGACACATCGGGGAGTCAATCTCCCCCTTCCGGTAGCGCTCCATATACGCCCGCGAACTTCCCTCGGAGTGCACGATACAATCCGGTCTGCGGCTGTGCAGATACTCGTAAACCCTTCTGAAATTGCATCCCGTTCCCGACTCGTTTCCAACCGACCACATCACCACGCACGGGTGATTCTTGTCCCGTTCATACATCCGCGCCGCACGGTCGAGGTACGCCCCCTCCCATGCGGGATCATCGGTCAACAGACTCCAGTTGCCAACCAACTGCAATCCGTGGGTTTCCAGATCGCATTCCGCGCAGACATAGATTCCCAACCGGTCGCACAACCCAAGCAGGCGCGGGTCGTTCGGGTAGTGCGCCGTGCGAAGCAGATTGATATGATTCGCCTTCAGAATCAGCAACTCCCGCAGCATACGGTCGTATGGAGCGGTGTTTCCGATCCTCGGGTCGCTGTCGTGCCGATTCACGCCCTTCGCTTTCACCTTCGCACCGTTGATCCAAACGATGCCGTCCCGTATCTCCACCCGACGGAATCCGACGGGAAAGCGGATATACTCCCCGTTGCAAACCAATTGCAACCAATAAAGCGCCGGGGTCTCGTCGCTCCAGAGCGCAACGCGGTCGAGGAAAATTTCAAACGCGGTCTGTTCCCCGCCGCTTCCTCCTGCCCGTTCGATCCGAAGAGCGTGTAGGCAACCTCCGCCCGCCCCGTCAGAGTCAGCGCAACCGAAAGCCGCCCGCCGACAAGGTTTTCATCGGGAATCGCCAGAATTTCCGCGTCCGCCAGATGCACGCGCGGACGGATTTTCAGGTAGACCTCGCGAAAGATTCCCGAAAGGCGGAATTTGTCCTGATCCTCCAGATAAGACCCGTCGCACCATTTCAGAACCACCACCCGCAAGCGGTTTACGCCGCGCACAAGGCGCTCCGTGATATCCACCTCGCTGACGCAGTGGCTGACCTGACTGTACGCCGTGAATTCGCCGTTGACGAAGAGGTAAAAGCAGGAATCCACCCCCTCAAAGGTCAGGTAAACCGACTTGCCCGCGCAGTCCTCGCCGATCAGGAACTCCCGCTCGTAAACGCCCGTAGGGTTCTCGTCGGGAACATTCGGCGGATCAACGGGAAACGGGTACTTCTTGTTGATGTAATCGGGCGTATCGTATCCCTTTCCCAAATCGAACTGCCAGTTCATCGGAACAGAGATCGTCCCGAAAGGCAGATCGGCTCGATATCCGAGCGATTCCACGCCGCCCGCCGCCGCAAGCGACGGGGAGAAAAAGAACCGCCATGTTCCGCAAAGCGACCGGATGCACCCGGATTCCCCGCGATGATCGCCACGGCAGGTCTCCTCGCTTTCGTATGGAATGAAATAGGAAGTCGGCGCCTCACACCCCACGTGCAGGTCGGTCATGGATTTGTGATATGCCCTCAGTTCCATATCCGCCCCCCCGTCATACGTTGCCATGCGAATTTCTCCATTCCACCACCATCCGCATGTCATCCAGCAGATACGCGTCCGCGCCGAGTTCCCGACACCGCTCCAACTAAGCAACCGAGCCGGAAAAATCCCCGTGCCCGTCGTTCGCCATGATCCAGACCTCCGCGCCTGGGCAAGCCGCCTTCACCTCGGCGGGCGTTACCTCCGTCAGCCAGTTCTCCCACAGGCGGATGTTGCCCGCGCCCGCTTCGTAGAACGCGCGGTAGTCCCGCTTTCCCGGCATGAATGCCAGAATCCGCTCGGGCGGAAACAGTTCCCGGAGCGACCGCACAACGGAAACCGAGACCGCGCCGAACAGCATCGGCATCTCAAGCTTCCGAAGCTTTTCGATGAAATCCGCGTCGAGTTTCTCCATTTTGATGTGCAGAAGAATCGGAACACTTCTGTCGTAGCCCGCGACCAACCCGTCAAAGGTCGTCAGACGCCGACCGACGGCGGCAAGCCGCGCTCCTGACCGAGGACGTGCAGTTTGCCGCCCCCGGGCTGATCGTGACCGAC
>CAVGEJ010000087.1:0-10887 GCA_963628215.1 Eubacterium sp. CAG:180
GATTACGGCATGGAGGCTCAGATCGGCAGAGAGACAACGCCGAAGGAATATATCTCGCGCCTGACGGAAGTGTTTACCGAAGTCAGGCGCGTTTTGCGTCCGGATGGTACGCTCTGGCTGAACATCTCGGACACCTACGCCGGGAAAGGCAATCAGGGCGATTTCGTTGACCCGAAGAACCCAAACGGCAGGAACGGTCAGGCTGTGGCGCTCAATAACAAGGTTGAGGGCTGCAAGGCGAAGGACATGATCGGCATCCCGTGGATGCTGGCTTTTGCCCTCCGCGATACCGGCTGGTATCTGCGCAACGACATCATCTGGATGAAGGATAACCCCATGCCGGAGAGCGTCAAAGACCGCTGCGCCCGCTGCTACGAGCATATTTTCCTGTTCTCCAAGTCGAAGAAGTATTTCTTTGACTACAAGGCGATCTCCGAACCGATTGCTCCCGCAACGGCAGAACGCCTCAAGCGCGGCATGAAGGGCGGCAACAAATACGGCAAGCCCGTTCCCGGTCAGCCTCAGCCGCAGACCATCAATCGCCCGCGTGAACATGGGGCGATTAAGGATGGTGACATCAATCCGCTCCGCAACAAGCGCGATGTCTGGAAGATCAACACTGTCCCCTTCAAGGGCGGTCACTACGCCGCCTACCCTCCGAAGCTGGTTGAGACCTGTCTTCTCGCCGGTTGTCCCGAAGGCGGCATTGTGCTTGACCCCTTTATGGGAAGCGGCACAACGGGAATGGTTGCCTCGCAGATGGGGCGGCATTTTGTGGGCGTAGAGCTGAACCCTGAATACACCGAGCTTGCCTACAAGCGGATTGGAGGTGAAATCTGATGGCGAAGGAACCGGAACTCAAAGCCCGCGACAAGGTGGTCGTGCGGATGACGCGGGAAGGCGCAGTTGAGGAAAATCTGACGGCTGGCACCGAGCAGCGTGTGTCAAAGCGGCTGGAAGATGCAGAGTTGGTCAAGCCCGTTGCGACAGCCGAGCCTTCCGAATCCCTTTCTGCGGAGGAACAGAAAAAGGTGCAGATGCGCCGTCAACAGCGTCAGTTTCAGGCGGAACACGCTGAGGATAACGACACGCAGCCATCCTCTGAAACGTCCGTCACAGAAGAAAAAAAGCCGGAAAATCCACCCCAGAATGCACCTGAACCGCTGCCCTCGTCGGAAGCGCCGTTCAAACCTTCTGTTTTGGAGCAGCACGGCGTTTCTTCGCATACCGGCACAGTGATTGCCGAAACGGTTGTCACGCACAAGCTGCGCAAGACTTCTGCGGTTGAGGCTGTTGACGCGGATGCTGTTCTCTCCCAAGCGGCGGAGACTGCCTCCGCAAAGCCGGTCTCGGACAATGCCGCCCCGCCCACGAAGCGGATGCAGAAGCTCGAAAGAAAGTCTGAGAAGGCGCATGAGCGTCTGGATGCCGCCCGTGAGAAGCTGCCCACGCACAAGGTTCTCAAGAAAGAGCGCGTCTTTGATGAAGAGACCGGCAAGGGCAAAACCCGCCTTCATTTTGAGGATGAGCTGAAAAAGCCGAAGGGCAAAGGCAAACTGCAATTTGAGACAGAGAAAACCGTCCGCAAGGTCGGTGACACCCTCGCTTCCGGCATTCATGGCAAACTCCATGAGGTCGAACAGGAAAACTCGGCGGTTGAGGCAGCGCATAAGACGGAGATCGCCGCTGAGACCGCTGCTCGGCATTTCAGTCATCATCGGGAAAACAGCGTCAACAAGCCCTATGAGAAGGTCTCCAAGCTGGAACATAAGGCGGATGTTGCTGATGCGAAGCTCCAATATGAGAGAAATCAGCAGGAGCATCCTGAGATGAAGAAGCAGAACATGAACAAGCACTACCAGAAGCAGAACATCAAGAAGGAGTATGCCGCCGCTCGAAAAGCCGGTTCTCAGACTGCCGGTACTGCTACAAAAAGCACCGGTAAGAAGCTCGGTGAGAAGGCATCCGACAAGATCAAGGAGTTCTTTGAGAAGAACAAGAAAACCTTCATCTGGATCGGCGTCGGGCTTTTCCTTTTCATACTGCTCGGCGCTGGAATCAGCTCGTGTTCGATGTTCACCTCCACCGGCTCATCGGTTATCGCTTCCTCCTATCTCAGCGAGGATGACGCGATGCTGGGCGCAGAGGCGCAGTATTGCCAGATGGAGCAAGAGCTGCAAAGCTATCTGGATAACTATGAAAGCACCCATGATTATGACGAGTATCACTTCGATCTGGATGATATTGAGCATGACCCCTATGTGCTTGTTTCCATTCTCTCGGCTCTCCACGAGGGCGAGTTTACGCTGGATGAGGTGCAGGGTACGCTTCAAATGCTGTTCGACAAGCAGTACATCCTCACCGAAGAGGTCATCGTCGAAACCAGATACCGCACGGAGACCGACACATGGACGGATGCAGACGGCAACACGCACACGGAAACCTATCAGGTTCCCTACGACTACTACATCTGCTATGTGACGCTCGAAAACTTCAACCTCTCCCACGTTCCGGTCTACATCATGTCTCAGGAACAGCTCTCCATGTACGCAACGTATATGTCTGTGCTGGGCAACCGTGAGGATCTGTTCGGTGACTCTCCCTATGTGGACAAGTACATCACAAATCCGCCCGCCAACTACGATGTCAACCCGGAATACCTGAACGACGAGAAGTTTGCGACGCTGATCACCGAGGCGGAAAAGTATCTCGGCTATCCGTATGTTTGGGGCGGCTCCAATCCCGACACGTCCTTTGACTGCTCCGGCTTCGTCAGCTATGTTCTCACGAACAGCGGTCTTGTGAATACCGGGCGGCTGGGCGCACAGGGGCTTTACAACGTCTGTACGCCGGTTTCAAAGGCGAATGCCCAGCCCGGTGATCTCATCTTTTTCGTCGGAACGTATGACACCCCCGGCGTGTCCCACGTCGGCATTTACGTCGGTGATGGGGTCATGATCCACTGCGGCGACCCCATTCAGTACACGTCCATCAACTCTTCCTACTGGCAGCAGCATTTCTACGCCTTCGGAAGACCCGCCTATTAAAAGAAAGGAGTTTTTTCATGAATCCCAAGTATCAGAAAGTCCTCTCCGACATTGAGAAGGCTGAAAAGAAGAAGTCCGAAATCGAAGGTCAGCTCAAGGAGCTGTACGACAAGAAGACAGAGCTGGAAAACCTTGAAATCATCAATACTGTGCGTTCTATGGTGATGGACAAGGATCAGATCATGGCGTTCCTGTCTTCCATGAAGGGCGGCACCAAGCCCGCCGGAAATACGGAGGTAATCGACAATGCGTAAGAAGTTTCGTTTTCTGACCGTCCTTGCGGTCTGCGTCATGGTTCTGTCCTGCTTCTCTGTCACGGCGTTTGCCTACGCCGATGACACCGATCAGAACCTTCCCGTCACGGAGGCAACCCAGCCGGAACAGCAGCCTGAAACTACTCCCGCGCCGGAGAAACCGAAGGGTGAGCCGATTGACGATGAAGGCAACGCCTATACCCGCGATCTGCTCTATGACAAGGCTACCAACAAGCAGTTCATCACCATTCAGACGAAAAGCGGCAACACCTTCTATATCGTCATCGACTACGATGCGCCGATCAACGAGGATGAGGAACAGTATCAGACGTACTTCCTGAACATGGTCGATGAGAGCGATCTGCTTGCGCTGCTGGATGAAGATACTGCGGCTGCGCTGACCACCTGTAACTGCAAAGAGAAATGTGTTGCCGGTCAGGTCAACACCGACTGCCCGGTCTGCAAGACCAATATGAGCGAATGCACCGGCACTGCTCCCGTTGTTCAGGAACCGGAAAAGGACGCCGAAACCGATGCGCCTGAGACCAAACCCGAAAAGAAGTCCAACGTCGGCATGATCATCGCAGTCTTTGCCATTGCCGGTGTTGCTGGTGCTGCGTATTACTACATCAAGTTCGTCAAGGGCAGAAAGCCCAAGGATGAGGATATGGACTTCTTTGATGATGAAGGCTACGAGGAAGAGCCGTACATCAACGAGGATGAAGAGCCGCAGATTGCGGAGGATGCCGAAACGGATGGTGATGAAGATTGATCTTAGTCATTGCTGAAAAGCCCAGCGTTGCCCAGTCCATCGCAAAGGTGCTGGGCGCGACGTCCCGCAAGGACGGCTACATGGAGGGCGGCAATTACATTGTTTCGTGGTGCTTCGGTCATCTGGTGGAGCTGGCAGATGCCAGTTCCTACGATGAGAGGTATGCCAAGTGGCGGTATGACGATCTGCCCATTGTTCCGGAAAACTGGATGTTTGAGGTCACGAAGGACAAAGCCCAGCAGTTCAAGGTGCTGTCTTCTCTCATGAAGGACAAGCGCGTCACTGAGCTGGTCTGCGCAACCGATGCAGGACGCGAGGGTGAGCTGATCTTCCGGCTGGTCTACAACAAAGCCGGATGCACCAAGCCCTTCAAGCGTCTGTGGATCAGCTCGTTGGAGGACTCCGCCATCCGCGAAGGCTTCAATCATCTCCGGGACGGCAAGGAATATGACCGTCTCTATGAAGCGGCACTCAGCCGCTCGAAGGCGGACTGGATTGTCGGCATCAACGGCACCCGCCTGTTCACCACGCTCTATCACAAGAAGCTGGTGGTCGGGCGCGTCCAGACGCCGACCCTCGCAATGCTGGTGGAGCGCGACGGAAAAATCTCCACGTTCCAGAAGGAGAAGTATTTCAACGTCCATGTCGGCAAGGGCGATCTGACTGCCGATCTGGAAAAGGTCAAAACCGAAGAGGAAGCAAAGAAGATTGCGGCGGCTTGCGAGAAAAAGCAAGCCGTCGTTTCTTCTCTCAAGCAGGAAACGAAGACTGTCAATCCTCCGAAGCTCTATGATCTGACCACCTTGCAGCGCGAGGCAAACCGATACTACGGCTTCACTGCCCAGCAGACGCTCGATCTCGTTCAGACGCTCTACGAAAAGAAGCTCCTGACCTATCCGCGCACGGACAGTCAGTTCATCACGGACGATATGGAGGACACTGCCCGTCAGGTCATTTCTATCGTCTGCCGCCAGCTTCCGCTTTTCTCCGGCGTCTCGTTTACTCCGGACATTGCCCGCGTGATCGACAACAGCAAGGTCACGGATCACCACGCCATTCTCCCGACCGTCCAGCTTGAAAAGCAGGAGGTTTCCGCGCTTCCTCAGTCTGAACAGAAAATTCTCAACCTTGTCGGGATGCGACTTCTGTGTGCAACCGGCGAAAAGCACACCTACGCTGAAACGCAGATTACGCTCTCCTGCGAGGGCTACGAGTTCAAAACCAAGGGCAAGACTGTCGTTCAAAACGGCTGGAAAGCCATCGAAGAGCTGTTCAAAGCATCCCTCAAGACGAAGGAAAAGGACGATCCCGTGAAGTCTCTGCCCGAAGTCCACGAGGGCGATGTTCTGGAAGGTGTATCTGCCAGCGTCACCGAACACTTCACGACACCTCCGAAGCAGTACACGGAAGACACGCTCCTGTCTGCGATGGAGACTGCCGGAAACGATCAGTTCGACGATGACACCGAAAAGAAAGGTCTCGGCACTCCCGCGACCCGCGCCGGTATCATTGAGAAGCTGGTGAAATCCGGCTTTGCAGAGCGCAAGGGCAAATCCCTCATTCCCACGAAGGACGGCTGCAACCTTGTCTGCGTTCTGCCGGAACAGATCACTTCTCCCGCAATGACGGCGGAATGGGAAAACACGCTCATGGAGATTGAGCGCGGCAACGCGGATGCAGATACCTTCCTCAGCGGCATTGTCCAGATGACCGGGGATCTTGTCAAAGCCTATCCGTTCCTCTCCGACGCCGAAGCCCAGCGTTTCGGTACAGGCAAGGAGGAAATCGGCAAATGCCCCCGCTGCGGCTCTCCGGTCTACGTCGGCAAGGGCAACTTCTACTGCTCGAACAGGGAATGCTCCTTCTGCCTGTGGGAAGACAACAAGTTCTTTTCCAGCAAGAAAAAGAAGCTGACCAAGAAGATTGCAAAAGAGCTGCTGGACAAGGGCTGGTGCCGAGTGACCGGGCTTTACACGCCGAAGAAGCCTCAGCTCTACGACGCGGTGATCCGTCTGGATGACAGCGGCGGCAAATACGTCAGCTTCAAGATGGAGTTTGACCGATGAGCCGCCCGAAGTATGTTGCCTCTTGCAGCGGAGGCAAAGACAGCGTAGCGACGCTCCTGCTGGCTGCACAGCACAACGAGCCGCTGGACGAGGCGGTTTTCAGCGAGGTCATGTTCGATAAGGACACAAGCGGCGAAGTCCCGGAACACCGGGACTTCATTTATGACCGGCTCAAGCCCTTCTGCGAAAAAGAGCTGGGCATCAAGTTCACCATTCTCCATGCCGACAAGACCTACGATGACGTGTTCCATCATGTCATCACCCGCGGACCTCATAAGGGCGAGGTTCGCGGCTTCGCATGGGCTGGAATGTGCGCAGTCAATCGGGACTGCAAAATCCCGCCTGTCCGCAAGTACAATGCCGCGCTTTCTCCGGACACCGTGAGTTATGTCGGTATCGCGGAGGATGAACCCAAACGCCTTGCGCGTCTGGACGGCGTGAAGAAGGTCAGTCTGCTTGCCAAGTACGGCATGACCGAGGCAGACGCCTACAAGCTCTGTCAGGAACACGGGCTGCTTTCCCCGATCTACGGTCACTGCCGGAGAAACGGCTGCTGGTTCTGCCCCAATGCCAGCGACTCGGAGCTGCTGCACATGGTCACAAATCATCCGGAGATGTTTGACCGGCTGATTGAATGGGAGAACGAGGACAACATTTTTCATCGTCGGCTGACGAGAGGCGAAACCCCGTCTGAGGTAAAGGCTCGGTTGTTGAGCAAAGCCCGGACGGGGCTTTCTTCTGCCCCAAATAAAAAGGAAACGGAGGTCTGATATGGCTGAAAACAGAAGCGCACAGCAAGTCCGCGAGATCACGGACAAGCTGGAACAGGGCATCAAGGAGCTGTTTGAATCCGAGCGGTTCAAGGAATATCTCCGCACGATGTCCAAGTTCTACAACTATTCCTTCAACAACACGCTGCTCATTGCGATGCAGAAGCCGGAGGCAACCTATGTTGCCGGTTATACCTCGTGGAAGAAAAACTTCGGACGGCACGTTAAGGCAAAGGAGAGCGGCATCAAGATTCTTGCGCCCGCGCCATACAAGACTCAGGAAGAGCGCGAGAAGATTGACCCCGTGACGCAGAAGCCGGTGATCGGCGCAGACGGAAAGGCTGTCACAGAGACGGTTGAGGTTCTGCGCCCTGCCTTCAAGGTGGTGAGCGTCTTCGATGTTTCCCAGACGGACGGCAAGGAGCTTCCGGACATTATCGTCGATGAGCTGAAAGGCTCGGTTGAAAATTATGAGGCGTTCTTTGACGCGCTCAGGCAGGAATCGCCCGTCCCCATTTCCTTTGAGGATATTCCGGGCGGCGCAAAGGGATTCTTCTCGCCGGTTGAAAACCGGATTGCCATTCAGGAAGGCATGAGCGAAATCCAGACGGTCAAAACCGCCATTCATGAGATCGCCCATGCAAAGCTCCACGCATATAAGCCCGATGAGAAAGCTGCGCCCGAAGACAGGAAGGATCGGCACACCAAGGAGGTTGAGGCGGAAAGCGTTGCCTACACGGTCTGCCAGCGTTACGGCATTGAAACCTCAGACTATTCCTTCGGTTACATCGCCGGTTGGTCTTCCGGCAAGGAAACCAAGGAGCTGAAAAGCTCTCTGGACACCATCCGCAAGACGGCGGCTGAGATGATTGAGGGCATTGACGCCAAGCTCAAAGTGCTGCTTGCAGAGAAAACGCAGTCCGTCGAGCAGGAAGCCGAAGCTCCCGCAACGGAAGCCGTTCCGGAGGAAAAGCCGGAAGTCCCCATTTACCGCGAGACGGCGAATTACGCCTATGAAGCCGGTGAGCTGGAGTCTTATCGCGCCTCCCTTGCGGCAAATGTGGAATGCCGCCGTGCGATTGAAGCGGCGATCAGCTCCAACTACGGAGATAACCGGCTGAATGCGGATGCTGCCGTAAAAAGTGTCCTTGAGCAGTTTTCTCCGGAGCGCGTCCGGTACGTCCTTGCAAACACCATTCAGCAGAAAGACTTTGACGGACGCATTCCGCAGCCCCTCAAGGAATGGGCGAAGCCCGTTGATGTCTGCCCGGAGAATGCCTCCCGCTTCCTTGTGGACAAAGCCAATCCCGGACTGACAGCACTTTTTGTCGATGCTTTCCGCCAGCAGACCGAACCCCAGAAAGAAGCTACTTCCGAGAAGGCAGAGAAAAGAGACCCGGAGGTCGTTGCATGGGAGAACGATGAGATTACCTCTATTGAGGTAAAAACCGTGGAGGTCAAGTCTCCCGTTGCTCCCTCGCCGGAGGAAACGGCAAAAGCACCGAAAGCTCACCGTTTGACTGCCGAAGAGAAGGAAATCAAAGCTGCCGTTATGGACACGCTCAAGGGACAGATCGCCTATCACAACGACGGAATGCGGGCAACCTATCGCTCTTCCAATCATTCCTTCAATGTGTTGGCGCGAAACGGCGTCAGGATCGAAGGCAACACGGTCACGCAGAACGGTGAGCCGCTGTTCAAAATCCATCGCCGTCATGCGGCTCGGAAAACACAGGGCTGCTATCGTGAGCTGATGCCGACGCTGGAATACGTCAAGCAGGAGCGGAAGCAGGAAAAGCCTTCTATCCGCGATCAGCTCAGGACTGCCGCAAAACAGCAGCCGGAGAAGAAGTCTCCGGTCAAATCCAAAACGCACGACATGGAGTTGTGAGAAAGGAGACGCATGAAGAAATACACAGACGTTGACATTGTTGCGGAGCTGCAGAAGCTCGTGGACAGTCATGTAGACAGCTACAAGGAAGACTTCGACATCGACAAGCGCATCATCCGCCGCGCTGCTGAAAGCCAGAATCCCGAAGACAAGACGCTGATGTGGTTCTGCCGTCCGCATGGAACGCACTGCCTCAATGAAAATCAGGTCTTTATTCAGGGAACGCGGGATCACAACACCTTCCGCTTTTACGCGGAACAGACCTACGACGAGTGCATTGCCCGCGTCATCATCCCGAAAACCGTCAAGCGCGGCAAAGTTTTCGGTGATGTCTTTGAGATCAACTACCGGGAACAGGCGGCAAATGTGGCGCAGAACTCGGTTGCGCCGGATCATGACCGGCTGACCTTTGCAGACGGCTATGTGCTGGATGCACCTTGCCGCAGCAGCTTCGATGCAGCAATGGCTCTGGTCGGTGAGCATGGCGGCGTCAAAACCCACCAGACGCTCCCGAAGGACGCGGATGCTCTGGCGGAAGTGCTGTCCAAGCAGAAAAGCCGCCGTGACAGACTGCCGGAGGCTGATAAAACGGAGGTGCTTGCACCTCTGCCCGTCGCAGAACTCCGCAAGTACGAAGCAGTCAAAAAGGCTCATCCGGACGCGCTGGTTTGCTTTGCCCAGAACGGCTATTTTGAGCTGTACGGCAAGGACGCTCAGAAAGCCGCGCCGCTTCTCGGCACAAAGCCCCTTGAAAAGAAGGTGCGCGGCAAGCCCTCCATGCCGGTCACGGGTTTCCGTGAAACTGCGTGGGTAGCCGGTTCTCATAAGCTCTGGAAGTCCGGTGTGGATGTCTTTCTGAACAAGGACGGCGAAACGTTCAAGGAACTCAAAGCCGCAGATTACATTCCTGTCGGCGCGACGCTGAATGTGGATGGGATCAAGTGCAGAATTGACGCGGTTGATTTTGCCGCCGATGAAGTCCGGCTGACCAATATTGAGGACAAGAACAGACCGATCCGCTTTTCTGAAAGCATCCAGTATGTCCGCTCGTATGTGGAGGATGCCGGAACTGCCATCTACGACACCATCCCGAAGAAGCCCGCTGCCCGTGAATCCATCCGCGACAAGCTGAAATCCGCGCAGAAAGCACAGCCGCCTCACACGCCGAAACCGCAGAAATCGAAAGGAAAGGATATGGTACTCTGATATGAAAAACTTTACCGTGGAAGAAATCAACCTCATGTGCTGCTTCAACACGTCCAGCCGGAAGCGGCTGATCGACGATATGAAGAGCGTCACCCTGAACGACGTGGACGGTGAGATCGCAGAGCTGATGTATAAGACCGTCCAGAAGCTCGAATCCATGACCGACGCGGAGTTTGAGGAACTGTATATCATGCCGGACGGCATGGTGGATGACTGAAAGGAGGATGCCTATGCCCGTATTGGACGGTGATTTTGAAGCCTTCGTCACGAACCTTGGCAAGTACAACGAGGGGATGCTGGTCGGTGAGTGGGTAAAGCTGCCCACCACCGAAGAAGAGATGCAGAAGGTCTTTGAGCGCATCGGGATCGGCAAGCAGGATGAGTTCGGTCAGCCCTATGAAGAGTGGTTCATCACCGACTACGAATGCCCGATCTACGGCGTTCAGAAGATGCTTGGCGAGTACGAGAGCCTTGATAAGCTCAACTATCTCGCCGCCTTGATTGACGAGCTTTCCCTGAGCGATCAGGAAAAGCTCGTTGCCATTATGGAAGCCGGTTGTGATGAGGTCAGCGACATCGACGATCTCATCAACCTGACGTTCAATCTGGACTGCTACGACATCATGCCCGGTATCAACGACGAATCCGACCTCGGCTATTATTACGCCCACGAAGCCGGTATCTACTCCGAAAAGGATCTCGGTCCTCTGGCAAATTACATCGACTATGAACGCTATGGGCGCGACATTGCGATGGATGAGCAGGGACGCTTCACTGATGAAGGCTATGTCCGTGTTGCAAGCGAACGCTGGGACAGGCAGTTTGACGGGGAGCTTGATGATATTCCCGACGAATACCGGATCACCGGCTCAGGGGAAGCC